>JAUNKR010000011.1 GCA_030532705.1 Peptostreptococcaceae bacterium
ATCGGAGGCTTAAAAATGAGTTTGTTTTGAGTCGCGGTTAATGAGCAGACACTATGTAGTTCATCATTCATCCATACTGTTTTTATCTTGAGAATTCAAGGCAAACAAAATGTTGCAGAACGAGATCTTCGCTCTGCAACATTACCAATTATTCTTTATTTTGCTCCATCTTTTTCTCGATTTCTTCGATCTCCATCACAACAGATATCCAAAGTTTTTGATGACAGCGAAAAAGAGAGAATGTGTTTTTTATTCCTTCCTACTTTTTGAAGTAATCCACTCCGGCTTGGAACAGTTTGGAATCCAGAATGTCGGGGATATTTTGATACAATCCGTCGATCACGCGCTCGGAATGTGCCATCTTGCCTAGGATCTTGCCACAAGGGCTGGTGATCCCTTCGATGTCGTAGGATGAGCTGTTCGGATTGTCCAGATAGGTGAATGCGATCTGTCCGTTTTTCTTCAGCTCCTCATAGGCCTCTTCATTGCATACGAAGCGTCCTTCACCATGAGAGATCGGTACTTTATAGACCGCCTCCGGATCGGTATAGCGAAGCCATGGTGATGGATTGGATGCCACTTTTGTCTTGACCATCCTTGCGATATGACGGCCATTGCTGTTATAGGTCAATGTCGGCGAATTTTCATCCATCACCGAGATCTTACCGCTCGGCAGAAGACCCGTCTTGATCAGCGCCTGGAAACCGTTACAGATCCCAATGATCAGTCCGTCGTTTTGATCCAGCATATGCTCGATCGCCGCCTTGATCTTCTCGTTTCTTAGAAGACTCGCAATAAATTTACCCGATCCGTCCGGCTCATCGCCAAGGCTGAATCCGCCAGGCAATGCCAGGATCTGAGCATTTGTGATCGCCTTCGCCAAGCGATCGACAGAATGTGCGATCGATTCGATGCTCAAGTTGTTGAACACGATGATCTCGGTTTCCGCTCCCGCTTTGATAAAGGAGCGCTCCATATCCCATTCGCAGTTCGTTCCCGGCGAAACAGGGATCACGACTTTCGGTCGATCGACCGGTTTGTTTGATCTAGCAAAAACTCGCTCGGCTGCCTTAGGAAGTGCTTCGGAAGCTTCCTGACGGATCTCACCATTAAAGACTTCGTCAAATGCCGTCAGATAGCTTTCTTTTAGCCGATCGTAATCAAGCGCTGTTCCATTGACCGAAAGCTTGAAGTTTTCGCAGTGGCTCTCTCCGATCGCCGTAGCAAATCCAAGCTCCTCCTTGCTTTCGATCACAAAATTCCCATAGCCTTTCGCAAACAGCTCTTTTTCGTCGAGCGTCGCCTCAAAGCGTATATCATTTCCAAAACTCATCTCAAGCAATGTCATCAATACACCCTTATGGTCGACCGCCGCACAGGATAGGACCTTGCCTTCGATCATCGCCTGATGGAGCTTCTCAAAATTTTGTTTCAGATCGTCCAGATCGAGCGTTCCATCTGCCGATCTCTTCGTTTTTAGTAGATAGAGTTTTGAATCTCCTTTGAGTTCATTGGTGATCACTTCGTTTTTCTTTGCGGTCGCAACGGCAAAAGAGATCAATGTCGGCGGAACATTCAGATCCTTATAGGTTCCCGACATGGAGTCTTTTCCTCCGATAGGCGGTGTTTTGAGCGCCGAAGTCACCTCATATGCCCCAAGCATCGCGATAAAAGGCTTCGCCCAGGTCTTTTCATTGGAACCGAGCTTTTCAAAGTATTCCTGCATCGACAGTCTCGCCTTGAGCGGATCCGCGCCATGCGCCACCAATCGACAAAGCGATTCGACCACCGCATAGTATGCACCAAGGTACGGATTTTTTTCGGAAAGATGCGGGTCAAATCCATAGCTCATCAAGCTGACCTGCTTCGCATGTCCGATCATGCTCGGGATCTCGGAGACCATCGCCTGCGCCGGCGTGATCTGATTTTTACCGCCGAGAGGAGATACGACAGCTCCTCCGCCGATCGACGAGTCAAAGTTCTCGATCATATTTTTTCGGCTGGCAACATTGATGTCTTTTACATATTCGTAGATATATTCCAGAGACTTCACTTCCTGCACTTCCGAAACTTCGCATGCAGGCACGACCACTTTCTGATAGCGCATCGCACCGGATGAGTCGATAAAATCTCGATCCAGATCGACGATCACCTCATCCTTGTATTTCATGATCAGCCTTCCGCTGTCCGTGATATTTGCTACATGAGTCGCCTCCAAATTCTCTTCATCACAAAAGGCGATAAATTTTTCAATATCCTTCGACTCGATCACGACCGCCATCCGCTCCTGTGATTCGGATATTGCGATCTCCATCGGACTGAGTCCCTGATATTTGAGCGGTACCCGATCCAACCAGATCTCGATCGAATCGCTGAGCTCTCCGATCGCTACGCTCACACCGCCCGCGCCGAAGTCATTGCATTTTTTGATCAAGGTCGAGACTTTCTCGTTGCGGAACAAGCGCTGGATCTTTCTTTCCATCGGTGCATTCCCTTTTTGCACCTCTGCGGAAGACTTCTTGACCGATTGTTCGTCATGCGATTTCGATGATCCTGTCGCTCCGCCGATACCGTCACGCCCGGTCCTTCCGCCGATCAGAAGCACGGCATCTCCCGCCTGTGGCGATTTTCGGATAACATTTTTTTCCGGTGCCGCTGCGATCACCGCACCGACCTCCATCCTTTTTGCCACATAGCCCGGATGATAGACCTCATCGACAAAACCTGTCGCAAGACCGATCTGGTTACCATAGGAGCTGTAGCCCTTGAGCGCTTCGGTCGTGATCTTTCGCTGGCTGAGCTTGCCTGAGATACGCTCCGTCTTGCCCGCTCTCGGATCTGCCGAACCGGTGATCCTCATCGCCTGATATACATAGGCACGACCGCTGAGCGGATCTCGGATCGCTCCACCGATACAGGTCGAAGCGCCGCCAAATGGCTCGATCTCTGTCGGGTGGTTGTGCGTCTCGTTTTTGAACATCACAAGATAAGGCTCTCGAATGAGTGAACCGTCATATTTTTCAATTTCCACATCCACGCGGATCGAGCATGCGTTATTCTCCTCCGAGATCTCAAGGTCCTTGAGTTCGCCTCGTTTGCCCATTCCCCTCGCAACGATCGTCGCCAGATCCATCAGCGTGATCGGCTTCGTATGACCCAGACTTTCCCTTTCCTGGATATATCGATCAAAGCTTGCACGGATCTTTTGCGAGATCAGACCGGAGCTGTCCTCAAAGTCGATCTTTTCCAAAACCGTGTTAAAAGTCGTATGACGGCAATGATCTGACCAATAGGTGTCGAGCATACGGACCTCCGTCTCGCTCGGATCTCGTCTTTTTTCGCTAAAGTATTTCTGCACGAGCAAAATGTCGTCCAGATTCATCGAAAGCGACATCTCTGCCAAAAAGCTTTCCAAAGATTCTTTTGAAAGAGTGATAAAGCCATCTATGATCCGGTTGACCTTATTATCTTCAAAACTGTCGTCGATCCTTGACGGGATCCCGAGCAAGTCGCCTTCCTCCTGATCGACGGGATTGATCAGCAGAGCTTTGATCTGAGCAAATTTTTCCGCATTGACTTCCTCTTCGAGGCTCACCACATGCGCACAGTTGACCTTCACCTCTTTTTCCAGCGCGGAGGCGATCGTATCGATCACGCCCTGTTCTCTCTGATCAAACTGTCCCTTATGATATTGGATCACGATCGGACAGATCAGCTCTTTTTCCAGCTCCAGCGCAGATCGTCCGACATAGACCTTATCGATCGGCGGTTCACTGAATACGGTATGAAGCACCTTGTCCAGCTCCTCCTTCGAAAGTCCCTGCACATCATAGCGGATGAACGAACGCAGATGCTCCATCGAGAGACCCAGATCGCTCCTAAGGATCGCCTTCGTCTTGTTGGAATAGATGTCAAAATCCTTTTTCTTTTCCACATAGATCCGATCGACCAGCGGTGCGATATCATAGCGATAATAGGCATCCTTAAAAGAGATCTTGGACAAGCTCGCCATCACCTTTTCATTCGCTTCCTCATAGCTGTCGCCGATATCCGTGATGCTCAGCACGCGCCCTCCGCTCGTTAGGACCTTATCGCCATCCGACTTCGTGCCGGCATGGAACACAAGCGATCTCGCCTCTTCCAGCCCGGTGATCTCATGACCTGTCGCATAGCTTCCCGGATAGCCCCCCGATGCCAATACGACCGTCACCACTTTTTTATCCGAGATCTTCAGATCGACCTCATGGAGTTTCTCTTCCGAAGTCTTTTGCATGATCTCCAAAAGATCGCTCTCCAAAAGCTGAAGGATGGACTGTGTCTCCGGATCTCCAAATCTCGTGTTAAATTCCAGAACCTTGACGCCCGACGGACCGATCATCAGTCCGACAAAGAGGATCCCTCGAAAATCAAGTCCTTCGGATCGGATCCCCGCCATAAAAGGTTCCAATACCTGTTCCTTGATCTCGCCGATATATCGATCCGCCTGAAAATTCGGCGCATAGGTCCCCATTCCTCCTGTATTTGGGCCTGCATCATGCACAAAAACTTTCTTGTAGTCTTTCGCTGATGGCAGGATCTTGTAAGTATGATTGTCCACAAAGCAGAGCAGAGACATCTCAAAACCGTCGATAAATTCTTCGACGACAAGATCATTTGCTCCGAATTGTTGTTTTTCAAAAACCTGAGCGATAAACTCATCCGCCTCCGCCTTGGAAGTGGCAATAAAGACCCCTTTCCCCTGACAGAGCCCGTCCACCTTGAGGACCGCTTTTCCATTTTTTTCGATCAGCTCATGAGCGATCTTTGTCGCCGTTGCCGCATCCTTTGTATTCTGATAGATCGCTGTCGGGATCTTGTATTTTATCATAAAGTCCTTGGAATAAGCCTTGCTTCCTTCCAAAGCCGCCGCCCGCTTTGTCGGTCCGAAGATCTTCAGCCCTTCTTTTTCAAACAGATCCACGATGCCCAGGCAGAGCGGATCCTCCGGTCCGACGATCGTATAATCCACTTGGTTTTTTTTCGCAAGATCCAACAGCTTTTCAAGCTCATTGGCTTTGATCTCCAAATTTTTACCGATGCGACTCGTCCCGGCATTTCCCGGTGCAAAAAACAGCTCGTTCACCGATGGATTCTTTGCGATCGAAACCCCGATCGCATGTTCCCTTGCTCCGCTACCGATTATCAAAACTTTCATCTTATCCCTCCAAACTAATGCTTGAAATGTCTTACGCCTGTAAATACCATCGATATCTCTCGCTGATCACATGCCTCGATCGAATCTTTGTCACGGATCGCTCCGCCCGGCTGAATGATCGAGGAGATCCCATATTCGGCAACGAGTTTGACACAATCGTCGAATGGGAAGAAGGCATCCGATGCCATCACCGCACCCTCAAAATGATTGTTTTTGTAGTTGCGAAGTGCTGTCTCCACCGCCCAGATCCTCGAGGTCTGTCCTCCTCCGATCGCAACGGTCACAAGATCTTTGGCAAATACGACCGCATTGGATTTTGTATGTTTGACCACCTTCATCGCAAAAAGCAGATCTTCTTTCTCCCGATCGTTCGGCGATTTTTTCGTCACGATCTCAAAGCCGTCTGCCGATCGAAAATCACCGGACTGTGCCAGCATCTTACCGCTGATGTTCTTGTAGCTTATCGGGCTCGGCAACAGATCATAATCGATCTTTAGGATGCGCAGATTGCTTTTTTCCGAAAGGATCCTCAGCGCTTCGTCGGTAAAATCTCTTGCAGCGACGATCTCTACAAAGATCTTTGTGATCTCCTTTGCCGTCTCCTCATCGATCGTCCCGTTGCTCGCAATGATCCCACCAAAGATCGATACCGGATCGGCATCATAAGCTTTTTTGTAGGATCCGTAGGCATTATCGCCCATTGCGACCGCACATGGAGTCGCATGCTTGATCACCGCTGTCGTGATCCCTTTTTGATCCGCAAAGTCGGCGCAGATCTCGACCGCCGTATTGAGATCATTCAAATTATTATAGCTCAGCTCTTTTCCATTGAGCTGCTTTATTTTTGAAAGTAGCGATCTATCGCTTGGGATGTCGTACACACAAGCCTTTTGGTGCGGATTTTCCCCATAGCGCAGATCCTGCGATTTTTTGATCGGCAAAGCGCGGAATTCGATTTTGAAAGGATCGAAAGCTTCGACATCATGCTCATTTTTTGAAGCTTTTGCTTGAAATCGATGGATAAAATAACTTGAGATCATCGCATCGTAATATGCCGTCAAGCTAAATGCCTTCATCGCCATTTTCTCACGGAAAGGAAGGTCGACGCGATCTTCTTTGATCCTTTCCGCAACCTCCCGATAATCACTCGGGTCTACGACGATCAAAACATCTTTGTAGTTTTTGGATGCGGAGCGTACCATCGAAGGCCCTCCAATATCGATATTTTCGATGATATCCTCATGTGATTTGCCGGAATTCATCGTGCCTTCAAAATCATATAGATTGACGATCACCACATCGATCGGCTGAATGTCCTGCTCCTCTGCCTGCAATCGGTGTCTGTTGTCATCTCGTTTAAAAAGAAGTCCCCCATGCACCTTCGGATGCAGGGTCTTGATACGGCCTTCAAACATCTCCGGAAAACCCGTAAATTTTTCGATATCGGTCGCCTTGCGTCCGCGCTCGCGGATATGCTGAAGCGTTCCGCCGGTCGAGATGATCTCATAGCCCGCTTCGAGCAGAACATCCACGATCTCGATGATATTCTGCTTATTGGTTACGCTTATCAGTGCTTTTTTCATAGTTCCTCCAAAATCTTTACCGCTTCAACGAGGATCTGATGCTCCAGATCAAGCACCCTCTCTTGAATTTCCTTTGCCGAGCTGCAATCCGAAATATCCACTTCTTTTTGGATCAGGATCTTTCCGCCATCGACGATCCGATCGACAAAATGGACCGTCGCTCCACTGATCTTTTCACCCGAGGCAAAGACCGCCTCATGAACATTCATTCCATACATCCCCATCCCGCCGAATTTCGGCAACAAGGACGGGTGGATGTTGATGATGCGATTTGGGTAGCGATCGATCAACTCCCCGTCGATCACCTTGAGATAGCCCGCCAATACGATCAGATCGATCTGATAACGCTCCATCAGCGCGATCATCTCCTTCGGATCACGGCAGACGATCCCGTCGATCCCTGCGTTTTTTGCTCTTTCCAGACCATAAGCCTTCGGGTCACTCGATACGACCAGATCGATCTTTGAATCGATCCCGCCCTCTTGGCTCGCATCGATCAAGGATTGCAAATTGGAGCCTCCGCCCGATATAAAAACGGCGATATTAAATCCCTTTAGTCGATCTGACATCCGAAATCTCCTTCAACGATCTCTCCGATAACGACCGCTTCATCCTTCGTCTGTGTGTTGATAAAATCGACCGCCTCTTTTGCGATCTCGGAAGATACGACAAATACCATCCCGATCCCCATATTGAAACTTCGATACATCTCATTTTTTTCAACGATGTCGAGCTCCTCGATGATGCGGAAGATCTCCGGCTTGTTCCAAGCGGAACTGTCCACCTTGCAGGAGATATTTTTGCCGAATATGCGCGGTACATTTTCGATCAATCCGCCGCCTGTGATATTGGCGATCCCCTTGAGCTCAAATCGATCCATTGTCTTAAGTACAGTATCTACATAAAGCTTCGTCGGCTCTAAAAGCAGTTTCCCGATCTCCTGCTCCGATCGGAAACGATCCTGTGCCTTGAGTCCCAAATGGTCGAAGAAGATCTTTCTCGCAAGAGAATACCCATTGGAATGAAGCCCGCTTGACAAAAGGCCGATCAATACATCGCCCGATCGGATCTTACTTCCGTCGATGATCTTCGCCCTATCGAGGATCCCAACCGAAAATCCGCCCAAGTCATAATCTTCCAAGCCATACAGCCCCGGCATCTCTGCCGTTTCGCCACCGATCAATGCACATCCGCTCTCTTTACAGCCATCTGCGATCGAACCGACGATCTCGCTGATCTTCTCTGCTTTGATCTTTCCTGTTGCAATATAGTCCAGAAAGAACAGAGGCTTTGCACCAAGGCAGATCAGATCATTCACACACATTGCGACCAGATCGATCCCGATCGTATCATGCTTGTCCATCTCCTGTGCAACGATCAGCTTCGTACCGACACCATCTGTCGATGCCACAAGGATCGGATCCTCCATGTGCATATACTCCTTGATCGAAAAACCGCCGGCAAAAAGCCCAAGATCCCCGACTACCCCCTTTGTATAAGTCGCCTTTACTTTCTCCTTGATCAGATCGACCGACTTATTACCTTCAGAAATATCAACGCCCGCGTCCTTATATGTTATCTTCATTCCTTATCTCCTCTCTATTCATTCTTCACGCTCAACACTTCACTCTCAACTCTCGTAAAGCATATGCGCCCTCACGATCAGAATACTTTAGCATTCTTTCCATTTCAATACCCTCGATGCGATTATGCTGTCCGAGCGATCTTATGATAAAATTTCCAACATTTCACTCTCGACTCTCAACACTTCTCTCTCAACTCTCGTAAAGCATATGAGCTATATCACACATGGATCGACCGGATAGTCTCCGTTAAAGCATGCCAGACATAATTTGTCGCCACCGATCCGAGCCGCCTGTTTCATCCCTTCGATCGAAATAAATTCCAGCGAGTCCGCTCCGATCATCTCACGGATCTCCTCTTTGGAATACTGTGATGCGATCAGATTTCTGCGGCTGGATGTATTGATCCCGAAATAGCAAGGATGAGTGACCGGTGGAGAAGTGATCCGCATATGCACTTCGATCGCCCCGGCATCTCGAAGGTTTTTGATCAGATTTTTTGAAGTCGTTCCTCGGACGATCGAGTCATCGATCAGCACGATCCGCTTATCCCGAACGACATGACCCAGCGGATTGAGTTTGAGCTTGACCGCCATCTCTCTTTCTTCCTGCGTCGGCTTGATAAAAGTCCTGCCCATATAGCGATTTTTGACCAAGCCCTCTCCCAGCTTGATCCCCGATTCCTGCGAATAACCGATCGCAGAAGGGTATCCGCTGTCCGGCACCGGAATGACAAGATCCACATCACAAGGCGCTTCACGCTGGAGGATCTTTCCGCAACGTCTGCGGAACATATATGAATTGATATCATCCAAGGTCGCATCATTTCTTGCAAAATACACATGTTCGAAAATACAATGACTTGTCTTTGCTATGCGCTCAAACATGAAAGACTTCTCCCCATTGCTGTCAACGACCACGACCTCACCCGGCTTGATATCCCGTACAAATTCCCCACCGATGATCTCGATCGCCGCATTTTCGGATGCAAAGATCGTATCCTCCTTATGCCTTCCCATCACGAGCGGACGGATCCCATTCGGGTCACGCACCGCGATCAATTTATCATTGAGCATCAATACCAAAGAATAAGCTCCTTCGATACGGCGCATCGTCTCAAAGATCGCTTCGACGATATCCCCTTTATAATACCTTGTGATCAGATACAGGATCACCTCGGTATCGATCTCGGTCTGAAACATCATCCCATCTTCTTCCAAGCGAGAGCGAAGGATCTGATAGTTGATCAGATTTCCATTATGCGCAAGTGCCATCTTTTGACCTCGAATCGACCCAAGCAGTGGTTGCGTATTATAGTCAAAGGATCCGCCGGCTGTCGAATATCGAACATGACCGATCGCCAGATTCCCGTTGATCTTTTCCAATACATGATCCTTTAACACATCGATGACCAATCCCATCCCCATGATACGATTGATCTCTTTGCCATCGGTATATGCGATCCCGCAGCTCTCCTGTCCACGATGTTGCAGACAGTTTAGCCCATAAAACATTTTAGTGCGAACATTTTCTGACGAAAAAATTCCAAGTATCCCACACATATTGACCTCTTTATCATAAAAATTAAAATGCAATAGACCGCATTCCTTCGAATCCGATCCTTCTACAATTTCCTGATGCCCAGATCCGCCTCTTACTGAGACTCGACCCGAAAAACATTTTTATAGATTCTGCTTGTTGATCTCTTCCAGCATTCTTTTCTCGTCTGCAAGTACCTTTTCTTCCATCTTGATCTTGTATTCTCTAAGCGATTTTGCAACCTCTGTATCCTTGATCCCTAGGATCTGAACAGCCAACAATGCCGCATTCTTTGCACCGTCGATCGCAACCGTTGCAACAGGAACTCCCGGGGGCATCTGAACGATCGAAAGAAGCGCATCCATTCCTTCCAAAGTGGACGATTTGATCGGGATCCCGACTACCGGCTTTGTTGTGCTTGCTGCGATCACTCCCGGCAAATGTGCCGCTTTCCCTGCAGCCGCGATATAAACGTCGATCTGATCATCATATTCGCTGATATAGTCATCCAATAGATTTCCGGAGCGATGCGCCGACAATGCGCGTACATGATACTTCACTCCAAATTCATCCAAAACCGTGCATGCATCTTTTACCTTCGGATAGTCCGAAGTTGAACCGATAATAATAGCAACCATAATCTTTCCCTTTCTCTTTCCTGTTTTCAAGCTCAGGCACTTCACAAAGATCCGATCCTAAAAGCCTATGCCGAATCAAACAATCGCAGTTTGATTTCATTTTTAGGTAATATCATTCGGTTTATTCCGAACAATATTATAAAACACTTTATTTATATACACATTTTAGCACTTTAATCCCTTATTTTCAAGTACAAAAGGGAAAGTCCTGCCCAAAACTTTCTTAAGATCTGATGTGATTTTTACTGCCAAAACCGATATGATCCGATCCCTTCCGTCCAAATATAACCATAGCACTTTTAACTTTATTCGCTAATGACTCCTATTTGCTTTTGGATTAGTTTATTGATCGAAACAACAGGATCAAACGATCTGATGTCTCCGCCCAAATATATGCATACGCTCACGTATAAAGATTATAACGATCATACGCTCAAGCAACTATCGATAGCAAAACCACATCCCCAAAACGATGCTGATCGCTGACAAGAATGCGAACGGCTTGATCATACACTCGCGGCAACTCTCAATAGCAAAACCCGGCTATAGAAAATGATTATTTGCACAAAAAAAGCATAACAGCCTAAACTGCTATGCTTTAAATTTTAATCATTGACTCTTCGTTTGATCTTCTAAGGCTTATTATTTGTGTGCTATCGGCTCCGGAGCTGTAAGCTGTAGATCCGCCCAAGTAGAGTACTCTGTTCCATAGTAACTCCAATCATAAGACTTCACACGATTATTTACTGTTCTAAGCATTGTTCTGTACTGAATAGGAACTACCGGAGCATTCTTGATCATGTATTCTTCGAATCTGTGGTATGCATCTTTTCTGAATGCATCATCAAATGCTTTAACGGAGTTGATGTCTGCAAGGATTTGATCCAACTCCTCAGAAGCATATCTGGAGTAGTTAAACTGCGCTTCTCTTCCGTATAGTCCGGATGGCTCAGGGTTTGATCCTGTTGACCAAGCACCCATGAATACGTCGATACCAGGATCGTCTGCTTGAACTTTTTCGTAGAATGCATTAAACTCTATCGTTCTTCCTGTTGCAAGAACCGCATCCAGTCCGATTTCTTGCCATGCTTGCGTATAGAACAATGCCAAGTTTTCACCAAGGTCTCCACCGGACATTGTCGCTACATTGATCTGAAGCTTCTCACCTGTCGGAGTTTCTCTGAATCCGTCTTTATCCGTATCCACATATCCTGCATCATCCAAGATCTTGATCGCTTTTTCTTTATCGAATAGGATCGCATTCGGATTATCTGTGTGGAAGTTTTTGAATGGTGGTGGAATTAGAGAGTTTGCAGGAGATCTTAATCCGAAGTATAGGTTATCGGACATTGCTTGCATATCCAATGCATGACCCATTGCAAGTCTCAAGTTCACATCTGCCATTTTAGCCTTAGGATCCGGTACTACTTGACCTTTTTTAGCATCCCATTTTCCAAGCTTAAATCCTACATAGTTATACACATATCCAGGTCTTCCAACAATCTTGATATTGTTAAGATCTTTGATTTGATCGTATTTATCCGCCGGATAAGAATCCACTACGATATCATACTTACCTGCTTTTACCGCTTCCGCCACAACGTCAGGGCTTACAACTTCCATTACCAACTCAGGAATATGAGCTTTGCCTCTCCAGAAATGTTCATTTGCTTTGAATAGAACTTTCTCTCCAGGAACTACTTCTGAAATATAGTATGGTCCGCAAGAAAGAGGGTTTTTACGAACAGCATCCGAAGACTCAAGGTCTTTTACCGGAATACCGGCTAGCTGGTGCGCAGGAACCGGCTCAAACGGAATTCCTCCACCCCATAGGATACCAGGGTGCATTTCTTTGAAGTTAATCACAAGCGTCTTGTCATCGACTACTTCAAGGCCTGAGATTTCAGTTGCTGTACCCGCATTATACTCTTCCATACCAATTACGTTTTTGAAGTCCGAGTCATAACGAACACCTGTGTAGTCTTTGTCCGCAATAATTTTATAGTAGTAAACAAAGTCTGCTGCCGTTACCGGTGTTCCATCAGACCAAGTGTACTTCTCATCGATCTTAAGTGTTGCTTTCTTAGCTTCAATATCAAAAGAAGCACTTACCGGACCACCATCCGCAAGTTTGAAGTCTTCGTCATTATTGAAAGATCCCCACATTGTTGGCAACATGATCGATGAATCATCGTTTCCACTGTAAAGTGCCGGGTTGAACATTCCTTTGAATGGAGAGCTCAATACAACACCAACCTTGAGGACTCCACCCTCGATCGGTTCTCCTTCGTTGTCAACGATCGTTGACAATTCAACAGACGCGCCCTTAGGTGCATCCCCTCCTTCTTTTTCGCCTGATGTGGTGCCACCGCCGCCACCGCTACAAGCTGTTAGAAGCATCATACCTGCCAGCGCACCGGCAAGCATTTTGTGTAGTCGCTTCATAAAATTTCCTCCTTTAACCTAATCTTTGTTTTGCGTCAGATGCTCTTCTCAGAGCCTGGCCAATATAATTTATGCTAAGCATCATAAAGAAGATCAATAATGATGCCGGTAGCCATACATAAGTTTTGTACTGGAGTACACTGGAATCTCTTGCATAAGAGATCAAAGTTCCCAGACTTCCTTTATCCGGCGGGAAGCCGAACCCGAGGAAAGCAAGTCCCGTTTCGATACCGATATTTCCTGCAAAGCTCAATACTCCTTGAACGATGATGATGGAAATGATATTTGGCAAAATACCAAACAACATGATCTTTATATCGCTGGTCCCCATCGTTTTGGATGCATTGACATAGTCACGCCTTGCTTCCGACAAGGTCTTGGATCGCACCAGACGTGCCACCCCGACCCAATAGAAACCGCTCATGATCAAAATAAAATGATAGATCTTATAGTTCGGCAAGATCGATACGAATACGATGATGATCATCAATGTCGGCATGATGGATATAAAGTCGATGATCTGTAGAATGATCTGATCCACTTTGCCGCCATAGTATCCCGCCATCAATCCCATGATGATCCCGATGATCGTTGTAAGCGCGGTGATCGCGATCCCTACCATGATGGAGTTTCTCGAACCTAGGATCAACTGTCCAAGGATGGATTTACCTGCTCGGTCCGTACCGAGCCAGAAGCCGTCTCTTCCCGGAGGAAGGAAACTTCTTGTGATATCGACACGCATGACCTGTTTCGGATCCAAAAACGCTGCCCAAACAAATACGGTGATGATAAATAACACGAATATGATCAAGCTGAACAAAGCAACTTTATCTTTTTTAAATTCTCTCGCAAGCACCATCCAAGCACTCGGACTTTTTTGTCTTGCCGCTTCTTCGTGCTTTTGAACGATCGGTGCATTTTGTGCGTTCTTTTTCTTTTCTCCTTTGCTCATTGTTTCCTCCTACTCAATTCTTATTCTCGGGTCAACGATGGACATGATGATGTCAGAAAGCACACTACCTGTCAAGATCAAGAATCCGTAAAGCATGATCAATGCTGTAATGATCGAATAGTCTCTCGATCCCATCGCTGAGATAAATAGCTCACCCATGCCCGGATAAGCAAAGATCGTTTCAAGGATGATCGATCCACCCAAAAGACCGGTGATCGTGAATCCGAAGAATGCTGCGATCGGCAACAATGAGTTTCTGAAAATATGATGTGTATATACTTTACTGATCGGTACCCCTTTGGAACGTGCTGTACGCACATAGTCCATCGTTTTGGCATCGACCACTTCGTTACGAAGGTACTGGATCGTACTTGTCGTCGCAAGAAGCGCGTAAGTGAATGCCGGTAGGATCATATGCTGGAGCCTGCTCATAATATATGGCAATCCCGGAGCTACGCCCAGTCCGACCGTACCTGATGTCGGGAACCATGCCAACCGATACCCGAATACCAAAAGCATCACTAGATAAAGAACATATGATGGCATCGCATAACTCAGGAAGTTATAGAATACAACGCATCGGTCAAAAAGCGAGTTGTAATATCGCCCCGCCAAAACTCCAAGCGGGATCGCGATCGCATATAGTAAAATCGTTGAAAGAAGTGAAAGATAGAATGTATTTTTCGCACGTTCTCCGATAACGTCGGAAACAGGACGTTTGTAGTTGTAGCTCATTCCAAGATCTCCCTTGGAAATCCTCTTCAACCAGTTGACATACTGAACCCTCAGCGGATCATTCAATCCTGCTTTTTCGCGAAGCTCTTCGATACGACTCGCCTCGGTCTCCGGAGTGATCAATCCTGTAAAAGGATCCCCCGGCATCGCTCTACCTAAGGCAAATACCAATATACTCAAAACAAAAAGTTGCGGTATCATGATCAATACGCGTCTTAATACGGTTTTCCACATATTACAAACCTCCCTTTATCGATACATAGTGAGTGTCACTGAGTTTTGACAGATCATAAGGTCTGAAATTCTCATTATAATACTCGGAAACCTTCTCATCAAATTGGCGCTCTACTTCCAATCTGCGAACCTTTGCCGCTTCTCGATCATCCGGATCGATATGCGGGATCGCAGCCAACAAACGCTTCGTATAAATATGTTTCGGGTCTCTGTAAATATCTTCTCTGGTTCCTGTTTCTACAAATCTTCCTCTATGCATGATATAAATATGATCGCACATGTGCTTTACGACTCCTAGGTCATGAGAAATGAATAGATAACTGATCCCGAAATCCTTCTGGATATCCTTCATATAGTTGAGCACCTGTGCCTGCACCGAAAGATCCAGCGCCGATACGGGCTCATCCGCCACAATCAGCTTCGGCTTACAAGCCACCGCACGAGCTACTCCGATACGCTGTCTTTGTCCGCCTGAAAACTCATGCGGATATTTGAAGATCGCATCAGACGGCATCCCCACGATATCAAGCAACTCATAGACTCTTTTTTCAAGTTCTTCCGGAGAAAGTTCCTCAAAGTTTTTGAGCGGTTCTCCGATAATATCACGAATCCTTTTCTTCGGATCAAGGCTCGACATTGAGTCTTGGAAGATCATCTGTACATCGTAGTTATATTTTACTTGCTTTCGAACACTCTTTTTCGTTACATCATGCCCATTGTACATAATGGTTCCATGAGTAGCCGGCTCCAATCCGACGATGGCTTTCCCGATCGTCGATTTACCCGATCCGGACTCACCGATCAGGCCATAGGTCTTTCCTTCTTCAATGTCAAGGTTTACACCATCG
This sequence comes from Peptostreptococcaceae bacterium, assembly GCA_030532705.1. Lineage (GTDB taxonomy): Bacteria > Bacillota > Clostridia > Peptostreptococcales > Filifactoraceae > JAUNKE01. Next base: position 15,752 of record JAUNKR010000011.1, read on the forward strand.
ACCGCATAGACATAATCAACGATTCGGTTGAAAAATCCTCCGCGGATCGGAAAGTGGACCTTTAGATCTCTTATCTCTAGAAAACTCATTATTTTCCCTCCTCTTGGAAATAGAATTCTTTCCAGCATGTGCATCGAACAAAATGTCCCGGAGACACTTCATGTAATCCCGGATGTTCTTCATGCGCACTTTGCGGTATCCAAGGGATACGAGGTGAAAATCGGCATCCTTCTCTTGGTAGATTTTTCAAAGACGGAACCATTCCCTCGATAACATGTAGATGTTTGTCCTGACTGTTATCCTGAGGGATCGAGTTCAACAAACTTCTTGTATATGGATGAAGCGGATTATTAAACAGTTCATCGACAGGCGCCTCTTCTACGACCTGCCCTGCATACATTACACAAACACGGTTTGCTACTTGCGATACAACGCCAAGATCGTGCGTGATCAAAATAACACCGGCATTGATCTCTTTTTGAAGATCAAGCAACAGGTCCAGGATCTGAGCCTGGATCGTAACGTCCAAAGCCGTCGTCGGTTCGTCCGCAATAATGATGTCGGGTTTACAAGCCAAAGCGATCGCGATGATGATACGCTGTCTCATACCTCCTGAAAGTTGATGCGGGAACTGACGTCGTACTCGTTCCGGATTTGGAATCCCCACCTGCTTGATCAGTTCCAAAACTCTTGCTTTTCTTTGCTCGCTGTTCAGATCAGTATGATACACAAGACTCTCTTCGATCTGATCCCCTACTCGCTGCAACGGGTTCAACGCAGAAAGCGGATCTTGGAAGATCATTCCGATGTCTCCACCGCGCACTTTATTGTATTCAGCCTCTGACAGCGTTAAGAGATTTTTTCCTTGATACAGCACTTCACCACTTACAGAAGTATAGTTCATATTATGAAGTCCTATAATAGTTGTCGCTAATGTACTCTTGCCACATCCGGACTCGCCTACAATCGCTAAAATTTCATTTCGGTGTAAAGAGATGCTTACATTATCGACCGCGTTAAAGTAATCATCCTTGATCCTAAACGCAGTGTTCAGCCCTTTTACATCCAATAGCTTTTCATTCGCCTGCAATCTCACTCCTCCTTCATTACCTTACCTAAGTGACCAAACATCCCCGGATCGAATATATCTCGTCCGTTTCTCCTCCGCGCTTGTTTCCTTTATCCACCATCTGTCTTCTTCGTGAATCCTTTGAGCAGACAAATATATCAAGCACATTTGACAGAACATTCTACAATTGTTTTGTCATTACATTTATTACTAATATTACACTCATTTATACCTAAAAGTCAATATAATGCTTCTCTAAAGTTGCAGGAAAGTTTATAATTTATTTTTCCTGATGCAAATATCCGTTTTGTTTTTATTTGTTTTATTTTTGATATTTTTGTTTTTCCTATACATTCAAGCCCTTTTGTTGATCAAGCCCCTTGATTGATCGGAAGATTGAGCGGAAGAAAGAATATACATTTTTGTTGAATTTTGTTATACTGTATTAGACAACATTTTTATGGAGGTAAAAGTAATGAAGTTTAATGATATGCCTTACCAAAGGCCAAATATCGATGAGATCTCATCTCAATATAAAAAATTTGAATCCGATATCCAAGGCGCATCCTCTGCCGAGGAGCAGATCGCGATCATAAAGCAGTATGCTGATTTTATGAAAAAAGTACAGACGAATTACAAGCTTGCGACCACTCGATACTCGATCGATACAACGGATAAATTCTATGAGGATGAAAATGCTTTTCTAGATCAAAACCTCCCGATCCTTTCTACTTTGGAAGTTGCGATCAAAAAAGCGATCTATCATTCAAAATTTCGCGCAGAGCTTGAGAGAGAATTCGGCGCATATTATTTTAAACTGTTGGAATGCTCTTTCATCCTGGACGAAAAAGCGGTCCCTTTTATGCAAAAGGAAAATGAATTGGTGACCAAGTACAGCAAATTGATCGCGAACGGCAAGGTCATTTTCAGAGGGCAGGAATATACACTGACTCAGCTTTCTCCGCTTCTTCAAAGTCTGGATCGTGATGCACGGCGAGAAGCTTATCAGGTGCGTAACAAGTTTTACGAGTCTCATCAGAACGAATTTGACAGCATCTATGATGAGCTCGTAAAGGTCCGCACGGAAATGGCAACTACATTGGGATATAAGAACTATATTGAATTCCGCTACAAACAGCTCCGACGAACCGACTACGACCATAAAGATGTCGCGAACTATCGTGAAAAAGTGTTAAAACATCTGACACCTCTTTCGGTCAAGCTTCGCGAAGATCAGGCTCAAAGACTGGGGATCGAAGATCTCAAAGTCTATGATCTGCCTTGTGTCTTTAGCGACGGAAATCCCGATCCGTTGGGTGATGAGGAATTTATCATCAAAAATGCGATCAAAATGTATGATGAACTCAGCCCGGAAACCGGAGAATTTTTTCATTTTATGGTAGATAATGAGCTGATGGATCTGGTCGCAAAACCGGGCAAGAGAGCCGGCGGGTACTGCACGAGTTTCGACCAATATAAAGCTCCTTTCATCTTCTCAAACTTCAATGGGACTCGTGGTGATATCGACGTGATCACACATGAGGCGGGCCATGCTTTCCAAAATTATATGTCCCAGAATATGCTGTTACCGGATTATATTTGGCCGACTTTTGAATCTTGTGAGATTCATTCAATGAGCATGGAGTTTTTGACTTGGCCGTATATGCATTATTTCTTTGGTGATAATGCCGAAAAATTCAAATTTGCGGCTTTGACAAGTTCGATCAACTTCATCCCTTATGGCGTGACGATCGACCATTTCCAGCATTTTGTGTATGAAAATCCGAATGCGACACCGGCGGAGCGACGACAAAAATATCATGAGATCGAAAAAATGTACCGACCGGACATCGAATACGATGATGACTTTTTGGAAAGCGGTTCTTTCTGGTTTATGCAGGGCCATGTGTTCCGCTCGCCATTCTATTATATCGACTATACTTTGGCACAGGTCTGTGCATTCCAGTATCTTGTCAAATTCCTCGATGCGCCGGAGAAGACCGTGCAGGAATATATCACGCTGTGCAAGGCAGGCGGTTCCGCACCGTTCTTTGAGCTGATCGAGATCGGAAAGCTTCAAAATCCGATGACCACTTCTGTGCTTGAAGATCTGATCCCTGCGCTCCAAAAGATCTTGGATTCTTTTGATGTAAAATAAAGATCCGTATGATAAAAGCCTCGAGCTTTGAGCAAGTCGCTCAAGCTGCGAGGCTTTTTTATGCTTCATGATCTCCGGCGATCAACATCCGGATACTTTACAGGATCCATTCAGAAAATCGATCCTATGGGTTTTCCGATCGGATAAAATACCGATCTTATGATCTAAGTGCTACGCTTTCGATCGTTCTCTTTTGGGATCGTCTGATCTGAACTATATAAAGAAGCTTCGGATCGATGTTAGTCTCAGCAGTGAACTAGCCTAAATAATTTCCGATAAACAGACCGAAATAGTTTCCGAGCACATAGCCCAATGTACCGACCATCATGATCGGACCGACCAGCTCGCCCCATCCTTTCGAGATCGCCATCGCGACCGCCGTCGTCGGACCGCCAATATTTGCATTCGATGCGAGGATGATCTCTTCGAGCGTAAAGCCGAACAGCTTCCCTCCAACAAAGGTCATCACCATATTCATCGCCACCATGATCGCACAGAACAATAAAAGAAGCGGTGCTTTGGTCACGATGACAAGGATGCTCGCCGGCACGCCGATGACTACGAAGAAGATATAGATCAAAAAAGTTCCGATCTCCTGCGCACCGCGGATCTCTCCCAGGAATTTAGGAAAGAGCGTTGCCAAGATCATCGTAATGGTCGTAATGAAAAGATATTTGTTTCCAAAGAGCGCGATGATCTTCCCAAGATCTCCGCCCAGTGATTCACCGAAAGCTTTGACCGCACTTTCCAAAGCGACTGAGAACGCCACGATCGCTACCGAGGATGCGAAGGCAAAGGCGATATCTTTGAGCGACACTTCTTTGCGTTCCCAATAGGATGCCGCGATCGTCTGTCCTTCCTTATGCTCTGAGCTTTCCAGCTGATCCATGTATGGATGCTTATAGTTTTTTCTGAAGAAATTTATCGTCGGGATCGTGATCAAGACGAAGAAATAGAGCGCCATCAGCAGATTGTCCGCAACGACCGCCGCAGAAGACAGTTCCTTGCTGACCGAAAAGGCACTTGCCATCGCCGAAAAATTGACGCTGCCGCCGATATAGGAGCCTGTCATCATCGCCGCAACTTCACGCAGTCCCGGGATATGTGCGCTGAGTAGCGAAAAACCGATCAGTGCCCCGATCACCGTACCGATCGAACTGATCAAAAAGATGATGATGAGCTTCCCGCTCTCTCGCCAGATCTTGCGAAGATCACTCTTAAAAAGCAGCATCGGGATCGCAAGCGGTACGACATAGGTCCACACCGAATCATATGCCGGCGCATCGGTCGGAATGATCTTAAGATTTGACAAGACCATCGCCCCGAGCAATGCGATGATCGCTCCGCTGACCTTCGATGCCCAATCATATTTTTGCTCCAGATAGATCGTGATCGCTGCCCAACCTGCCATGATCGCCCACAGCGTCCACATATTATCCGGACTTATCAAAGAATTTGTTTCCATAGTTCCTCCTGATCCACTTCATCTTTATCGGCAGTCTCTCGCCGATAGTAAGACTTTATTATTTTTCATATTTTACAGCAAATGGTTGCTTCCTACAATAATTTTTGGCCAAATTCGTCTTTTTTATCGAATTATTCTATTTGCTACTACCAATTTTGCCGATTTAATACTATAATAGACAAAGAAACAGACAGCGTGCGGTGATCCGCACAGCGCTCCGAATTTTGAACGGAGCTCTATCGCTTTTAAGGATAACAGGAGGTAAATATATGGCTTTGATGAACAGTCGCCAAATGTTCAAAAATGCGTATGAAGGCAAATATGCGATCGGCGCATTCAACGTAAATGATATGGAGATCATCCAGGGGATCGTCGGTGCGGCGAAGGAGCTGGACTCCGCGGTCATCCTACAGGTTTCCGCAGGCGCAAGAAAATATGCAAACCCGATCTATCTTCGCAAGTTGGTAGAGGCTGCAGTGGAGGAGACCGATCTTCCGATCGTGCTGCATCTTGATCACGGCGACAGCTTTGAACTTTGTAAACAATGTATCGATGACGGATTCACTTCCGTAATGATCGACGGTTCAGCGCTTCCTTATGAGGAAAATATCGCTTTGGCACAGCGTGTCGTAGAGTATGCGCATCCACGCAATGTCACCGTGGAAGCGGAGCTTGGCAAACTGGCAGGCGTTGAAGACGATGTAAATGTCAGCGCGGAGGATGCGACTTACACCGATCCGGATCAGGCGGTCGATTTTGTAAAACGTACGGGCGTCGATTCCCTCGCGATCGCGATCGGAACGAGCCACGGTGCATACAAATTCAGCGGCGATCCGAAGCTCGACTTCGCAAGATTGGAGAAGATCTCCAACTTACTGCCGGAATTCCCATTGGTACTTCACGGTGCATCATCCGTCATCCCGAAATATCTTGAGCTCAACAACAAGTATGGCGGACAGATCCCGGGCGCAAAAGGAGTCCCTGAGGAAATGCTCAACCGCGCGTCCAAATTGGGCGTGTGCAAGATCAATGTCGATACCGATCTTCGAATGGCGATGACCGCAGCGATCCGCCAGGTCTTCGTAGAACATCCGTCCGAATTTGATCCTCGAAAATATCTTGGACCGGGAAGAGATGCGATCAAGGAGATCGTCGCACATAAGATCAAAAATGTGTTCGGCTCCGCAGGTTCTGCAAAATATCTGAGATAATTCCGATACCTACATTTCTTTACGGAGTGTAGGTATTTTTATGTCCTGCTTCGATGCCTCCTCACGATCCCGATCATTTTCAGCTTGTCTTTGTATTGACGAATTTTTAAGCTTTCTCTATAATATTTATTAAGAGATCGGATCTCGCATAAAAACAAAGGGTGGTTAATGATGAACAGCAAGCTTTTTTATTCAATCAACGATGTCCTCCGTGAGCGTTTCGGCACGAAGGTCATCAAGTTGTCTCTGGATGGCGGTTTTACCTGTCCAAACCGCGACGGCAACAAAGGCAGCCGTGGCTGTATCTTCTGCTCGGATAGCGGATCGGGGGAATTTGCAGGTAGCCGAAAACATAGCATTCGGGAGCAGGCAAGGTCCCAGATCGAGTTATTGCGCCCCAAGTGGAAGGATGCCAAATACATCGCTTACTTCCAAAACTTCACCAATACCTATGCTTCGGTCGAGCAACTTCGGGCACTGTACGATGAGGCACTAGCGATCGATGATGTCGTCGGGCTTGCGATCGCGACCAGACCGGATTGTCTGGACGATGAAGTGCTTGCCTTACTGAGCGAATATAACCGAAAAACTTTTTTGTGGGTCGAGCTCGGCTTGCAAAGCATCCACAAAAAAACCTCGGACTTTATCCGCCGAGGCTATGACCTGCCGATATTCGACCAGGCGATCAAACGGCTCAATGCGCTCCATATCAAAAGCGTCGTCCATCTGATCCTGAATTTGCCGAATGAGAGTTTCAGCGATATGGAAAACAGCTTGCGCTATGTCTGCGATGCGGGGGTCTGGGGGATCAAGCTCCAAATTCTGAACATCCTTCATCGGACCGATATGGCGCTTTATTATGATCACAGCCCTTTCTATTTGCGCACAGCGGATGAGTATATCGAATTGGTCAGTCATCTCTTGACCAGAGCGCCGTCGCATATCGTCATCCATCGTTTGACGGGAGATGGGGACAAAAAAAGCTTGATCGCACCGAGATGGGTACTGAACAAGCGTTATGTGTTGAACGGTATTCAAAAATATATGCGGGAGCACGGAATGTATCAGGGAAAATTCCACAATGATATCTCCTAAAAGATCCCGTAAAACAAATAGCCCAATCCACCGCCTATCATAAGCAATATGATGGGCGATACTTTTTTATAGAGGTATACACCAAGTACGATCGCCGCGATCAGATAGCTCTTGTAGTCCACCATGGACATCGGATAGAGTTTGATCGTCGCCATGAGAATGATCGGCGCCACACAGGGTCGGATCCCCTTCATGATCCTTTTGATCAGCTTACTCTCACCATTCTTTCGATAATATTTGGAAAGCGAGAGCGAGAGAATGATCGGAATGAGTACGACGCCCAATGTCGCGATCGCAGCGCCGAGCAATCCCTCCGTCTTAAAGCCGACAAAGGTCGAAGCATTGATCGCGAGCGGTCCCGGCGAGATCTGCGACAGCCCGACCAGGTCGATAAATTGCTCCGGCGTGATGATCCGATATCGGTTGACGATCTCATCCTGCACGAGCGAAACGACGGCATATCCGCCGCCAAAGCTGAGCGATCCGATCTTGAGGAAGTTTAGAAACAGTTTAATCAACATGGCGATACCTCCCCGTCGAATAGATCACCAGCCCCAAAAGACCGGCACAGGAAAGGATCGTAAAGGCGGACAGATCAAAGGCCGCAAGCGCGATCAGCGCCAAAATCCCGAAAACGATGGACAGACCCTTGTAGTCTGTCTTTTTTACGATGTTATAAAGCGAGATCCCGATCAGGATGATCACCGTCGGGCGAATGCCCATAAAGATCGCCTGGATCGTTTCGGAACCCGCTATGCGATCAAAGATCGAGGCAAGGACCACGATCGCAAGATATGCCGGCAAGATCGCACCGCTCGCGGAGGCAAGTGCTCCGCCGATGCCATTGATCCTGTCCCCGACAAAGATGCTCAGATTGACGATGATCGCTCCGGGCAATCCCGAAGCAAATGCCACCGAGTCCAAAAAATCCTGCTCATCAATGAGCTTTTTGGAGTCCACGACCTCATTTTGAACGATGGGGATCATCGCAGGCCCGCCACCAAGTGTAAAAAGCCCGATCTTGAAAAAAATCAAAAACAGCTTTCGATTCATCACAACACTCCCTTAGAAGTCAGCTCACTGCGAATGTCTGCCCAGCTATGCACCCTTCTCAAATTGTCATGCGTCGTATGTCGGTTGTAAGGGGCATCCATCAATAAGACCGAGATGCCGGCATCCGCGATCTCCGCACTGGCTGTCGGATGATCTTCGAAGAAATAGTGACATCCCAGCTCCTCTGCCAAAGTTCTCTTGTTCGGCGTTCCCAAAGAATGAAGCTCGATCTTATCCAGCCCCACTTTGTCCAGCCAAGCTCTCGTACGATCATGGATCTCCTTGCGACGTGCCGTGATGATATGCACATTATGCTTTTCAGCAAGCTCCAAGACCGTCCTTTTCGCATCCTTCAGCAATTCGACTTGAAACAGGATCCCCTTTTCCTCATCGATAAAAAAGTTGGTCAAAACTTCATCCGTCGTTTGATAAAGCTCCCGAAAATCATAGACTCGGATATCTTCATACACGATATTCTTATTAAACAGTTTGTTCAAATGCGGGATAAAATATCCGGGATGCGTCAATGTCCCGTCGATATCGATCCCGATATTCAGCCTTTTGTTGCTCATTTTTCTCTCCATTACAATTTTTCGAGGATCGGATCTACCCCAAACATCCTTTTGATCCTTCTGTATTCTTCTTTGGCGACCGGATCCTCCTCACGTTTTTTGAGTGCACGGATCATGATATTCTTCGGCGTATCCAGCGGTGAGATATATTCCAGCGGAGACACCTCATAGCCCTTTGATTCCAAATACAGACTGCGCAGCGCATCCGTAAACATATCGTTGAAACGTACCTTAAAAATATTATGCCGAAGGATCGGCCCCATCTCTTCATTCTCAAGTTGTTCGATAAATTCCTTGTGACAACATGGGACGAGCACCATCGCCGGCACGTCCAAACGAATGCCTGCCGCGATCGCATAGTCCGTTGCATTGTCACAGGCATGCAGACTCACGAGCAGATCCACCTTTCGACTCGGCTCATAGGCATTGAGATCCGCTTGGACAAATTCCATATTTTTATATCCCAAACGTTCCGCTCGTTTCACCGAAGAGTCGATCACTCCCTGATTGTAGTCCACGCCGATGATGTGGCATTTGCGCTTCAGCACTTCGACCAGATAAAAATTCAGCACGAAGGTCAGATAGCTCTTTCCGCAAGCACAGTCCAAGATCGTAATACTTCGGTCTTTCGGCAGCGATCGGATGATCGGATCGACGACCTCGATGAAGTGGTCGATCTGATTGTATTTTCGGATCTTGTCATTTTTGATCTTCCCATCCTTTGTGAGAATGTCGATCTCCTGCAAGAGTTCCTTTGCCTGCGACGCCTTGATATAGTAGCTTCGATTGGTCGGCTCCTGCACCATAGGCGCATTGTCCTGTGCCTCCTGTTTGATCGTTACATTCCGTCCATCCGCATGGACGATCACCGATGCCCCTCGCTCCTTGTATCGCAAAAGCATCGCGTCATATTTTGCGGCTTCCTCCACCATAAGATCCAGCGCTTTTTTCAGCTCCAGATCCAAATATTCTTTATTATAGTAAAGCTGCGACTTGCTGCCCTCATAGGATGCCGTAAGCTTTTTTCTTCCCGAGGTCAGCTCGATCTCCATTCCGATAAAAAAATCGGTATTCTCGTCATAACGACTCTTCAATCCGCTCAAAAAGAGCTTCAGCTTGTCGATCTCTCTTTTGTTCATGCTATTTTCCCTTTGCAGGCTCCTCATATCCGCTGTAGATCAGCTTGACATCGTCTCCCGTATAATCAAATACATTGTAATGCGTCACGATATTGTTCAGCGCAGAGATCACGATATCCTCTCGCTTATCACCATTCGTATCTTGGAAATCGATCTGTGGGAACGAGCCTCCGTCATAATCGGCATTCATTTGGCGTACATAAGTCTTTTTGCCGTCCCAGATCAGCAGATGAAGCTTTGCAAAGCTCGGCGACAGCTCTTCTCCGCGCGTTCCGAGCAATAGGATCTTTTCATCCACTTTGCCGTCACCGTTGAGGTCGATCGTATTCAAATAATGGATCGTTATCGGATCTTTGCCGATGTCCAGACCGGACGGATTGTCATAATCCGCCAATGTCATCTCGATCGTTGAATACGTTCCTCGGTGCATCATCTTGTAGCGGATCGCATCCTTGATCCAGATCGCATAGCCGCCTTTTACCGTCGGATCCTTGTCCTCAAACGGTGTTCCGAATTCTGTCTTGAGCTTGTCATAGATCGACTGTGCGCTCTCGTTTCCGATCTCCAGTTTGATCTTTGTAAATTGATGTTTTCCATTATAGAAAAGTACCGTTTTTCTCGGCGCTCCGAACCAGTCGATCGAATAAACCAGATATCTGTTCTCCGGCGTCTTCCCGTCCCCCTTATGCGTCGGCATCCCAAGATGCTCCTCCAGATTTTCTTTCACCGAGGAAAAGATCTCCATCGGATGATCATTCGACGGATAGGTCTTGTAGCTTGCGCCCGCATTTTTCGCATGGGTCTCGCTAAGCTGCGGAAGCTGTTGATAACGATAGATATACACCCCGCCACCGATCACTACGACGAGCAATGCGATGATCATCGTGATCATATTATCCTTTGCAAATTGCTTGAAGCCGCCTTTTTGAATGCTCTTCTTTGCACGATCCATCCACGAACCCATCGCAGATCCTGTTACCGAAACGCCCTTTTTGATCGATTTGCCTGTCGATGCTGCAAGCGGCTTCGCTTTTTCGGATATCTGGCGGAACGATTCCTTCGCTTTGTCGCCCGCCTTCGAGAGATTGTCCTTGGTCTCTTTGAGCTTGACATTCGCCGTCTCCGTTCCTTTTGACAGGATCTCGTCGAATTTTTCTTTTCCGCTCGAAAAACTCTCTCTGCTCTCATCGGACATGAGCTCCGCGATCAATTCGTCCTTGTCTCGCTTAAACAAGTCCTCCGAATCGATCAGAAATTCCTCCTGCCCTTGATCTTCCATATCGGATCCATTCGGATCTATAAATTTATTTTCATTGATATCAAATAATAGCTCTTTGACTCGTCCTTTCGTCTCCGGCATCTTCTTCTGTTTCATCTTTTTGGATTTGGATTTCTTAGCCATAGGATCTCCTTTTTTCATTTTAATATTCAATTCAGCTGACAGTTCAGCCTTTTTTCTCTTATTTCAATCGCTTCAGCGGATCGCTGATCTTCGATGACCCGCTTTAACTGTATTATTATATCATAAGAATGTGGAATTATCGTAAAAAGTTTCAAGGAATGGTCTTGATAAGGACCTTCCACCCATTTGCTCCTGACAACAGATGGGCAACAAAGAACCCTGCGATTTGGAGAATGATTTCTTTTCAGAAATTGTCCGTCCTTTTGACCTCACATTCTAAACAAGGAAGGATCTGCTTCCCGATGTACTGCATCTGCGCTTCATATCATACGATCCCGCTTCCCTTCTATTCGCTATGTTAAAAACAGGCAAAGATCCTTGTTTTTATGCGATGACCTTTGCGCCGTCTTTGTTCTTTGACCAAAATATTTATCTTTATAAACTTTGTCCAGCTATTTGACATTTTCTCCATTTCGATTTATTATCTTGATAGGTGGATTTGTAAGTTCAGGAGGTCTTATGCCAAAAATAGTGAATGTTGAGGAGAAAAAGCAAGAGATCTACAGAGCCGCAACGCAGGTCTTTTTTGACAAGGGCTATGCAGATACGACATTGGGAGATATCGCAAAGGCGAGTAAGGTCGGACGGAGTACGATATATCAATATTTTAAGAATAAGGAAGAGATCTTCCACGAGGTATGTATCTCCTTCTTTTCGGAGCTGGTCTCCTCATTGGACGAGATCATTACGACCGATCTTTCCGCAACCGACAAGCTCAAAAAAATGCTCGGTGTCTTCGTTTTTGAAAACGGAGCCGATGCCAAGCGATTTTTTCAGCTCGCCAAGGTTCTATTGTTCCTAAAGGCGAATAGTAATATTTTTGAAAGCAAGTTTAAGTTCTTCTATCTCAGCGTGCAGGATATGTTTTATCAGGTCGTGGAGGATGGGATCGCAAAGGGGCAGATCAAGTCCTGCGACACGGAATCGATCACGCTTGCAATTTTTGGATTGGCGCAATCCATCATCCTGCACACTTATTTGAGCAGTCAGACGAGCAACGAAGACTATCTCAAAGCGGTCTGCTTGATGATCGACGGAATTCGCGCGTAGGAGTATAGTATGAAACAAAAGAAATCAACACAAAAACCGATCGTGCGAGTGCTTGCGATCTTAGCAGTGATCATGATGCTCGCATCGCCTTTGATGATACTGATCGGTAGATAGACCGGGAATGCCTCGGCATCAAACCTAAAACAAAATGTATAGCGAAGGAGATCCTTCGCTATTATTTTGCCCTGTTTGATGAGAAATATACTCTCTATTTGTGGAATATCCGAGATCGTCCTTGTCCTGCAAAGGATCGCTTGTTCTGCCCATCCTACTTTTCTGCCGGTATTCTAATTTCATGGATCACAAGTCCCTTATCGCAAAACTTTTTTAATCTTTTTCCATAACAAAAGGACAAGAAACTTTCGACCGAAAGAATCTCGTCCTTTTTTCGATATTTCAAACTCTTCGAGGATCCGCCCTCTATGCACTCCGGTCATTTAAGCCTATTCCTCAAGATAGCCCTTGAGTTTCTCAACCAATTCGTACACAGTCGTCCCCGGGTCATATTGGGATGGCTTAGTCTTTTTGGAGTCAAAACCGGACATTCGGCGTTTTGCATTCTTTATTGCTGTATCCACACTACCATGCGTATTTACAAGATCATAAATATTTTCATAATTCTTTTTGTATTTTCCATCTCCAAGATCATATTGGACAAATTTTTCGTTCAGTTTTTTGTTCCAGTCCTCTCGATGTAATGCAGAGTCATTATATTCAAAATGCAAATAAAGCCAGTATTCAAAAGACTGATTGCTCCAAGCGATATGATATTGCTTATTCCTACCAGCTGTTATTGCTTGATCGAAATCTTCAAAATCATCTTTATCAAATACGACCCATATATTTTGATAGAATACATTAGCCTCTTTTACAATTTGCTCTGTCGCTTCAATCAGCTTCCCTGTCGAACATCCTCTTCCTTGAATTTCAATCATAGGAACAATATCAATTTGCCCGCCGATCGACTCCTCGATTTGTTTTTTTATAGCGTTAAAATATAAAGGTTCGGTTCGCTCCCCTTCGGTTACGATCAAAAAAGAATTAGCTTTTGGTTTTCTATACTCTGCTTTTCGTTCTTTTCTGGATTTCCTCTTCTTTTTGAACAGATCATCGCTTCCCATCCGTAACCTCTTTCATTTCAAAATCTTTGAGCAAAGGAATACCACCGTAAACTCCTGCCAAATAGTCTTTTTCGAAAGAAGCATCCGATCGGACCTTAAAGTCCGATAGAGCTACCAATTCAGAATAGCCGAAAGGATCTTTTTGCACAAACCAGATCTGATCTCTTCGGAAAAACTTTTTATCCATCAATGTAGTATCATGGGTAGTATAGATCAATTGTGCTGAAGAACTTTCCTCATAAAACAGATCGATGATGAATTTTAAGAGCAGCGGATGGAGCTTTATGTTAAGTTCATCGATAAAAAGTGATTTATTCCCTTTAATTGCTATAAACGCATAGATAAATAATGCGATGCTTTTAATCGTCCCTTCAGATTCATCAAATAAATCTAAGCTATATTTTTTTCTATCTTTGCCCGAGTGATAAGTTATGAAATCAATTTCTGTATCACTTTTTCTATAGTCGATATCCATAATCCCGGTATCAATCGCTTTTAAAAAATCCAGAAACCTACTCTTGTCATTATCAATGATAGAAGGAAGAAATACATCCAAAACTTGATCTCTCGTTTTTGTGTTTCCACAAAAGTCCGCAGGTACGACTAAGGTCTGCATAATACCTGAGTAAACCATTTGAAACACATCCGTTTTTAATTTGAGCTTATTAAAGAAAGAGAGTACCAATGTTTCGGAAGAGATCTGATTTTTATACAGATCACATTCCTTTCTCACTGAACTTCCAAATTCAATAGAATTCTTCGTTCTTTCAAAAATTGTTGATGTTCGATTGCTCGTTAAGCTTTTTCGATACAACCATTCAGTAACTATACATTCTTTATTATATTCAAAGCCATAACGATACTCGAATCCATCCAAAATTTCTATAATTTCAAACTCAGAATTTTCTTCGTTTTTCTCAAATAAGAAAGGGATGTAGCATTCAGCTATAATGGTATTTTTGTCCTCCGAAACATTGTTGAAGGATTCTCTGATAATTCTCTGAAAATAACTCATTGCATAATATAGGTTGGATTTTCCACTTGCATTTGCTCCATAGATAGCCGCAACTCGGAGGAATTTTTCTTTCACACCAAGGTCGATCAAATTGCAGGGATGCTCTTTGTAGGAGTTGACCGCCCTCATGTCCAAAATCGTCTCATCCTTAAATGACAATACATTTTTTAACATAAATTGGACTAACATTTTACCACCTCCTTTGTTATATCATATCCCTATACGAAATTTATGTCAATATTTTTGTGATTTTTTCTCAATTTTATTTATCTGATATATAGTATTTCATGTTTATTGCTCCGTCACTTATTCTGTACATCTAATGTTCTCTATTTTCAAGCAGTCGGTCATATAAAATCCTCGCTATGAACAAAATTTTCTAGAGATGCCATAGAAGATCTGTCTATCAAACAGCAATAAAAAAATGGATGTCTTAAAAATCTCTGCATAATAAAAGGACTGTTTCCGTATTTAGAAATCAGTCCTTTATCATCGTCCAAGCCTCCGGGTCAAGTTCTTAGTTTGTCTGACACCTTATTCACTTAACTGTTTATTCTATCCGTTTTGTCATCATGTATAAGAACAAGATCCCCGCTGTTTATCGTACCGGACAGATCCCTGTCTCGCAGGCATCATTTTCAAGCTCATATTCTTCTTCTCTGGTCTCATACTTGCTGATCAATGACGGCACAAAAGGTCGCATCGCTTTCTTGCGTTCTTCATATTCTTCTGCCGTGATGGTCTCATAAGGCATCAGCTCGTAGAATGCGTCATTGAGCGGAATGAAGGACACCGCCACGATACGCTCCCAGTTGTTCCACACGAATTCTTCGACCGCGCCCCATTCATCCTCACGCACATGCACGGTGATGGAGCAGTTGTGATCCACATAGTTTTCCATAAACATCACATAGTTTTCAAGCTGTTCGACCGCAGAAATATCGTATTTAGTCTTTCCTTGAGGTGCCTTCACCGGAAATTCCACCACCTTAGTCGATGCGGTCTCCATCTCCTGCCCGACCTCCGGGAAGATCGGATAACCGAGCTCTTCGACGACCTTCACCATCGGATCATTCGCTGAGATCCGCACACGTCGAACAAAATATGGCGCATGAGAATAATGTACCCCGCTCGATACGGTCGGAAGCTGGGACAAAGTCCCCTCCGGCTTCACCGTTGTGACCAAAAGCGGCGCATTCTGTCCGAGCTCTTTGGCATATTCATCCGCCGCATCGCGAGCCGCCATGCGCATCTTGCGAAGAAGCTCCGCCTCCTGCGCTTTGTCAAGCCCCACCATATTCACCATATCCTGCCATCCCGTCAACGAACAGCCGAGCAGACGATCTCTTTTTTGCGTGTGATCCCATTCCGGCAGCTCCAGCTCCAGCATCGTCATTCGATATCCCGCTCTTGCAGAAAGCCGCTGCGCCTTAAGCAATGCCGCCTCATCCAAATTTCCGTGCTCATCGACAAATGCCATCACATTCACCGTCGTAAGATTGCACACGCCCTTCGAATCGAGCAAGATCTCTCCGCACGGATTGACTCCCTTCATATTCGGTCGACGAGATGCCGCCGCTTCATGATTGATAAAGCCCGGTTCTCCGGAATATCGCATCCGCTCCAGCTGAATGTGAAGCTCTTCTCTCGTCGGCTTTCGCACAAAATAGATCGAGTTGTTGCTCATCTGACGATGGGCAATGTCCTGATTGATCTGCCATTTATTATTCTCAAAAGTATATAGATTCGATTTCGCATTGATCGCCTCATTGTCATTCTGGTCGATGATGACCATCTCCGCCGTTCTTCTCACACCGCCGACCACGACATTCTCTCCGATGATATTGGCGATGTCCATGCAATCTACGGAAGTGAGGCGAACTTTTTTCTGACTGATGCTGAGCGCCCTTTTCTTCACCACCATATCGATCTTTCGGAACATACTTTTCAAGCTCTCATGGCCCGAAGCCGTTCCGCCGAATTTGCGCAGACGCTCCCCTTTTTCGCGGACATTCGAATAATCCACAAAAATATTCTTGATCCCGCGGTAATTATGCTCCGTCAATATCTCAAAGAAGAAAGACAGCGATTCGATCCAACCTTCTTTGGAATCCCCGACCACGATCTCCACCGAATCATCCGCATAAAAATTCAGCGAAGTATTCTCACGTCGTTCCTCGCGCGATTTTGGCGTGTAATCCGTGTGCAAAAGTTTGTAATCCGTGCGGATCTTCGGCATCGCCGAAATATCCTCGTCCAGCACGCGAACGCCCACACCACAGCCGAGCATCAACAGATAAAACAGATCCTTAAAGGATTTGAACGAGTCGATCACTTCAAAAGCGCAGTTGAAATTCGCCAGAGGATAAGCCTTGCTCACCTCGGTGTTTCCGATCCAAAAAGTTCTGCCGGACAAAAACTGACGCAGATTGAATACATTGTCATAGAGTTGCTCCGCTTCCTCCACGGATGTCGGTGCGATCGACGTGTTATACTCCACCGCACGTTGCACGGTCTCATACCAATATTCGCGTCTTCCCAGTGAATTGATAAATCTCGAATAGGTGCGATAGAACACAAAATTGCCCAGCTCCCCCATCGGCGCCTGCGAATGCTTATACTTGCTCAAAAACTCCTCGCTCAGCGTACTTGCCTTTTCCTGTCTGTAATCTCTCGACTTGTTTCGCTCACTGCGGTACAATATGTAACGCTTTGCCACATCCTTACGGATCGATCCCATCAGAAGGATCTCCACCATATCTTGGATCTCCTCGATCCTTACGACATCCTTCTCCAGCTCGAACTCATGCTGTATCTTAAGCGAGATCTCCCTCGCAAGCTCCGAGTCCACTCCGTCGATCGTCTCCATCATCGCGCTCTCGATCGCCTTTTGGATCTTGGTCGCTTCGAATTCCACCAAAGACTTATTCCTTTTTTCAACCTTCATTGTACTCCCTCCCGATATTGATGATGCAGCCTTTCCACGCCACATCGGATCCTTTCATTTTTAAGCGGATATCCGCTTCCATCATCAGTCCTTCCGCCTCAGATCCATAAAAAACATCGGATCTTTCGACAAGACAAATAATATTCACCACATTATACCACAAGATATAGTACCTGACCACTATTATTCGCACAAGTTATTTCCTTATCTTGTATCTGACGAAAATTCATCCTTGACATCAAAAAATTTTTATGAGTCATTTTCGATCCAATAGTTCCACGATCACACTACATCTTGTATTCACCCGGGAAAGTTATTTGCACACAACTTATCCCATAGTTGTCCACTCTATCCACAAAGTTATCCACATGTCAACACAAAAATTTTATTTTTGAATAAAATTTCCAAACCGTCCGATAAAAAAATTCTATAAGGCGGATCACAAAAAAACCGACCCCCATCGTTAGATCATTCGTCTAACTTTTGAGGCCGGTTACCATTCTTTATGATCATAAACCTAAACTTGCCATAGTGAGTTATGCCCCCAACAAAACACAGATCCGCATGTATCCACAAATATCTTTGACGGGAACTTAGGGACCCGATGATCCTATGGACGATTTCGGCAGATCCAGCTTTGCTCCGCATCGCTTACACAAATGATTTTTAGCAAAATCCATATCATCCTTTCAGTACATCCCATGCCGCGATCAATTTTTCCAAGCTCCAAAATGCATTTGCCGGACTCGTCGACGGAAGATAGCTCGCCGAGACCCCGATCGTCGGCTCGATATATTTCTTGTAAAGCTCCGATGCTTTTCTTCCATTGACAAAGATCGCTTGGATCTTCGCCACATTCAAGACCACCGACAGATCGTTCACCTTCACATTGGTGATACTGCTATCCGAAGATCCGATGATATCACAGGAGGCGATCACATCCCACAATGCGATATGATGTTTGTGCAAAAATGCCTTCTTTTCTTCAATGCTCCCCGGCAATTTGTCCTCAAAAACAGCAGACAACACTTTCCAAAATCGATTTTGCGGATGTCCATAAAAATATTCCTGCTTTCTCGATGCCTCCGATGGAAAAGAACCCAAAATCAAAATTCGGGATCCTTCATCGTAGGTCGGCGGTATCGAATGGATCAACATATTCCCTCCATCTTCAGCTTTTGTCCCCTCTAAAGCATCCCGTGATCATCCGAAGCGCAAGACCTTCCTCCTCAAAAGGATAGAGAGGCCTTGTCAAATGATGGTACGGGATATTCACGATATCCTGCGGAACTGCCCCCGGTGTCAGCGCCATCACCCAGCCCTTTGCTGCAGCGCTCAGATCCGGCTCCAAATAGCCCATTTTCACAACGATGATATCAAAATCCGACAACGCAGCGATCCCCGAGCGTTGATAACTTTCCTTCGCACCATATTGGTAGCGGTTCTCCGTCACGATGACAAATAGATTTTCGTGGCGAACGAGCGCACCCCTGCCTGCACGCTCCAGCTCAAAAATATGCTCGATTCGGACCTCAAGGCTCAGCGGTCCACCAAAAGAAGGATCGACTCTCCCGCCCAGCTCGATCTTTAGCGTATCTCCGATCTTTTTCCCATAGATCTCTTCAATCGCCTCTGCATCATAGATCGATGCAAAAAGCACTTTTTTTCGATTCCTTTTGCTTGGCTCGACATTACAGAAAGCACGAAGCACGAGATTCATATCCCCTGCACCGCCTGCGCCCGGATTGTCACCCGTATCCGAAATAAGGAAAGGCTTTTGATCCGAAGAAAGTGCCTGATCGATCGAATTTTCCAGATGGTCCGTCGGCCCGACAAAACAAAACTCCTCCCTTGCATCCAAAAAGGCATCTGCGATCGCCTGTGCAACAGACTTCGTCTCCTTTTCATCCGTTCCGAGTGCAACGATCGCCCCATGACAGCGTGCTTCATCCGCCCACGGAAAACCCATCCAGATCGATGCATCCAGAATTTTTCCCTTGCAGACCCTGTCGATCATCGCATAGAGGCCCTTTCCCGGCTCCACTTCCGTCGAAGTCTTCTCCCCCGGCAGTAAGATCGGCACATCCACCTTGACCTTGTGGATCATCTGCTCCGGATGCTCCAATGCAAAAAGAAGATGCGAAAAAGCTCGCTCCCTCGTCTCGATCTGATCGATATGAGGTGCTGTACGATAGCAGGTCAGCATGTCGCAGGACTCAAAAAGTCGATCCGACACATTCCCATGAAGGTCCATCGATGCCGAGATCAATACCTTGTCACCCAGGATCTCACGGATCCTCACAGCGATATGGCCTTCTGCATCCGTCATTCCCTCGACCGCCATCGCCCCATGGATGTCAAAAAGCAGCGCATCGATGCCCCCTTCGCTGATCGCCTTTCCCAATAGCTCCATAAATTCCGACAACCAATTTTCAAAAAAAGTACGGCTCACTACACCGCCCGGCAACGCACGAGCATGCACCAACGGGATCGCATCCACCCTGCCCTTAAATTTATCAAGGAAAGGATAGCGACTCAAGAGATCCTCCCCACGAGTCAGCGTAAAATCAGCCTCCCCCGAGATATACGGCGTAAAAGTCGATGACTCGATGTGAATACCCCCCAAAGCGATTTTGTATGTCATAATTTGCTCCTTTGTTTTTGTGTTTTCTTATCACTTGATATTTCACTTTGTATTGAGGTTGCGATGATAAGCAAGTTCTTATAATTGCATCCACTATAAACGAAAAACGTCCATCTAAATCATATACTAAATAATCTGATTTGACTATACTTAAAATACAATTTACATGGTATCGTTTTACACTCTTTGATACACAAAATCCCCCTGAGTAGTTCGGGTCGTTTCCCTTATCTACTTTGACAGGGGGATATCGGTTTTCTTCTACAACATTTTTGTCAAAAACGCGGTAATGATAAAACATCCCAAAGATCTTTATAGTAATTTGATCAATATTTGTAAAAGCTGTGCGGTCAGTCTTTTGAGGTCATTGCAAGCAATCAGATGTGGATAGATCTCCTTCAGTTGATCATAGCATTCATAGGAATCTTCATGATCCAAAGAGATCGCAATAATTCGGATCCCGCGCCGAATGATCTTCCGCACGGCATTTGCGGTATCTTTGGTGGATACCGGAGGAAAATAACCATCATAATTATGGTTCGGCAAGCCATCCGAAAGAACGATGATCACTTTTCTTTCGGCATCTGTTTTTTCCAAAAGATATTTTTCCGCCCAAAGAAGCGTCAGCGCATCTCGATTATTGCCATACGAATCAATTTGCATCAGATTATACTTTTCTTCCTCTCTTGACCCGAACTTCACCAAAATATTGATATCCACTTCCGCTTTATCCGGTGTTGCACGATGTTCCACGATCGAGTGCGATATGCTTTGTTTTTTTAATACTTCATGCAAGATCACGGATGATCTCATCGCACTCTCTTGCATCGACCCGACCATAGATCCCGAGCCGTCGATCAAAAGCAAAATAGCTATTTCCGGCGTATCGATCCCCTCGATATTTCGATACCAATATCTTTTTTGAGGTTCAGAAAATCGATTTGAGGATATTCCGGAGCCAAACAAATGCTTTTGATCTTTTGTCGAAGCCCTCGCTTTTAGAAGCTGCTGAAAACGCATGTGATATGAATTGATATTGATTCGATATTTGTTGTATATATTTTGATATGCCTTCCGAAGGTTGACATCGATCTTTGGATATACTTCATTGATCCGAATATCTTTGTGCAAAGGACTACATTCGTAATCATCACCATAGGAAAGGGAAATTTTCTTTTCAAACATAAGGATCTTCATTACTTCTCTTTTGGTTTTTGCAAACTGATCCAGATCATATGTTATATCCCCAAAGGAAGATCTCCCTTGATGATCCGGCCCTTCTTTGTCATAGCAAATCCTTGCGCTTACCTCTTGGATCCTTCCTTTACGCTCATATTCTCCAATGGTACATGAATCATAATGATGCGTACGGTAGCCGTTCAATTTTCTATTTATTATCGACTCGTCCATATCCTCGATTTTGGGGATCAAAGGGAGGATGATCTCATAGATCTCCCCCGCATGATCATATCTTGCTTTTGGCGAGGAAGCCATGCTGCCATCCAAGAACAATTTTTTTGTTTTGGATACATATTCTCGGATCTCCGAAGGAGCCTCTTCTTGTTCGACCATAGGGTATAAGAGAAAAGTACACATATAGTCCAAATAGTCCAGAAGGCTCTGTCGTTTCGTTGTTACTTCGTCGCTCTCAAGGGAAGAGGCGGTTTCTGCAAAGCTCCTTTCTGCAGTCCCCTCTGATGCTGTACTTGCAAACAACCTGGAGACACGGCTGAATTTCAGATAAAACTCCATATTGTCGTAAACGCTACAACCGACCGCCTCGATATAAGCATCCTCAATAATATTAAAGATGAGAGCCATGGTTTTTTTCCTGATCTTCGTATCACATCTTGGATCTTTTGAAACCCTAAGCGGAAAATCCGTATATAAAACATGCAGGCTTTCGTGGATCGTTTGTGCCCTGGTAACGATATGTAATGCATTCCACGGATCTTCCAAAATGCTGTTGTCCCAGCCCATGAATGCACAGGTCTTTTTTAACGCTTCAGCATCGCAAAACAAGCTATCTTTCGCCGGATCGACAACGATATTTCTGCCATCTGTAAAAGCCCCTTCTCCATTTATAAAAAACAATCTCACATTGTCATCTTCTGCCAACATTTGCGCAAAAAGCTCTTCTTGCATGCGAAGATGATCGCATTGAAATTGCCTTAGTATCTTGGAAGACTGCTTATCCATCATAATCTGCTCATCCTCACTTTTGTATCGATCCACAAAGGATACTCCCATTACTTTTGACTTTACTGCCATTTATAAAGCATCAATATCCCACGAATGCTTTCCTCCACCGCACGATCGCACTTTGCCACCGGAATGATCGTTTTTTCAGCCGATTTTATATATCCCTCATACTTAGCAAGCCTTGCCCAATTCTCAAGATTCCGAGGGGAGATCACAATATCCAGTTCTTCGGATTCAAACTTCTTTTTGAGCTTGTGATATACGCTCAACATTTTGGGCGCAAATGAAGTGCACTCCGGCACTCGCATCGTTAGCATACGCAATATATCCTCATCTGCAAGAGACGAAATTTCCACTATGCCGTTAAAACGATTATACAAGGCCTGATTCAATTCTTTCGTTCCGAAATATCCCAAATTCATCGTTGCAAAAAATCGAAAATGCGGGCTTCTTTTCACTACCTCCCCATTGTCCAAACGAACAAATCCGTTGTCATCGAGAAGTGAGTTTAGAAATGCGAGGTGCTGAGGTTTTGCAAAGTTGATCTCCTCAAAAATCACAGCACCCCCATTGCGAATCGCTTCCGTTACAAAGCTTTCTTTGAAAATGATCTTTTCTTCCTGCGGAATATATTTTCCAAGTACGAACTCATCCAAGTTTTCCGTGCAATTGATCGTTTCCATGATCGGAAGCCCGATCGCTTGACAAATCAATTTACATGACATCGTTTTGCCTGTTCCCGCAGGTCCATGCAGGAGAACTGACAGCATATCACCACTTGATACGGCATTACAAATACTGTTCAATTCTTTCGAGAGAATAAATTCTTTTGAAAGGCGTGGAATAAACTCTCTTTGTTTCAGCGAAAATACTTCCTTTGAAAAGGGTTGGACTGCAAACTCATGAAGTTCTTTCAGCTCCCTCTTATTCTCAAGAATGACCTGATATCTTTGCGAATAAGAACGATATTGAGAAATATCCACATCCGAAAGATCTCTATACTCAATAATGTGCTCTTCCATTTTATGATTCTGATAAAAATCCTCATGCAGATTGACAAATTCATCCGCTACCGGATCTTCCCAAAAGCTGTCAAAAAGAATCCGAAAATCTTCCGATCGTTCTACTTCAGAAGCAAGAAGTACCATGAAAATCGGCAACAATTTATAAAGAGGTCTCAGATGCTCCATATCCGCTTCGATCAAAGATCCGTCCTGTCGATATGCAGCAATGCTTATTTTCTCTTCTTCAAGTAAAGCTCGATACGAGAAAATATCTTCCTCCACCACCCCATTTTCACGGTATTCGGAAGGGATATCGATCGATAAAAAAACACGATCCTCATCATCCAAAACAAAAAAATCCCCAATAGGTTGTTCTTCGGCGATCCTTTTCATCATCAAGGCAAAAAGAATGATCGCCTCACCGATCGGCTGTGCTAAAGTCGTCGTCCCGTTAAACGACTGATTATTCGGATGCACATAATACTGCGTCACATCCGAAAGATGATGAAATCCGAATCCCCTATAGATCTGATTTGAATTTTCTCGTACTACTTTGTATGCTCTTTTGAACAAATTAAGGTCTTGAATTTTATTTTTATTCTCCATACTTTCCCCTTTGATCTATCCCACAAAAATAACAAAAATTGGACTCTCCGCCAGCTAAATACTACCCGGATGAGTCTGCGCATTATCGTTTTTAATTCTTTTGCCATATTGGAGCAAATGTTTCTTTCTTAATCTACTCACGATTATTTTACACCATCCATATCTCATCTACCATCAAATTCTTATTTACAATAGATCTTATTATTTGCTCCGTTAGATAAAAGTGCTCTTTTCCAGTGTAATTCACAGATGTTCCAATATCACTTCTATTTTAACCTTGTATCTGTCCCAACATCCTTTGCCCTTCAACATCATTTTACTAAACAATGCTTCTTATTATCCATATCGACAAGGTTTTTTTATCGATTATACTCTGAACCAGGCAAGAACGGATCCATTCTAAAAGTCGGGAAAACAAACTTATTATTTTCCCGGCGCTGTCGATAAATAGTTGGTAAGTATAAATTAACTTGATATAATGCATGACAAAATAGATCAGGAGGTCGTATGAAGCATTTTAATAAGAAAATAGCAATCGCGATGCTTTGCACAACAGTCATGAGCAGTTTTCCGGTACCGTCGCTTGCCGCTTCGGATATCAAAGGACACTGGGCTGAGGCAAGCATCGCACAAATGCAGTCGCAAGGCTACATCGGCGGTTACAGTGATGGCAGTTTTCATCCCGATAAGGAGATCACTCGTGCGGAATTTGTCGCTGCACTGAATAAGATCCTTGGACTGACCGGCGACGGAGATCTTCACTTTTCCGATGTAAAAACAAATGATTGGTTCGCAAAAGAGCTCGCCATCGCTCTCAAGTATGGCTATATCGGCGGTTATGAAGATGGAACTTTCCGTCCAAATCAACCGGTGAGCCGAATCGAAGCCGCAGTGATGATCTCAAGAGCCAATCGATTGTCCGAAAAATATGATGCAAGCCCTAGCGATCTGAAGGATTTTAAGGATAGCGCTTCGATCCCGAATTGGGCAAAGGGCGAATTAGCAGTCGTTGTCAAAAGCGGGATCATGAAAGGAAAGCTCGAGAAATTCTTCCAAGGAAATAGCAAGATCACCCGCGCGGAAGCGGTCGTATCACTAAGCCGTGCCAAAGAAGTACGAGAAACTCTCGGAATTCAAACCGTAGCGACGGAAGCTCAAAAAGAAGCGCCTAAACCGAACGAAGCACCGAAAATAGATCAAAAGAAACCTCCAGAGAATAAGCCTGCAGCATCCGGCGGTGGTGGTGGCGGCGGTTTTAGTAGTGGCTCCGGAGGTGGTGGCGGTGGCGGCTCAAGTGCACCAAGTGCCCCAAGCCAACCAAGTCCCGTACCAAGCCCAAGCACACCGGGTAAACCGGACTCGAATTCTTCGTCCGGATCCGGCTCAACAGGCGGTTCATCAAATACAGGTGCACCTTCTGTAACCCCGGCACCGGCAGTACCAAATCCCGGACAACAGACACCACCGGGAGGAAACTCACAGGATGGAGCGGGAGAAAATCCGCCGAATAAATCAAAAGAAGGCTCATCCGGACCAAGCATTCCGACACCGGCACCGGCTCCTCCAAGCCGGGAAGAGAACACCTCCCCGGGAGAAAATTCGTCAGGTGGATCTACGGAAAATGCATCCGATCCTTCTCCACAAAATCCGTCCACTGAAAATCAAACAGACGGTTCAACAAACACCGGTGCGCCTTCCGGTCCTAGCGCCCCGTCGATCGATCAATCAACAAACGAAAAAACGATCGAGCAATTGAAACAAGAGCTTCAGTCCGGCATAAATAAAAATGTTACGCATTATACAAAATATGGGAAAGAAAGAGCCATCATCTGGACAATGGGTATCACAGCACCAACGATCGATGAAAACGGCAGTGCATCAAGTGATTTCAAAAAATTGATCGCGGGTGGTCATGTCGACTACTTGATGAATTATAAGGCGGGGAATAAATGGTATGATGTAAATAAAAAAGATACATTAGATCAAGTCCTCTGCTCTGGAGCAGTTGCCTCAAATATGTTACACTGGTGGCTGGAACAAAATAAAGATTATGTCTCAGATTTTATAAAGACTTCTCCGACTAAAGGGATTATTGATACCAAAGAAAATTACACCGATTTTAAAAATTTAGCAACTTTCATAAATTCCTTTAACTCGGATGATAGTAAAATATTCAATATGATCAAAGTATACTTTGGAACTTTAAAAGAAGGTGTTTGGCCTCATCACATGTTAGATTTGTTTATCAATGGATATACTCCGAATAGCTCATACTCATCACCTTTTCAAAAAGATAATCGAGGCGGATTTCTCCATCCTGTTTTTGGAGAACAAGTGCTGTCCAAGAAAGATGAAATGAAAAACTACAAAACACTTAGTGATTCTATCAAAGATAACTTAATGAAAGGGAATGCTCTGGCAGTTTCATATTTGGTTTCAGGTAATAATTACACCTATATTCATACTATATGGGGTGCGGAATATGATTTAAAAGGGAAGCTAACTGCAGTTTATACTTCGGACTCGGACGACGAGGCATCTGTAATGAAACGATTGGATGTGAAGTATAAAGACGAGAATAATAAACCCAAAATCAGTAGTAATATCAAAGACCCTGAGCACGGATCTATTGTCCATGAGCTTTACTCCTTGTCGCTGGGCACAGAGCAATGGGAACAATATTTTGCAACACAAAAGCAGAATCAAGCCCAAGCACAACCTCAAAATCAGGTCACGGCACAAGGTCAAGATCCTGCAACAACTCCGGTAGGAGATCCGGCAGTCGCTACAGCGAAAGCACAAGATCCGGCAACCGTTTCAGGCCAAGATCAAGTTGCCCCTCGATCGGTAAGCGCAAGCCAAACACAAGGTGATACTACAGCAGTAAACATCGCTCAACCGGAAGCTGGCGCTCCGACAGCAACAGAGACAGTAAACGGTGCTCCGGCTGAATCCAATGCTCAATCCGAAGGTACGACTGAAGCTACCGTCGAAAATGGAACTTCATCAGAAACCGGAACTCAGGCGCCATAGTCTAAAGTGTTTGGAATAACAAAACAATATTTGATGACCCAATATAAACAGTTAAAACATTTCAAAAAGCAAATCAAAAAGGAGCTGTGTAGAATGATCTTTCTGCATCAGCTCCTTTGTTTGTATATCAACGCTCCCTTTATTCCAATATCCTATAAGAAGAAAACTCGCCCAATGCAATGACTCGGTCCGCTACTTCCGCAAATCGCTGTTTCGATTTTTCATCCTGATCAATGAGCACAAAATCATAGGCATCTGAATTCGTATACAAATGGACGAGAAGTTTTCCACGACGGCGGATCTCCTCTGCGTACAGAACCACTCGATCATATGGCGAAACCTCATCGTCATCACCAAACCTTTTCTCATCGATCGTCTTACCGTTTATGCTAAGCGCTTCTACAAGGTCCTTCATTCCGTGCACGGCGAAAAACTCTTCCAAAATATATGACAGATCCTCGCCCTTCCGGTCGATATTCAGCGCATAGCTCGGATCATAGAGCGCTCCATCCAGCACTTCAAAACCATGAATATTCCTCATCAGCTCCTCAACATCCCGAACCCCGATCACCTCGTAAAAAGCTCTTGCTACCTCTCGTACCTTGCGCTCGCCGGCGATCCTCTCCGCATACTGTACCTTCAGATCAGCCCCAAACCGTAGGATCTTTATCCCGACCTTATTGCTCAGATCCATATCTTTCTCACCGACCAGGATCTTATCCTCGGAAAAATTTTCGCTAAAACGCCAAAAATAGATCTCCTTTCCCTTCTTCTCCAATTCGATATTCGCATCAGACAACAAGTCAAAGCTGTTGTCATAAGCTCGTTCGTCCAGCAAAATAGAATATGTATCCCGAAGCCACTTCGCATATTTTTTTAGCGATGCATGGCCCGCAAAAATGCCCATATCATAGATCCGTGTAACATGCTCAAAAAACACATCAAAAGTAAAATTACGATATGCCAAAGGATAGATCTCCTTTTTCTCCGTATTCAGCGAAAAAAATTGCTTTGCATAATTCGTATGCACTATTGCGCTTTGCGATGAGCAAAAACATTTGACAAACTTCTCGACAAAAGCATTGTAGCCAAGCTTGTCTGCATTGATCAAGATCTTGTATTTCAGATAACTAAATAAAATATGAAAAGATGCCCGAAGCTCCTCCGCTTCTTTCTCTCGAAGTTTTGCAGGGCTTCCATTTCCGATCAGTTTGCGATTATCTTCCAAATTGGAGACCGAAACCTTATTGGTCGTAAGATCCAGCCCTTCCCCGATCGCCGAAAGATAGTAATTATCCTCTTTTTTTGAATGATAAAACACGATCTGTTCCGGGACCATATATTGCATATACGGCTGACTTTCCTGGTTCTCATACCAATGGCCGGCATATTTTTTGCCAAACACGACCTGAGCCCTGTCAAAAGAAGTGATCCGTACGCCATCCAAAGCTCCCCATTGAGAAAGCATATCCAGCATGCCATCAATATCAAAACTGACGATCCGATCTTCTTCAAAAACTCCCATTTCATGCAAACGCCGGCAAAAAAGAATGATATTATCCGCCAGAGCTCGCGAAAACTCCTTCTCGTTGACCATGATCCCCATCGGTTCATTTTTGGCATAATACATCAGCGGCAGGAGAT
Source organism: Peptostreptococcaceae bacterium (assembly GCA_030532705.1). Lineage (GTDB taxonomy): Bacteria > Bacillota > Clostridia > Peptostreptococcales > Filifactoraceae > JAUNKE01. The sequence goes on from JAUNKR010000011.1 coordinate 44,242, forward strand.
TTCTCGAAGGCTTTTTAAAAATAGACAATAGTCCCATAAATTCCTCCTTCTGTCCTGACTCTTCTATACCCAAAAAGCCCCATTACAAATAGCCGAAGACTTTATCCACCCTAGCAAGAGAGATCAGTCATGTAACAACCAAACGGAGTCCAAAAATTATTAAAGCCGTTTTACAAATCACAGCATATAACAACGAAGGTATTAATATTCGACGATTTTTGTGCTATACTTACATTGAGACAGATCCATTTCCATTTTTTGATCAAGTGCATAACCTTATATTATATCTCTATGACTTGTTTCTAAACTCTTTTTACATCGATCCGACTTCTTCGTTCTTACAATACAGAATTGCACTTTAATTAAATTGGATTCATATTTCTATTATTAGATCTTGACTATCCTTACATCAAATATGGACATCCTCTGTCTAAAGCAAAGAACAAAGACGCATCGTGCAGATGTAGAGTATGTTGTTGATTCCTGAAACAAATCATTAAGATGCCTGAAAAGGAGGTACCATGAGTTTAACATTGTATGTAAATCATCCCAAAAAATTGTTTTTTAATAAGACATTGACCATCGGAGAAGTTCTCAGCTTAATGCCAAAACTACAGGAATTTGGCATAGACAAAGAGGATAAAAACTTTGACATGAGAGGATTTCTTAATCAGAGGATGCAGGAGAACTATTATCTTCTTCTAGGAATCGATGGTGAGAGCGCCAGAGGGTTTGAATTCAGCTTCCAAAAGCTCGAGGATGGAAAATCCTATTACAGCGTAAGAGTCTTCACTCCTTCTAGTGAAGCCGATTGGAAGCATGCCTTGTCCTTCACAAAAACTCTTGCCAACAAACTCGGTGTAAATGTGCTCACAGAAAATGGTGATACACTGACCCCTGACGAATTATCTCTATTTGACTATCGTCAAGACATCCTGTATGGTTTGAATTCACTCTTCGGGGAACATACAAGTTCCAAAGAAGGAGTCGAAGCAGAGAGCTTCATCATATTCGGTATCCATAATCCGGTTTCGTTCAACCCGGAAATAAAAGAAAAACTGCTTAGCGATCCCGACCCTGTAGAGGCTTTTAGCAAGTTCATTACAGACATTCAAAATCTCGACGCCTATCGTGCAAAACAATTTTTCTATCAGGATAAAAATGACGGAAGCATCTTCGGGAGCTACACTTTATCCGAAGACTGCGTCACCATCCTGCCATTTAAACCCTCCGTTGAATACGATAATCTAAACATCGTGAAGCCGGAGGATGTCAAATATTGGAAGATGAACCTTGTAAGCTTTACAGCGGATGAAAAAGGGAGTGAAACTCCTAAGATATTAGCCCTTTTGGAATACAATGATTTTATAAAGCATCTACCGAAAGAAAAATATCAATTTATAGATGCCGACAATATCCTTGTTGAGCGCTTTACCAAAGAAGAGATGATCGCGGTCCTTGAAACGATGGGGGAAGCTCATCAAGCGGAAGTCTAAGGTACAAAAAGCACATGTGCGAAGCTATCAATATGCTTCAACCATGTGCTTTTATATTGGTTTGCATTGTCAATAATATTATCAAAAACACATCCAAAAACTTTGTTTTGTTAAAGTGTTCGATTTACTATTACAATTTAGGTCTCAAAATCGATTTGCTCCATCCATTCTTTAAGATATTTGAATCGAATGCGCTCCTGCTCCAGTCGCACTTTTGTTCCAAAATAATCATGTTGCAATTTATAAAGCAAATCTTGCTCTTGAGGGGTCAGGTTTTTGATTTCGGATAAAAAGGGGCTATCTTCGTCCACCCACAAATTTTTGTGTGCCGTTAGAATTTGCTCCGTCATCAAAAAAGATCTGATATTCGGCAAAAATCCTCTTGCGATGGACAAGATGTTAAATCCATGGGTATCAATGTCGCCCCAATAGTATACTTCTTTGTTTTTCAACCATTGCACATCGCGCAAAAGATAGATGCCGTATCCTTTGCCGAAGATAACGATGGAATTTCTGAGATTTGAGAAACTTAAAAAATTGATCTCGTTTTCAGTGAAGAATACTTTTTCAATCGTGTTCTCCCAAGATTGAAATTCTTCCAGAGGAACCGTAATATCCCTGAATAACTGTGACGAATAATGCTCGTCCAAGATCCGAAATCGAACCATGGCAGGCTTTTTGCGAAGTCTGAATTTATCCTCAAATTTTTTCTGACTCAAATCAAAGTCCGTGTCCGGAAGTAAGATCTCCATCAGTTCTCCCAAAATGCTCTGATGCTTTTCAATAAATTTCGTATCCACGCCCTCGATATCAAGCTGCCGAATATAGACAAAATGCTCCGGATTTTGCTCAAACCATTTGAGTACGAGAATAATTTGGGGACAGTTCGCACCGATCTGCTCAATGACTCGGAAAGGATATTTCAACAGCCATTCTTTCAAACGTTCAAAATTGGGATGAGTTCTCCATTGCTCAAAAAACTCCCGGCAAATATTTTGAAAAAGCTTTGCTTCCGCATTCTTATTCAAAAGTTTGAGCGCATCTTCCGTCGTTTCGATAACGGCATAGACGGGAATGGGATTTCTGCCGACGATGCGAAAGTTGATTTCTTTTTCTTCCAGGGAATAACCGTAACCGAGTTTGCTTTTCTCTTTGTCTTTCAGTTTTTTTATCCACTGGATCGCTTTTTCAAATTCTAAGCTCAGCTCATTTGAATTCGGCCCGGTGATTTTGATTTTATCGGGGAAAAGCCCCTTCTCTTCTATTATATTGCGCAAGATTTCTCCGCTTGTCCATTTTTTCTCCAGTTTCGCTTTGATATCGTGAAAATCAGTCCATTTTTTCAAATCCGTTTTCCTCCCATTGTTTACGATTTCGTCTGTAATCCTCGATGGATATGTTTTTCAATTGAGAGATATGCGTGATATCGTTGTGAGACACGAAGCCTACATGAGATATGAACGGTTCGATCGTCGATATTTTCAGAAGCGGTGTGACAACTAACAATTGGAAACGCATTTTTTCAAAAAGTGATAAACCGAATTTTGCCGATTCATCCGAGCTTTTCAAAAAGGCTTCATCAATGACGACCAATCGGAAGGAAGAACCCTGGTTCTCTTTTTTGTTTAGCTTATAATTGTATGCAAGACTCGCCGCCAAGATAGTATACGCCAGTTTTTCTTTCTGTCCGCCTGATTTTCCGTCCGAGTCGGAATAATGCTCGTATTCTTCATCGTTCTCAAGATATCTTTCCGTCGCTGAAAAGATAAACCAGTTTCTGACATCCGTCACTTTGGCGGTCCAGCGTTTATCCGCTTCCAAAAACTCCGGCCGTCCTTTGAATCGACCGATAATGTCTTTGATTTGCTTAAACTTGTTCTCTATCAACGCATCATCCATAGCGGTCATGCCTTCGGTGCAGGATTTGAGCTGAGTTTTGAAATTTCGGATGTCCTGTTCGACCGTATCTTCACAGTTCAAAGTGATATATCTCCCGATATTGTACGGAATGCTCTTGAGCGACTGATTGATCTCCGCAATGCGTTCGGCGATCTTTTTGCTGTTGCCGTGCAAGGTAGCGTGAAGGAGCGAAATATGACGAATGATCTTCCCTTGCAATTCATTTTTGAAATGCGCCTGATATTTTGGAAGATTGTCGTACAAAAGCTGATCGAGCATATCCGAATACTCTTTAAGGGATTCCATTTCATCCGTCATTTCAAAGGTTTCAATCGGATATTCTCTTTTGAAATTCATCATGGATTTTTCCACTTCATTTTTTAGATTGGCAGCTTTTTCTTGAAGGTTTGAGTTTCTTTTGATCAAATCCCTATTATATGCTTTTTCGTGTTTTTCATTATAAGTCAGCGCGATGGATATTTTCTCAAGATAATTGGTAAAATCTCGCTCCAGGAAATCATAGATGCTTCGATCTTCCTCACTTTCTTTTTTGAGCTTCTCTTCATTTTCGTTCTGCCTGCTTATGAGTTGATCCCGTTCAAACTCCAGTTTCCCCTGTTGTTTATTCCAATCGTCTATTTTCTTTTTTGAGTTCTCCAGTTCCTCTTCTTTTCTGATTTTTTGTTTTTCCAGATCCGCCAAAACATCATTGCTGCGATTGATTTGTAAAATACGCTCTTTCTTTTCGGAAATGACTCGCTCAACACTCAGCACATCGATCGTCTCATGGCTGCTGTATTCCATCAGCAAATCCGAGGCACGCAACAAATTATCCTGATTTTTCTTTTCTTTTTTTATCGCTTCATTTTGAGCATTAAGCTCCCGAATTTGCTCTTTGATTTGCGAAAGCTCCCGTTCCAGCGCTTCGATTTTCTTTTTGTTTGAAAATCCGAGAACATATCGCATTCGATTTTTGATATTGTGTCGGTCGTCTTTTTCATGCCTTTGACCTGATCGGATTTGTCCGTGAATCGTAATCGCCTTGCTCTGTCGTCTGAAATCATCCAATGTGTCGCAACAAATATGCGGAAATCGCTGACTCAATTCGTTGGTGAGCCATTGTGCAAATACGCTGTCCTGTTTCACCATCAGCTTGCTTGCTACCGACTTGGCATCTCCAAAATGAAACATCTGCTGCCGAGAATCTTTTCCGACTTTGAAATAAACCAGTTTTGTCCCAAGATTTTTTTGGTTCACCCATTTTGAAACAGTTGCATAATGCTTCTCGGGCACCAAAATCGATATCGCAAAACTGTGGACCAACCGCTCAATCGCACCCTCCCATTGTATCTCGGATGGTTTGACTTCCAAAAGTTCTCCGGCAAATGCAATTTCGCTTGCATCAATTTTCATCTCGGAACAAAGATCCTCTCGCAATTCGATAAGTTTTGACGGGATGTTGGATGTACGTTGACTGAGTGATCTTATCTCCGCCTGCGATTCACTCTCGCGTTCTTTGTGCTTTTCGATCTCCAATCCAACCGCAACGAGTTGATCCTGAAGCTCATTATTTTTGTTTTCCAGCTCCTGTTTTAGCTGTGGCAGTTTCTGTCTGTTGGCATTGTAATTTTCAAATTGGATTCCGGTTTTTAACCCCAAGCAACTCGCATGTTCATTATATCTCTCAAGAGCATATTTTTTTCTGCTGTATTCATTTTCCTTATTTTTTATTTCACTTTCGAGAATGGCGAGCTCATTTCCTCCATTTTGATTGATATCATTCTCAATTACTTTTATATCGCTTTTTATTTGGGATCGATTCTCTTCTTCCATCCGAATTCTATAATTGATTTTTTCTTTTTTCTGCTCTATCTCAAAAATTTGTTGTGCCAAAATGCTCTTGTATTTGCCGGCAAACCAAATTTCGTTACTGCTGATCGCTCGATTCAAAGTGGCAATATCGCCCGTAATCTTGAGATACTGTTGCCCTTTTTCATGGATGGGCGTAAGTTTTTCAATTTGATTTTTTGCTTTGATGACAGCTTCGTACGCGCTGTTGAGATTAGCGTAATGCTTGAGCAGTTCGTCGATCTCTCCACGGATATCTTCCTTTTCAAGCATGCTGTCGCGCACAAACTCGTTGAGCGCTTCGACTTTTTTCATAGAGATCGTCTGCTGAAACAAGTCGATCGCCTGCTCACTGACTCCGCCCAGACATTTGCGATAGAATTCACCATAATTGCTGAAACTGTCAAAAACTTTAGCTCCTTTTTGTCGCAGCCGATTTCTCAAAGCCCTGACATCCGAGCCGAATCTTGAAAAATCTTCCGAAATGAACATTTCTCTTTCGGACACCACATACAGCTTGCTCGGCTCGGGATCATTGTCTTTAAACCAAAAAAACATAGCTAAACTGGTAGTTTTGTTTCGCATTTCATCTTTGAAGGTCGCTAAAATGACGGAATAATTTTTTTCATCTCTCAATTTTTCCGGTTTCCCTTTTCCCTCATGCGCATATTTTCTTCCGTAATATCCCAAAACATAGGATTTTGCCGTTCTCTCTTTTGCCGAAGCGTCCGCTGCTTTGTTGTATGCCAACCTTCTGGGCTGCACCAGCAAAGTGGAGAGTGCATCGACAATCGTGGATTTTCCCGATCCGGAGTCCCCCGTCAAAAGCGAAGTATGTCCTTCGGGATTGAATCGCCAAATCGCCTTGTTGAAAGTTCCCCAATTGTAAATTTCAAGATTGTGTAATCTTATGCCCAATACTTTATTCATCCGCAATTTCTCCTGTTTTTGAATCTCCTTTTGCATAGTCGGCATAGGCTTTCAATTTTTCATCAAAATCCTGCAACCATTGTGCATCCACAAAACCTCGCAACAAGGGAATGATCTCATATTCGTCACTTGAGTTCTTGAGCAAGCGAATGAAACCCATTTTCTCAATCGCATTGATCTCCGTTTCGATTTCTTTGCGCTGCTTCGCTTCATCATGGGTGTCTTTTAGATAAGGGCGCACTTTCTCGATAATAGAGGATCTGGAGATCACATATCTTCCCATGTCGCTGTTTTTGTTAAGCTCGATCAATTCTTTCCGGAGCAATACTAAGATGAGACTGGTCAGGTATTTCAGCTGTCGCTTCGTCACAAGTCGCGGCACGCTTCTCTCATCTTCACCGTAGTCATTTTGTTTTAGATAAGCGTAACCGTCTTGATTTTGGATCATCAAGCGCAGTCCGATTTTGGAAACATAGTCTTCGATATATACCTGTTGCTCCAAAATCGTATTCCAAATTTTCGTATCGGCCGCCTCATTCACGATTCCTTTCAGTAGCGCAACCACCGCTTCTGAAAATCCATATTCGTTCGAATCCATCTTTTCTCCTGTTTCTATGCTCTAATTTTTTTGTTCCTCGCTCAGATATACGATCTTAGGAATTTTCGCCCGCACTCTCTCGGATGCCAAATTTTCATATTCAATATACTCATGCTGTCCTTCTTCGCTCTTGAGTTTCACTTTCTGCCCGAGCGCCAAATATGAAGTCAATTCAGTCAATCCGTATTTGAGCGGATATTTTTTGATGATCTCGCCGAGTCCGATCTCATTTCGATGCATCAATTCGCGTTGGATATTTCCAATCAATTTTTCTTTATCCACATAAATATGAGAGTACAACGAATCCTCTGTCTCTTGTGCCGTTCCATAATCGATGTCCTCATCCGACAATTCAACTTTTCTCGGCGGCGAAAATAAATTCCGGTCCATCGGTAAGCGAATATCCGCTTTTACTTCATCGATCTCTTGAATAGTTTGTTTCAGCAATCTTCCACGCAATTCCAATGCTTTGATCTCAATATTTTTTATCAGCTGATTGATGCGTTTTTCTTCATCAAGATAGCTTTCATCCACATATCTTCTCAATTGCTCCGACATGATCTCCACAGCATTCCAGACCTGATTGCTGCCCTCGAGCCAATCACCCGCAATATCCTCAATGCCACTTTGTTCCACAATATTGTTCAGCGTTTCGATTTCTTTAAGTTCTTCGATCGTCTCATCAAAATGAGCTCTCGCATCGCTGGACATGATAAAATTGAAAAAAGCATCGAAACTCTTCCCTTGATCCGATTGATAGATATCATTTTGCTCCGAAAAATAATCGCCGATCAGCTCTCCTTTGCTTCGATCCCATTTCGCTATTTTCTCTCGCATATCTCGGCTCAGCTCTCGGAAATTTTGTTCCACTGCTCGAAAATCGGAGAGAATTTCTCTTGCCATTTGAGAAGCCTGCAAAAATCTTTCTTTTATTTGTGTAGGCTCCAAATTTCTGATATTGCCTTTTTTTACAAGTTCAATTTCTTCTTCTATCTGTTCCTTTTTCTTTTCCAGCTCGATCAATTTGAGTTCCGGATCCGTCTGAGTTCCGGAAACGATCTGCTCCAACAGATCAAATACCATCATCAGCCTCGACTCCGTGCCGATAAAACTCTCCGGTTTAAGTGAGACCAGCCAATCGATCGCCTTTTCAGCAGAGGAACTCAAGTCATAATGGATCTCTTCTTCATTTTTTGGGTAAAATCTTCTAAGCCAGCCATAAGAGTCATCTGACCACTCTACCAAATAATCCTTTGCACGCTTGTTATTATCACGAATGTGCGGAATAAGTTCCATATGATTTTCCAGCTTGCTTATCAGAGTGTGTTCAGGAAGCTTTCTATGATTAGGGAGAACAAATTCTTTATAGAAAAAAGACAAAATAAAAGGAGCATTGTCAGATGCCAATAGTCTCCATGCAGGATGATGTTCCCTCAAATTTTTGAGAGATTCATAAGCCATATATTCCTTAATCTCCGGTCCCATTTCCTCACCTCTTTTATGCTCCAGTAAAAGCTCTTCATTATCATTTTGTAATTGCAGTTATGTTCCCATGCTTGAATCCTGCCCCTAGTATAACAAAAAACAAGTCTCAAGACAATCTAAATACTAAACCCCATTAGAAAAAATATCTGTCAACAATTTGTATTTCGAATAACTGTTCTTTGAATCCCGCCTTATAGGGAACGGTGGTAAGTAGGATACGGACATTCAATCTCCATTCAGTCGTTGTATATCTCGTCAAGCCATGCATGTGACCTGCCCTCCGTTCCATCGGAATGGAAAAATTATTATTTTTCTCTAAGATTTAATAGGTATTAGTGTCGGACACCATAAAACAATCAAAAAAACTATATAATTTCCAACCTAAAAAGCGTGCCCCCCAGCACGCTTTTTAAATATTCATTATAAAATGCATTCCTCAAAACACCATAAGAAACAACTACTCAACATAACTCCCCAAAATATAAAAGCAGTGAAAATAGCTGACTCGGAATGAATTCCACAACTTCAATCTCTTTCTGACTTTACATTTATTTACCTTCAGTATGAAAAATGTAGTTCTTCAAGAGCTTCCCTTTGTTAAGAATAATAAAACTCATTCAGTTTTCGGATAAAATAGTTGAAGCTCGGTGATTTATTATTCTTAATATCCAAGTGCTTGCCAATGTTACGAGCGATAGTGTAAAATAGTTGTGGGGGTTTTTAAAAAGAAATAGAGATTAGCTCCAA
>JAUNKR010000059.1 GCA_030532705.1 Peptostreptococcaceae bacterium
TGTTTACATGCGGTTTCGTTCTTTCAAATTTAGCCTTAGCCATTTTATTTCCTCCGTTTTCATCCCTTCCGGGTTTTTATTTTCCATCTTCCATAATCTTTTTAGCGATTGATGCAGGCACTTCTTCATAATGGTCGAAGATCATTGTATAAGTTGCACGACCCTGTGTTGCAGAACGTAGGTCTGTTGAGTATCCGAACATTTCGGAAAGTGGTACCATTGCATGAATTGCTTGTGCTCCACCTACTCTAGCTTCCATTCCTTCGATCCTACCACGACGAGAGTTGATATCTCCCATTACATCACCCATGTAATCTTCCGGTGTAACGACTTCTACTTTGAAGATCGGTTCCAGGATCACAGGATTTGCTTTCTTCATACCATCTTTGAACGCCATCGATGCTGCAACCTTAAATGCCATCTCGGATGAGTCGACCTCGTGGTATGATCCATCATATAGTTCAACTTTTACGTCTACTACCGGATATCCAGCAAGAACTCCCGCATCCATTGCACCTTGAATACCTTGATCAACCGGACCAATATATTCTTTCGGGATCGCTCCTCCGACAACTGCGTTGACGAATTCGTATCCTGTGCCCGGCTCTTGAGGGAACATTCTGATCTTAACGTGACCATATTGTCCTCTACCACCTGACTGCTTCGCATATTTATGCTCGATATCCACAGAATTCTTGATAGTCTCTCTGTAGGCAACCTGTGGTGCACCTACATTCGCTTCTACCTTGAATTCTCTTAAAAGTCGGTCAACGATGATCTCCAGGTGAAGCTCTCCCATACCTGAAATGATCGTTTGTCCGGTTTCTTCATCCGTTCTAACACGGAAAGTCGGGTCCTCTTCAGAAAGCTTTTGAAGTGCTGTTCCCATTTTTTCCTGTGCTGCCTTTGTCTTCGGCTCGATCGCAACGGAAATAACCGGCTCCGGGAATTCCATAGACTCCAAAATGATCGGCTTCGCCGGATCACATAGAGTATCCCCTGTAGTTGTATCTTTCAGACCTACTGCCGCTGCAATATCTCCCGCATATACCATAGAGATCTCTTCTCTTGTATTCGCATGCATTTGCAGGATACGTCCGATTCTTTCTTTTTTGTTCTTTGTTGAGTTCAAAACATAAGATCCTGAATTCAAGATACCTGAATACACTCGGAAGAACGCCAACTTTCCAACAAATGGGTCAGCCATGATCTTAAACGCAAGCGCTGAGAATGGCTCATTGTCGTCAGAATGTCTTTCTTCTTCAGTTTCTCCGTCCAAAAGAACTCCTTTGATCGATGGTACATCTAATGGAGATGGCATATACTCAAGTACACCATCTAACAATAGAGGCACTCCTTTGTTTCTGTATGCGGATCCACAGAATACCGGATTGATCGCTGCCTCGATAACACCTTTTCTCAAAGCTGTTTTCAATTCCGGAATTGAGATTTCCTCACCTTCCAAGAATTTCATCGTCAACTCTTCATCCAACTCTGCGATCGCTTCTACAAGCATCTCTCTTCTTTTTTCTGCAAGCGCTTGTAGATCTGCCGGGATCTCTCTTGTTTCCATTTCACGACCAAGTGCATCCGTTACATAGTATGCTTTCATTTCGAACAGGTCGATGATCCCTTCAAAAGTATCCTCTGCTCCGATCGGAAGCTGTACCGCTACTGCATTTGCTCCCAAACGATCTTTCATTTGCTCAACAACTCTAAGGAAGTCTGCACCGGTGATATCCATTTTGTTTACAAATGCGATTCTAGGTACTTGATAGTTGTCTGCTTGTCTCCATACATTTTCTGATTGAGGCTCAACTCCACCCTTTGCACAGAAAACCGCTACCGCTCCGTCAAGCACTCGAAGTGAACGCTCAACCTCTACCGTAAAGTCAACGTGACCCGGTGTGTCGATGATATTTACTTTTGTATCTTTCCACTGTGCTGTAGTTGCAGCGGATGTGATCGTGATCCCTCTTTCCTTTTCTTGCTCCATCCAGTCCATTTGTGCAGAACCTTCGTGGGTCTCTCCCAGTTTATGAGTTTTTCCTGTGTAGAAAAGGATCCTTTCTGTCGTTGTTGTTTTGCCCGCGTCGATGTGGGCCATAATTCCTATATTCCTAGTCTTTGCTAAAGGAAATTGTCTTGACACTGTGTACTCCTTTCGGCTTTTAGTTTAAATTAGAAACGATAATGTGCAAACGCTCTGTTCGCTTCAGCCATCTTGTGAGTATCTTCTTTTTTCTTGAATGTTGCACCTGTTTGGTTTGCAGCATCCATGATCTCTCTCGCAAGCTTTTGTGTGATCCCTTTTTCGTTTCTAAGTCTTGAATATCTTACAAGCCATCTTAGTCCTAATGTTTCACGTCTCTCCGGTCTAACTTCAACCGGTACCTGATAGTTCGCTCCACCTACACGACGTGCTTTTACTTCAAGAACCGGCATGATGTTTGCCATCGCTCTTTCAAACACTTCTAGCGGATCTTCATTAGTTTTTGCTTTGATCTCTTCAAATGCTCCGTACACAATCCCTTGTGCAATACCTCTTTTTCCATCAAGCATAATCTTGTTGATTAGCTTGGTTACAACCTTGCTGCCGTAGATCGGATCAGCAAGAACTTCTCTCTTTGGAATACTACCTTTTCTTGGCACTTTGCTTCCCTCCTTAATGATTAATGGTTAAATCATCGGTACTCGACAAAATCTGCTGTTTGTCGGGGCGCCTACATTATATATAAAACGCACCGTACAATACATTATTTCTTAGCAGCTTTTGGCAATTTCGCACCGTATTTTGATCTTGCTTGTCTTCTCTTTTCTACACCTGATGTATCAAGAGAACCACGAACGATGTGGTATCTTACCCCCGGTAAGTCTTTTACTCTACCACCTCTGATTAGCACAACAGAGTGCTCCTGAAGATTGTGGCCTTCGCCCGGAATATAGGCAGAAACCTCGATCTGATTTGAAAGTCGAACTCTGGCAATTTTTCTAAGCGCTGAGTTTGGCTTCTTCGGAGTTACTGTCTTAACTGAAGTACATACGCCTCTCTTTTGCGGAGAGCTGTTGTCTGTACTCTTTCTCTTAAGAGCATTAAAACCCTTTTGTAGAGCCGGAGCTGTCGATTGGTATTCTACTTGCTCTCTGCCCTTTCTCACTAACTGGTTGATTGTTGGCATTTGTGCACCTCCTTCTTCTAAATTTTTGTTTACACGCCAACTGCTAATGTATCGAACCGGCTAAAAATAGTCGACTCTTACCTGTGTGAACACACACTAGAGTATTTTATCACTTTTGTGCGTATTTGTCTATACTAAATTTTGTACCCTCTTCGGTCAACGCTATAAATTAAATTGAACAGCAGATATCTCCACTCTTTCAGAACTGTCTATCCGTCGAAAATCTGTGCTATCTTTCGCACGCAACCGATAGCATCCCGACAGCTTTTTGGAGGCTATTTCATTTTATACAAAAACTCTTCCTTTATATATTCTGCGATACGCTTGGATGCTTTCCCTTCTCCGTACGGATTATTTGCCTGTGCCATTTTCTGATAAGCACCCTCATCATCCAGTAGCCTCCTTACCGCTTGATAAAGTCGTTCTCTATCCGTTCCGCCGATCATTACGGTCCCGGCTTCCACCGCCTCCGGTCTTTCGGTCTCCTCCCTCAATACGATGACAGGTTTTCCCAGCCCCGGCGCCTCTTCCTGAATTCCGCCGGAATCCGTCAGGATCAAATAGGATCGTCCCATCAGCTTTGCAAATGGCTCGTATTCCAGTGGCTCGATCAGCGTTATATTTTGCTGTCCATCAAATATCTTATGTGCGATCTCACGGATCTTAGGATTTTTGTGCATCGGGAAAACGACTCGATACGTCGGATATTCTTGAGCGATCTGGCGAACCGCTCCAAAAATTTGTTCCATCGGCTCTCCCCAGTTTTCTCTGCGGTGGCAGGTAAGTAAAATTACTCTTTCTTTATCGAAATCGATCTTCTTCAAAGCCGTATCTTCAAATTCATGATCTTTTGCCACTACATGATACAATGCATCGATCACCGTATTTCCCGTTACAATGATCTTCTGATCCGCTACATTTTCCGCAAGCAGATTTTTTCGATTTTGCACTGTCGGCGAAAAATGATATGTGCTTAATCGCCCCGTTAATTGACGATTCATCTCTTCCGGATAGGGAGAGTAGATATTCCAGGTCCGAAGTCCCGCTTCCACATGCCCGACCGGGATTTGATGATAAAACGCGGAAAGTGCCGCTGCAAAAGTGGTCGTTGTATCACCATGGACCAGCAGGATATCCGGACGATATTCATCCAGGATCGCTCCGACACCTCTCAACACTCCATTTGTGATATCCGTGATCGTTTGACCATGTTTCATAAGATCCAGATCATAATCCGGCTTGATATCAAATATGTGTAACACCTGATCCAGCATTTCCCGGTGCTGTGCCGTGATCAAGACCTTACTCTCGATCTCGGGATGTCGTTCGAACTCCAAAACCAGCGGTGCCATTTTTATCGCTTCGGGCCTCGTCCCAAAAACACTTAATACTTTTATTTTCCTCATGTTGATCTCCTGTTCAATATCGAATTTCATCTCCGGATCGGAAAGATCCCCCCGATCGATTGTTGATCCGGAACTTTGCTTGAATATGAAATCCTCTTCAAAATGTGTTTTGTAAGAATTATTTCGGATCGGACTCGCTCTTTTTCTCCGGATGTTTACTCTCATCGATCTCCTGCTTGACCTCTTCCAAAATACGAAGTTTTTTCACTCCGAACAGAACAATCACAAGGTCTGCACAAATCACAAGAAATCCTGTTATAAAATCAGACTTTTGAAGGTATAAGGAGCTTGCCCCTAAAAATGCTGCGATCCCATAGAGATAGATCACAGTCTTTTTTTGAGATAATCCCTTGGATAGCAATCTATGATGTAAATGTCCTCGATCCGCCTCCATGATCGGTTTCCCCGCCAGAAATCTCCTAACGATCGCAAAGGTCGTATCCAAAATAGGGATCGCCAGCGCAAAAAGCGGAATGATGACTGCCAAGACCGTAGCCCCTTTGATCGTTCCAAGAATAGATGTAACAGATAAAACAAAACCCAAGAACAAGGATCCGGTATCTCCCATAAATATCTTTGCAGGATTAAAATTATGAGGAAGAAAACCGACCGCCCCTCCTACAACGCCCATCAACAAAGTCGCTGTAATATATTGCTTGGACGTAAATGCGACAATGCCAAGCGTCAGCGCCGCAATGATCGAGATCCCGGCCGCCAGACCATCCAATCCGTCGATCAGATTGACTGTATTGGTGATCCCGACGATCCAAAAAACAGTGATCGGAATACTAAGAAGCTTCAAAACGATCAAAATGTCATTTTCAAACGGATTGGTAAAGAAATCGATCCTAATGCCCGCCCATGTGATGATCAATGCACAAAAGATCTGGATAAACAATTTGGTTTTTGCCTTCAACGGACTGATGTCATCGATGATCCCCATATTGACCATGATCCCGCTCGCTAGTAAAATCGCGAGCACCTTAGGATTTGGTGCAAGTAAAAAGATCGACGGGATCAAAAATCCGATAAAGATCCCCAGTCCACCTAAACGCGGGATCGGCTTACTGTGCACCCTTCTTGAATCCTTAGGCACATCGATCGCACCGATCTTATTTGCTAAATTGATAATAAATGGTGTTATGAGATAGCTGATCACAGAACTTATCAAAAAAGCCAAAAATACATTTAACATATTCACCTCTCTAGTAACCGATGCTCAAGTCTTCGATCAGCGAATCGTCATTTTCGATCCACTCTTCCACATCGATCACCCTATAATTGTCAATATCATCTCTGATATATACTTTTGATATCCCCGCATTGATTATCAGTCTTTTACAGATCGAACAAGAGTTCGCATTCGAAACGATCCTGCCGTCGGAGTAATTTATGCCGACAATATAAAGGTCTGCGCCGATCATATCCCGTCTGGATGCAGAAATGATCGCATTCATTTCCGCATGGACCGAGCGACATTTCTCATACATCTGCCCTCTCGGCACTGCCATCTTTTCTCTAAAGCAGTAATTAAGGTCCGTACAATTCGCACGCCCTCTGGGAGCCCCCGTATACCCCGTCGAGATGATCTCATCATTTTTTACAATGATACAACCATAATTTCTGCGTAAACAAGTGCCTCGTTCCGTAATCGTCTGAGCGATATCCAAATAATAGTTGACCTTGTCTCTTCTCTTCATCGCTACCTCAAAATTTCTGCAATATCCAGCTCAAAGCGCTCGATATAGCCTTCCTTTTGGTCCTCCCACGCGTTCATATCATCGCATTCATTTGCAATATGTGTCGTTAAACTCGAGATCAGCATACAGATCGCCTTAAAATTTTCTTCATAGATGATGCTGATCGTCCCATCCGCCGCAAGTCCTTTTGCGACCGCATTGATGATCTCATCCTTGATATAATATGCATCGGAGGAATCATATTTTTTGAACAAAGGCTCATACAGATCCGCATCGGAGTATCTTGTTTTTATGATATACAAAAAGCGTCCAAAATCCTCGACATTGCTTCCCGGTTCGATCTCAAAAAGAATTTTGAAAAAGATATTCCATTCAAAATCCACATTGATATTCTCTAAAAGCTTTTCGCTTAATATCTCTCCAAAACGGCTCTTGGGTTTATATTCATGTTCAAAATGGATCGGTGTCTCAAAATTGATGATCCGATCGGATAGGTACCGAATGCGAGTGATCAGCTCCAGCATCGTTTGACTCGAAAGATTTTGATATACGATCTCATTCTTAACAAAAATATACTGGCTCAGAATATCACAAGCTTTCTTAAAATCGATCGTAAATCCGATATTCTCTTTCATTTTATTGATAAAAATATCATTGATCGCTTTTGCCAAAATCACCTTCGAGAAGTTTTCATCGACCATTTTGTCCGCCTCTTTCGGCGAAGAGTTGTCGGTGTTCAGTTGGTTGTATATCAGAGCGATCTGATGATCCATCGCTTCCATATTGCTATGGATCGACGCCAGCATCTCTTTCATAAAACCGTCTACGATCATATAGCTGTTGTTTTTATAGATCACCTCATGCTCGATATCCGCCCAAAAGGAATGGACCAATGATTTGATCTGAAGCTCAAAATTGATTTTTTCACCATAAGAATAATAATGCCCGTCGACCCTGTAGATCTTAAATCCATTTTTTTGCTTCTGCGGTTGAGGCATCGACAGATTCAAATAGATCGGCATATTTTCCAAGATCGGACTATAATACCATCCATCCACATCTTCTTTATTGAAAAAAGTTTTCAGCTTTTCCAGTATGATCTGCTCTTCATGAACAAATCTGCAGAATATCATGATCCCGATCACGTCCTGGAGGTTATCCAAGATCGCTTGCGGGCTTTCATATTTTTGATAAAGCTTGTTACGCAAGATCTTCTCTTTTAAGCTTTTCGGTGATTTGACTCGACTTCTGACGTCGATGATGGATTGATCCAGCTCGATCATCAGTCCGTCAAAAAAAGATTTCAAGGTATCGCATACATTCGTATAGTGCGGCGTCATATCCTCCAAAAGATATATTGTTTCGTCGATCGTTTGAAAAAAAGCGAGCTTCACAAGCTTACCTCCATCTTCTCAACATCGTCTGCCTTTCCGCCTACATAAACCTTCTCAACACGATTTCCCCAAGCTGCTTCCTTGATGATATTCACGTATATTTTAGAAGGTCTCTGCATCGTCAAGCCTTGATCAAAAATCATTGCAATATTCTTTTTGTCGGCATTGATGATCTTGTTTTTTATCAAGAAACACCCAAGCGCTCCACTCGAACTTCCTGTCGCAGACTCTTCGTCGATCCCTACTGCAGGAGCAAAATTTCGACATTGCGCGGTCGCCTCAGAACAATCCATCGCAAAAACATGATAGCCTGTGATATCTTGTGCTCTACTGATCTCCCGGATCAAGTCCATATCCGGCTTAAGTGTATTTAGAATTTCTATGGAACGTACCGGTACCATCAAATCACGAAGTCCGGTCGAAACGATCTCCATATGATTTATAAAAAAAGACTGCTCCTGTCCATTGACGATAGGATGGACACCGACATCACTATTTTCGATCCCGAGCGAGCGGCAGACCTTTTCAAAGTCCTCATTTCTCGTAGTCAACTTTTCATTAAACCTAGGTGTCGCCTGTTCCATCGTCACCAACCCATCCGATGCGATCTTAACCGCCAAGATCCCGGCTTTTGTTTCCTGCTTATACTCTCCCTCTTTTAATATCCCCAAATGGAACAAGAGATAAAATGTAGCGACCGTCGCATGCCCACAAAAATCGACCTCTTCGGTCGGTGTGAAAAAACGCACACAAAAATCCGCCTTGCTCGAGCGCATCACAAAGGCAGTTTCTGAAAATCCTACTATTTTAGATATCTCAAGCATTTGGCTCTCTGAGAGCTCATCGGCATTTAAGACGACTCCCGCAGGATTTCCTCCGCCTTTTTCCTCCGAAAATGCATTGAGCGTATATACTTCTACTTTCATAATCCCTCCCATACTACAGCTATTTTAGCACAAATCAGCTTTTATATCAACGCAAGGAGCGTCGATGGTCGTGTCAAGTTGTTGTGGAGTTTTTCTATTGACAAGCTCCAAATCGTTTA
>JAUNKR010000060.1 GCA_030532705.1 Peptostreptococcaceae bacterium
TAAACGATTTGGAGCTTGTCAATAGAAAAACTCCACAACAACTTGACACGACCATGATCAATGGCGGGGTTGGCGCATATCGTTTTGTGTGATATAATTTTGTAAATTGGAGGTAATAAAATGGAAGAGGTTCTAAAAGCTATCATCAGTTTGACTAACAAGGTTGACAATCTAACGAATAAGGTTGAAGATTTAGCTAATAAAGTGGAAGATCTAACTATCAAGGTTGACAAGCTGGAAGTAAACATGGACAAGGGTTTTGAAGCTGCAAAGGAAGAACAGTTAGAGTTCTTTAACGCTGGTGCAAAAGCCCATAGTAAGCTAGAAAAAAGAGTTTCTGAATTGGAGAGAAAAATAGGGTAGACGATTAAACTGCTTAACCTATTTTTTGTTATTGATATAGCTGATTGAGCTCCATACGGGAGCTCATGGATTGAAATGATAATCTTTCCATACGTCCATTTTCTTCGTCGAGTCGAGCTCCATACGATAGCTGATGGATTGAAATCTTTCGAAGGAAGTGTTATGCTACCTATAAGACCATATTTTATTTCCCCCGACCGCCATTGGAGCCTAAGGGCTCGAAGTAAAGTATCGGTCTTTACTTTGTTTGGAGCTCGTGGATTGAAATGGGGCAAACGGTCCGGATAACTTTGACTGCTCTTGGTCGCGCTCTATACAGGGCTCGTGGATTGAAATGCTTGGATACCTCCGAGAAGCATATCTCTGAAAAAGTCGAGCTCCACACGGATCACCAAAGATCGTTGTAACAGAGTTTTCGAAGGATGCCAGTTTAATGGGTGCCTGCCGTTACAGCGGTTTTGTATTTGTACGCACTAAACTGACGAATAGGGTGCTCCGGTTCAAAAAATGATTTACAGATACTGTCTGTTATGTTAAACTACCAATAATAAGAGAGCAGTCTCGATGATGGTTCGGTTTTATTTACCGGGCTATACGTGGGAGACTGCTCATTTTTTGACTTCAAGAAGATTTTGCCATCTTATTCATCGGCCTTGATGATAGTGTAAAATGGCTATAGGAGATTAAAAATAGAGATTTGATCAAATATGGTAAAATGAATTTATCGTAAAAAAAAAAAGTATTACAAAACAGAAATTTCTATTGAAACTATTCTACGACGAATGATGCGATCCGTGATTTTATTTTTGTAAAAATATTCAAAGAGTGCTAAAATAGGATCAAAGAGAGGTGAGCGGATGGGGACGATCGTAGAATTTCAGAAATATCACGAGAAAAGTAAGGAGGCTCAAGCTCAGCGCGATTTTTTGAAGGAACATTACAGTCGATTTTTGCTGGAGTTTATGGAAATGCCGTCGAATAATTCGATCCAGATATTGCGTGCCTATCTCGATCAATTGGACTATGCGTATATGATCGATTGGTATTTTCCGGATGATATCCAAAGGGATATGCTCAGGATCGATCAGAGTGACGAAGAGGCGGATATCCTGATCAAGAAGGGGATCCTGCGACGCTATCAGCAGGATATGCCTTGTTTGGATCAGATTTCGGTGCATCAAGTCATTCGAGAAATACATTGGATACTGGATAAACTCGACAAATAGCCTCGCATGTATTGGTTTTTGAAAATCGTAGGAATATCGCTTGAAAAAGAGATGCGGTAAAGATTGGGGTTGCCGTTGGTCGTTAATTTTACCTGAACTGCGAATGTAGTTCAAAGAGAAAAGGAGGACGCGATGAAGAAAACAAGTGGAGCAAGAGTCGAAGTGATGTTGTTTACAGATCCATATTGCTCTTGGTGCTGGGCAAGTGAGCCGATGTTTTTTGCATTAGCGGAAAAGTATCGGGAGCAGCTACATTTTATACATGTCTTTGGCGGTTTGGTGAAGGATATGGATGATTTTAGCGATGGGGATCACGGTATCACGGGCGCGCTGGATGTCCTTCCGCATTGGAAGGAGGTCTCGGAATATTCGGGGCAGCCGATCGATGAATCGATATGGGTCGATATTGCGAAGATCCGGCATTTTTCTTCATGGCCTGCAAATATTGCATGTAAGGCGGCATTTTTGCAGGATGAAAAGCTCGGAGAAAAATTCCTCCGCAATATGCGTCAGAAGGTGCAGACGGATCGAAAGATCATTTCATTGGAGGAAGTCTATCTGGAAATCGCCCAAGAGATAGAGGGTTTAGATATTGAGCGCTTTAAGAGAGATCTAAAAAATGGCAATGCACAAAGCGCTTTTGAAGAGGATCTTCGTCAGGGGATGCGATGGGGAGCAAATGTGTTTCCGACGCTCTTGTTCTATCGAAGCGATGCGGATCCGGAGCATCTTACGCCGGATAATGCGACTTCGATCGGAGGCTATCATTCGACCAAGACCTATGATGAGATCATTCGAAGGCTCGTACCGGATATAACGGTTTATGAGGCGCGGGATGAAAAAACGCTGCTGGAAAACTATGGACCGCTTACGGAAAGAGAGCTTGCGGAGATCAAGAGTCGAAAAATTTCGGATCAGATGAGCATTTTGGAAGACCTTGAAAAAGCAGGGATCGTTCGCAGGATATCGAAGGTTCGAGGGAATCTTTGGACGGTCTTTAGCGACCAAAATATAGAATAGAGGATCAAGAAAAGCTGTGGCGCCGTATGTCATGGCTTTTTTGATGCTCGAAGATTTTTTGGAAAAAGTATTTTGTTAAAAGCAGGAGAAGATGGGTAAGATAGTAGTCAATGAGCTTCTGAGATAGTTTGCGAGCAAGGAATGTTAAAAGATTTTAGAAAAGGCTTGACAAAATACAAAGACAAATGTAGAATATAAATAATACAAATGTAGAATGTCGAGATCGATTGGATCTGCAAAAATGTTGATGGGTATGGGAATCAAGAATAGGTTTATACCGGGAGGAAATGAAAATGAATAGAAGAAAAATAAGTATGGCGGTCGTAGTAGCGACGATGGTAGTGACTTTGGGCGTGGGCTCGATCGAAGGACTTGCTGCTCCGGCGGCGAAAGGCACGATCGGAGCGGAGAAGGCAAAGAGTATCGCGCTTAAGGATGCCGGGCTAAAGTCGAATCAAGTAGGCTTTGTCAAGGCAAAGCTGGATAATGATGATGGACGGTTGGTGTATGACATCGAGTTTTATTCGGGGAATACCGAATATGACTACGAGATCGATGCGAAGACCGGCAAGATCCGTGAGAAAGATATGGATATCGAGAATTACTCGATCCCGGCAAATGCACAAAAGCCTTCTCAACAGCAACCATCTATGAAGGGAAATATCGGTGCGGAGAAGGCGAAAAATATCGCACTCAAGGATGCCGGACTAAAGGCAAATCAGGTCGCTTTTGTTAAGGCGAAGCTGGATAATGATGATGGCAGAGTGATCTATGATGTGGAGTTCTACAGCAACAATGTGGAATATGACTACGAGATCGATGCGAAGACCGGCAAGATCCTGGAGAAAGATAAGGATATCGATGATTTTGTTATTCCACAAAAATCTACGACATCGAATAATTCAGCGACCGGATTGATCGGTGCGGAGAAGGCAAAAAATATCGCACTCAATCATGCGGGACTGAAATCATCGCAGGTGAAATTTGTACGTGTTGAGCTGGACAAGGATGACGGACGTCAAAAATATGAGATCGAGTTTTATTCCAATGGCAAAGAATACGATTATGAGATCGATGCAAAATCAGGAACGATCCTCAGCGTAGACTATGATATGGAAACGGACTTTGATGACTAAGCAATGTAAGGGAGACCTCTTTTGATAGGAGAGTCTCTTTTTTTTGAGATCGGATGGTTGACAAAACAACTAACTAGATATATAATATATCTAAATAGAGATAAAATCATTCGAAAATAGAATTCGGTCATTCTATTAAAGATCTCTATTCCCAACTTGCCTGATTTTTTGATCATCAGGTAACTTGAAAAGGATCAGATCAAGTTCTATAATAGGAGGAAAAAGATGAGTTACAGAAAAATCGAAAGTATTTTCAAAAATGATCATGCACATTGGGTAGGCAATGGTTTTAGAGTGAAGCAATATTTTCCTGCGGGTCAGGGAGAGGGATTTTTGCAGAGATTTTCTCCTTTTATCTTGATGGATTATAATGAGCCGTATTTTTTTAAGGCATCTCCATTTGAAACGGGCGTCGGTGCACATCCGCACAAAGGATTTGAGACAGTGACCTTTGCTTTTGCGGGCAAGGTGGAGCATGGCGATAACAAAGGACATTCCGGGGTGATCGAGCCGGGGGATATTCAGTGGATGACGGCGGGATCCGGTATTTTGCACAAGGAATTTCATGAAAAAGAATTTGCAAAGAAAGATCGTGTGCTGCATATGATCCAGTTGTGGGTCAATCTTCCGAAGGAGCATAAACTGACAGAGCCAAAATATCAAGCGATCAAGGCAAGTCGGATGGGAAGGTATAGCACAGAAGACGAGCTTCTCAATGCGATCATTTATGCAGGGGAGGCATTTGGAGTCAAAGGACCGGCATCGACCTTTTCGCCAATGAATATTTACAAGTTGGAGATCAAGAAAGGAAAGAATGTTTTGATCAATGAGCCGAAAGGTTTTAATACCGGTCTGTTGGTGTTGGGCGGAGAGATCGATATCAACGGAGAGAGTACGGCCAAGAATTCGGATTTTGTCCTCTTTGAAAATGATGGTGATACGATCAGTATCACAGGAGTCGAGGAATATTCGGAGATTTTCGTTCTTAGCGGAAAACCGCTCAATGAGCCGGTGGTCGCAATGGGACCTTTTGTTATGAACACTCGAGAAGAGATCATCCAAGCCAATGAAGAATTTCGGGCGGGCAAATTTGGAGATATGAATTTTTAGGAGAAGGAGTTTCAAAATGAAAAAGAAGAAAATTTTGGCGATCGTCGGATCGCTTCGTGAAAAATCGTATAACAAGCAACTTGCGATGCTCGTCAAAGAGCAGGTCGGAGATCGGGCGGATTTTGAGATCCTTGATTATCGGGAGGTTCCTTTTTTTAACGAGGATATCGAAGAACCCGTGCCAAAGAGTGTCGCAAGAGTACGGGCACAGGTCGAGGAAGCGGATGGGATCTGGTTTTTCAATCCGGAGTACAATCATTTCTTCTCCGGCGTGCTGAAAAATCTGCTCGACTGGCTCTCAAGAGCTGTACCGAACAAAGAACCTCTGCTTGCCAAAAAACCGGCGGCATTATCCGGAACGACGATCGGGATGTCGGGGACGCTCGGTTCACAAAATCATCTGGTCACATTGCTCAGTATTTCGGATATGGATATTATGAATAAGCCGAGGTTGACGATCCCGCATATCAAAAATCAGCTGGATGAAAAAGGAAATGTGGCACTGACGGACAGTAAAGAACTGTTAGAAAAGCAAGTCGAGGCATTTCTTGCCTTTTTGGATCGCTAAGATAAGTGATCTCAAAATATCTGATCGTAAGCTACATCGAATACGAGGTATCAAAAATGGCTGTTGCAAAGTTTGACAAGATCGAGAGATCCTAAACTTTGTAACAGCCTTTTGTTTTTATAGAAAAGTTGGCAAACAGAAAATCGTTTGGAGTCAATGTGCAAGATCTTCTTGATACGCAAGTATTCTTTCTGAGTGACCTGCCTTCTAACGATCTTGATGTCCGAACTGCTTAGATCATAGGATATTATTTCGGATCATCTTGTCAGGATGCGATAAAGAAGCAGCCGAAAAGCATGTAGCACTCTTTGAAATCTTGCAAAATATAGAATAAAGTGAAGGCTCTAGAGCATAAATTCCCATCCGATACCATAGCGGTCGATCACACGTCCATAGCAGTCACTAAAGAAAGCGGTTTGTAGAGGAAGTGCCACCTTGCCGCCCTCCTTAAGAGCATCGAACAGTCGATATGCCTCTTCTTTAGAATCGACAGCGAGTGAGATGAAGGTGGTTGGGTATTTAGTCCTCTCCGGAGCGCCGAATCCATCAAATCGGTTGAAAAACTGAAGATCCTCACCATAGAGAGAAATGCTACCGATCACAAGCTCGATCCATAAAACGGCCTCCTGCTGTTCTTGAGGAAATCGATCTTTATAAGGGCTGTCCTGTACTCGGCAAATTCCCTGGATCGGAGTGTTGAATATTTCGCTGTAAAAATTGAAAGCTTCTAAAGCTTTCCCATCATAATTTAAAAAGATATTTACTTTGTTCATTTGAAAACCTCCTTTTGACCATTATAATGGCTTGGAGAAAAATTTTCTTATCATAAATTGCGATTGTTTTTTGACCGAGCGCATCAACATCACCGGGAGATTCATCGTGATAGGTGGATCGCTTTCGATCGGTCTTCTCATCTCGAGCGTATATTCATAATGGCTGTTCCCTGAAAATACGATCGGCTCTTGGATAGCCACTCTAAAATTCTCGTCCAGCACATAATTCTTGGATAAGGTAAGGTCTTCCAAGATCTCGCATGCTAAAAGAAAAAAACTGCCATCGGGCACATTTTCAATGCGGATCTTCGCTTGATCCACGGTTGCGATACCGACGATGGGTTCTTCTTTTGGGATAGCAGTCCGAAACAGTCCGATGCAGGTGATCTTGGGCTGATAGTCATCAGGGTAACGAACCTCGATCTGCAAGCTGTTGTTGGTTTTGGAAAAGTTATCATAATGCATCAGGATCTCTCGTTTTTTGATCCATTGCATCAAAAAACGATAAGCCTGTCCGGATTCCAAAAGATATCTTTTGGGAGCGACTCCCGTGTGCTTTTTGAAGATGTTTGAGAAGGTTCCAGGACTCTTATGTCCGACATCATAGGCGATATCTGTAACCGATCCCTTGTCATCAAAAAGTTTTTCGATCCCCTTGGCCACTTTTATCGCTTCGATATATTGCCGGATCGAGTAGCCGGTCTGTTTTTTAAAAGTTCTGGATAGGTGAAATTCGCTATAGTTGATATGATCCGCAATTTCTTTTAAGCTGATCTCACGATCCATATTTTCCTGAATATATCTTGAGATTTTTTCTATATCAAGTTTTGCCATTTTGTACCTCTTGTTTCCTGAAAGCGATCCTTCGCTGAAAAATCGTTCAAGTGCGATCTATGAACATTATACCATCTTAAAGAACTTCAGGATATGTTTTGTTGGATACATTGGATGAGGGAGGCCGGGAATGGTATAATAAAGATAGAAGGGTATGTACTTGATATTTTGAATATGAGATTTGGGATGAGATGAAAAGCGGATAAAATTTATTTTGTTTTCATCTGAAGACAGTATCAAAAGGAAATTTTGCAACGATTTTCAAGAAGCTGACCACCGGAAATGAGAAGGACTCCGAAAAGAGGCTCGCTTTGCTAAAGCAGGAAATGAAGTTCTTTTGTGAACTTAGCATTTCAAAATGATGAAAGGGATAGGAGAAGATCGATGAAAAATAGATCGTTTCAGATCTTATACTATTTTAGAGAAAGGGAAGGTCACAGCGCCGGAGCAAAACTAAAGACGATTTTAAGGTATTCGGTGAGATAGGAGAAAAAAATTGTAAGCACAACTTCCAGCCATTATGACTGGGCAATAAAGAAACTCAAGGCACACCGAAAAACTGTAAAGAATGATCGCGGCGCAAGGATGGTAAAATTCGGTCTGAAGGATCAAGACCGGATCGGCTGAAGGAAGTCGATCTTTAGGAGGTGTATTAGAATGAAAAAGACAAAGAGATATTACCGATATGTTGCTATTTTATTTGTGATGCTGATCTCTTTGATCGGATGTAGCAGGGGAAGTCAAGAAGGCTCGATCGATCCATCTGGGACCGGTCAAGAGCCGACTTCCTATCCGCCGATGATCATGGTAGATGGGATATTGTATAAAGATACCGGCTATATCGATAACTGCGTAAAATGCGGAACGGAGAACGGGAGGATCCGGAGCTCTGTTTTCGGAACGCAAATGCCAAATAAGGATGATCAATCGAATTTTGGGAGAGGATATTCTTATCAATATACCGGGAATAAGGGATATATCAATGTTTTGATCGATAAAAAATGGCATATCTTCCAAAGTTTGGACATAGAGCAAAATACCATGCCGGATCAAGTGGCTCACTTTACTGCGGAGGTCAAAGAAGTTGCGGAAGATCGGCTGTTGGTGTATGTTACCGACATCCCTCAAGAGTTTGCCTGGATCTTTCAGGATGCAGCGCTCGACCAAATAAAACCGATCGCCCTTTCGGCAGAAGATCTGGAAAAGCGCACAGATAAAAAGGGATCGACGGATGGCCTTGTGGGCAAGAAAGTGGAGGTCTGGTTTGACGGTTCTCTCAAAGGGGACGAACCGGAGAGATCCGATCCTATCGAGCTTGGAAGGACCTATCGAATAGAGGTTCTGGACGAATAGGAGGATTTTGGCGAAATAAAGGCTCCCGGCAAGAGCAAGGATCGGTCCGCGCGGTGAAATGTTTTGATCTCTTCCATCCCTGAGCTCGAAAGATCGCTATTGACCGTTTTGGATGATCAAAACAAGCCGGAACCGTTGACAGATCTCTTAAAGAGGAGTAAAATATCGTTAGCATTGGCTAACTATAATTTGAAGCGAATGCTTCCTTTCGATCGATAAGATAGAAGATCGACAGGGAGCATTTGTATTTTGACAAAAAGGAGGAGCGTTGAAAGAGAGAGTAATACTAATACCTATTAAAAAGCATAACGATGTGATATAATAAGATTATGAAA
>JAUNKR010000061.1 GCA_030532705.1 Peptostreptococcaceae bacterium
GGTGGTAACCCTGGCGGTGGCGGTGGTAACCCTCCGGGAACTACAGAAGTTGGACATCTAAGAGTCAACAATACTGTGAGCGGTTCCGCAGCCGACCTTAGCAAAGAATTCAAATATACCATCACTTTCGCAGGAAATGCTGAATTTGATTATACAAAAAATGGAAATCCTGCCGGCAAGATCAAGAGCGGTGATACATTCTATCTAATGAATGGCGAATATATCCTCGTAAGCAATATGCCGAAGGACCTAGTTGTAACCATTGTTGAAGACGCTGTAGTTGCCGGAGATTATGTTGTCGATCCGGCAAGCAAAGAGATCGTCAAAACGATCATTGCAAATGATACGGTTCTTGCTCCTTTCATCAACACGAAGGAACTTCCTGTCGGAAATGTCCAGATCAGCAACACCGTTAGCGGAACAGGAGCAGACTTAAACAAACCGTTCACTTATACAGTGACTTTTAGTGGACCACAACAATATGACTATGAGAAGAGCGACGGTACGACCGGAAAGATCTCCAGTGGTCAAACCTTTACATTGATCCACGGACAGACCTTTATCATCAAAGGAATGCCTGCAGGACTCGATGTTACGGTGACACAAAATGCTGAAGCATCTTATACGACTACACCTGGCGCACTTGGAAGGATCGATACTATCGTAGCAAACAGCATGATCTACATGCCATTTGCTAATACGATCTCAACCGGTGGCATCGGCGGCGGTGGTGGCGGAAATCCTGGCGGAAGTACTCCAAGTACTCCACAGTCCCCGGTAAGACCGGATCCATCAAATCCGGAGACCATCGTGCCTCCTCCAACACCATTGGCACCACCTCCTCCACCAAGTACTACGACACCGGATCCCGGATTAGGTGATATCGTAGATTCCGAAACTATCGAGGATTACAAAACGCCACAGGCACAGGTGGATTCAGCGAACAAATCCAAGACATCCAATGTTAAGGTTGCAGGTGCTCCGAAAACCAGCGGTATCGGAAACTTCGGCTCCATGTTCAAGAACTTCTTGATCTATGGAACAATGCTATTACTTCTTATGGCATTGGTCGATGAATATGCATTCAAGAGACGCTACTAGGAGCTAGGACTTAGACCAAAAAAGCAATATCACTTGTATCATCACCCACGATACAAGATCGATACCCTTTCAAAAACGCCGAGCGGATCGCTCGGCGTTTTTTTTCTTCTACTTTCATCTAAGATCGGTAGAGTCCTCCACCATATTTACACTTTTGTTTACTTGTCATTTTCAATTTTTTTCTTCTGCTCTCATCTGAGATCAGTGGAGCATCGATCCTTTACGAAACGGCACGATCAAGCCCCACTCTGCGATAAGATGGTGCTGAGATTCAAGGCCCTTTATGATCACGGTCTGCGAAACGGCACGATCAACGATAACTCCGAGACCCTATCCTGCGTTAAGAAATCGCCCTGACCGGATCTTTAGTTTCTCCTAAACAAAAAACGACCCCGGATAAAATCCGAGGACGTTTTTTGGGTAGTTTATTTGATTCGGTGCTTGCTAATTCAATTCTTCAGTTTTGTTATTATACACTGAAGCTTCTCCGCCAATCTTTTGGCTCATTCTTTGATCGATCTCGATCGTTTTGTCTACGATACTTTTGATATTCGTATACATATCAAACAGGACCTTCTCGTCACCTTGGAGATGGATATCCCCTGCCTGTAAACGCATGATCCTCTTCAATCGTAATGCCTCGGTCGTGTCTATCATGTCAAGGATCCTTGCTATATTTTCATCGCATTCCTGCGCAGCCAGGATCTCCTCCATCCGAAGATCGAGTCCGTGATCCGCTCCCGCCGCATCATTGCTTTTGAAGCAGTCTTCGATCTCTTTGGTGATACGAAAGATATTCGTCAGCACAAGCTGCTTCTTCCGTACATGATCCATTATTTCTCCTAGGCTCTTCTCCATCATACCCTCGCGATCTTGTTCGCCTCTTTGAAACTGTCTCTCATTTCAGAGACCAGCCCCTTCAGCTCAATGATACTTTCAATATTTCGACTTGCCGAGATCCGCGCAAGCTGGAATTGAAAAAACTCATACATCCGTGAAAGTTCTCGACTGATCTCGTATTTTCGATCCAAAGTATCATTCAGATACCTTATGATCTCGGAGCAACGCTGAATGGATTGCTCAAAAGTGACCATGTCGCTGTTTTTTATAGAAAATTCGGCTCTTGCCAATCGTTTGATGGTTTCATCATAAAGAAGGATCAGCATTTCGCCTCTCGTCATCGTATAGATCGATTGTTCTTTATAATTTTGTGCGTATGACATCTATCCTCCTATTGCCCGAATTGCTGCATTAGATATCCGCTTTGTGCATTCATCTTGGATACTAGCTTTTCGAGGTTGGTAAATTGCTTATAATATCTATTTTCTTCCATTTTCAATCTTCCTTCAAGCTGAGCGATCATCTTATCGATACTGCTCATCTGTTTGCTGAATGCGTTATCGCTCATCGAAAGTGGAGAGAAATTCGTCCCGGCACGGTTGACCAATATTCCCCGATCCGATCCGCTCGCTTTGGCATATTTATCAAGCGTTGATTTCATTTTATGCATCACGCCCGCCTTGCCCGAGCTCGGATCTTTTGCGAAGAAGTCTCTGACCTTTTCAGGATTGGAATCGATCGCCTCCTTTAGCTTCGATTCATCGATCTTCAACTTTCCATGATCTGCGAAATTCGAAGACACGCTGATCCCGATCGAATCCGCTCCGAGACCGAAGATAAATTGAAGTTCTGACGAAAGCGATCTGAGCTCCGGATTATTGAACAATAGTCCCTGCTTTGCTTTCTTCTCCCAATTTTCGATCTCCTTTTCGCTCATCTCCTTACGTTGCTCATCGGTAAGCGGTGCAAATCCTCGATCTTTCTTGGTCGTAAGCTCCTTATGGACCAGATCGACGATCTCATTGTAGCTGTCGACCATCTTTTTGACATTGTCAATGATCTTCTTGCTATCCGCCGATGCGCTGAAAGTGATCGCCTCTGTATTATTATCGACCGTTCCTGCAGAAGAATAACCAAAAGTTCCTTTTAAATTTATATTCATTCCTTCCAATGAGAAATTATTTGCCGATCGGCTGATGCTGATCTCTTCATTGGTTCCTTTGTAACGTAGTGAAAGCTCTGCATCTTGCCCCTGCACTGAGGTTCTGGTGCTCGTTTTACCAAAGAGCATCGATGCCAGATTTTGTTTCCCGTTATCCAGATCATCTTTGATCTCCACTTTGCCGCTGGCTCCGTTGATCTTCGAACTGATGACAAATTTATCCGCCATCTCCAGATAGCTGATCTTCACATTCGCCTCATCCGACGAATTGATCTTGTCCATCAATTCCCGCACCGTCGTGTCTTCCTTAATGCCCTTGATCTTCGCTCCGTTGATCTCCAAGGTCAAATTCCCCTCTGCATCCTTCTCCGCATTGGTGAGATCCAATCCCGCAAAACCTGCTTCTTTGATGCTTGCATCCAAATTGATGCGGTTATTTGCCCCCTTTGAGATCCCGAGCGTATTCAAAACACCCTTGTCCGCGTCCACGATCTTCAATGTGGAAGTATGATCTTTGTCAAATCCTCCTGCGATCGGTTTTTTCGGATCCGTAGTGTAAAATTCCAATTTATTTGCCTGACCGCCGCTACCGAGCCCTGTCCCGACCTTGATCCTTCCGGCTCCATAAACAGTGTCCAATGAAGTTTGGATCTGTTTCGCCAATTTATCGATCGTATAGGTCGGCTCCTTCAGCTCCCCGCTTGTCGGAAGTTTGATCGTCTTTAATATCCCGTTCAGATTGAAGGTCATCGCCGTTCCGCCGATGATATCCGCTGCCGTCTTGGTCGTATTATAATCCTTCATCTCGGTGCCCACGATACTTGTATTTCCTGCGGTCAGCTTGTCACCAACTTGAATGCCCAAAGACTTTAGTGCCTCACTGTCTCCTCCTTTGATCTCGACACTGTTTCCGTCGTTGATCGATTGATAGGATAGTTTGAGCTTATTGGTCCCTCCGGAATTATCCACATCAAATTTGATCTTGTCCGCCAAGCTCGTAGTCGCACTGATACGAACATCTTTCATCACCGCATTCAGCGATTCGGCGATCTTTTCCGGTGTACTGTAATCTTTTCCGCTCTCCATCAGGATCGTGTGCTCTTTCCCGCCATACTTGATGTTGATGCTCTTGCCTTCCAGATTGGAGACCTCTACACTCGCATTCAGATCGATCTCTTTGCTCAAAATGGAGCTTGCGGATACTGCACCTGTCGTTGTGGACGCATCGACCGAGAGTTGCTTGATCCTCGTGATCTCCACCTGATCCGTTCCGATCCCCGTAACCGAAACTTTGTTTGCATTCGCTCCGTTGGGCCGGATATCGGTACGTTCAAAAAAACGCTGACTGAGCAGATTGGTCGATGAAGTGAAAGAAGTATAATTTTTAGACAAGGAATATAGCTTATCCGTAATATTTCTCATCGCTTCACCCTGCCATGTCAAAGTCTGCTTATTCTGTTTTTGCTTTGCGATCTTCGTTCTTGTGCCGATGGTCATCCCTTTTACGATCTCATCGGTATCCATTCCACTGGCAAGTCCTGACAAGCCTCTTCGCTGTCCTCCGAGAAGACTGCCTGTGCTTGTTGTGTTTACTGAGTTTACAGCCATAGTTCCCTCCTGTTATAAAGTAAGTATATCTCAAAGTTTTTTTAATAATTTCTACAGTTTTTATAAATCCTATTTGTTTATCGGCACAAAATAATATATAATAAGTATAAAATATTCAGTGGAGGAGGCTTTTTTGATGACGACGGTGATCACTTTTACAAATCAAAAGGGCGGGGTCGGCAAAACGACCAGTTCGAGTGCAGTTATTTCTGCATTGGCAAACAAGGGATACAAAGTATTGGGCATCGACCTGGACCCTCAGGGGAATTTGGGGTTTTATTTCGGGATCGATA
This sequence comes from Peptostreptococcaceae bacterium, assembly GCA_030532705.1. GTDB lineage: Bacteria > Bacillota > Clostridia > Peptostreptococcales > Filifactoraceae > JAUNKE01. Next base: position 5,005 of record JAUNKR010000061.1, read on the forward strand.
TTGAAAACTCGCTCACGATCTATGATGCGATGAAAGGCAATGCGGATTTTTCGGAAGTGATCCAATCCGCCGATAAGGTCGACATCGTTCCTTCCAATATCCTGTTGAGCGGCGCTGAGCTTGAGTTTAATAAGTCCGGTCGGGAATTTATGGTCAAGGATCTGATCGCTCGAGTAAAGGAGGATTATGATTTTATCATCATCGATACCCCTCCATCCCTAAATGTGCTTACGGTCAACGCTTACGTATGCTCGGATCACCTCATCATCCCGATGGTGCCCGAGATCCTCAGTCTGCTCGGTATCAGTCAGCTCAAGGAGACGATCGATGCGGTCACAAGGTTTTACAACCCGTCACTTCGCGTGCTCGGGGTACTTTTGACCAAGTACAATCCACGAATGATCCTGACTCGTGAGGTCGAAGAGATGGCGAGCCAAATCGCAGAGCAACTCGACTCCAGAGTCTTCAACAGCAAAGTGCGAGCGGCGGTTTCGGCAGCGGAATCCCCTGCACATGGTATGAGCATTTTGGAATACGCACCGGATTCCACCACCGCAAGAGATTATCGACAATTCATTCTGGAATTGATCGAGTTATTGAAGGAGAAGCCGCATGTCTAGACGAAGCAACAAAACGGCAAGAGTCCTCAGTCTCATCACCGGCGGAAAGGATACGGAGATCGTCAATGAAGAAGGGCAAGTTCAAGGTGCCGAAAAAACCGACGTCACCTCACTGAATGACCCCAAACAAAGCAACGAATCGCCCTCCAACGAACGATCCGCTTCCGGAGCGACGGTTACTTCATCCGCGGATCCCTCCGAACCGGAAAGACCACTGCCGCCGGACGCTCACGATATTCCAAAAGATCCGGCGGAGCGACCGATCGAAAAGCAAGGACAAGATCTCTCCCTCGAAGAAGAAAAAAAGCCAAAAGATCATTCGACCGATGAGATCCTCGAGAGCCCCAAAGACCTCTCTCCAGATCGCTCTACAGGTGACCCAAGTACCGATGCCCCTGTAGAAGATAACACAGAAGATGCTCCGATGGGTCAATTCAAGAAATTTATGTCGGAGCGAATGGCAAACAGTAATCAGAAAAAAAATTCTGCACCGATCGTCGAAATTTTATTCAACGACCATGATCCGCTATCGGATATGATACGAGATCAGTTACAGGCAGAAGAAGCGATGACAGATGCTGTCGGGATAAGGAGCATAATGATGATGGATGAAAAGAAAAATGAACCTGTAGAAGAATTGGAAGAACAACCCTTTGTTACCCATGATGCATCAAGCGGCAAAGTAAAGATCAAGACGGCGGACGGCTCGGAATCCGACGAGCTCGACTACAAATTTGTCAATGTATTTGAAGAGATCGTTCGCAGCAAAGTGCTCGATGCGATGCAAAAATTCGGTGTCTGCACCTGCGACCGCTGCATCGTTGACGTTGTTGCCCTTACGGTGACGAGCCTTCCTGCAAAATGTATCGTAGCGGACAAAGATGCGATCTTCCCGTTGCTGAGCTACTATAGCAGCAAATATGCGACCATCGTTCAGACCGAACTTGTCAAAGCATGCGTTAAGATCAAAGAAAATCCGCATCACAAATAATAAACAGAAAGAAGTCACGCTCCGGGCAACCGGAAGCAATGACTTCTTTTTTATCAGGAAACTTCGACCATTTCCACTTTTTGATGCCGATCATTCGGCTTATTCTTTTTATTCACATACAAATTTTCATCCGCACGTCGCATGATCTTTTCAAATTTATTGTCAAACTGCGGTTCAAAATGTGCCACGCCAAAAGAGGCGGAAATCGCAAATTTACGCTTCTGCGTTTCCATTTCCATCTCCCGCTTCGCATCGCCCAAACGTTCTTTGACCACAGGAGCACTGACATTTCGAAGTACACAGATAAATTCATCTCCACTCATCCGATAACATTCCCCAAGGTCATGGAAACTGCGTTGAATGATCGATGCGATCGTTTGAAGCAGCTCATCCCCTTTCGCATGCCCCAAGTTGTCATTCACAAACTTCAGATTATCCACATCAAATGCCACCACGCTGAGCATATCATACTGCAATTGGTACTGCGCCAGATCCTCCATGAAAGAAGTCCTATTCTTGATACAGGTCAGCGCATCTCTCCCCGCAAGCTCCCTGTAATACTCTACCGATTTCCCTCTTTCGTAAAGCTCCGAGTAATACCTCAATTCCTTCAGCACCAAAATAAAGAAGAATACCATTGCTCCGATCGCCTCAAAATACGATGCTTGGATCGTCGTTGTATTTTCTTCGAGTGCCGAAAGCGCCAAAAAGAACAGCAAGAGCAGAAGTGCGACCAAAAGATGCCCGGTGCTTCCCTTCTGCTTCGGTCTATATTCATACATCAATATAAACAAAGTGATCATACAAAGCATGATCAATGTGGATCTTTCCGAGATCAGCCCGTCGATCAATAAGCCGAAGTAAAATAGAAAACCGACCACTTCGATCACCAACAGGAGACAAATAAACCATATTTGGACCCGGATGATCAAATGATGCCTGATCAAATTCCCCTGTAACAAATAGATCCCAAAGCACACGCCCGCCAAGAGCTTCGAAAGCCCATACAGATGCTCCAGTCTTGCAACATCAAAGAATATAAAATGCAATACCCCATTGTTCGTGATCGTAGCGATCCCCATAAACAAGATGCTCATCCCTAAATATTTCAGATGCCCTTGTCGCTGTTCATTTCGATAAGGTAAGAAACCAAATACCGTGACGACCATCCCCATCGTTGCCATAACGGCTCCCAGCGCCAAGGTGAACGATTCTCGAACAAAGATATGTTCAAACATATCCTGACGGGATCCCAAATAGATGTCATTGATCTTGAGCGAATCATATTCTTTGATCCAATGCTTTTGCCGATATAAAGATCTTGCAATATTTTTTTCGGTCTCGCTGACATCCTTTATCAATTCATCATCTTCAAACACGATATGATCCAAATTGCTAAATTCGATCATCATCCGGTCACCCAGCTTCACCTTGCCGCGCAGATCGATAAAATTCCATACCGCGCCGCCTGCGACCATTCGTGATCCGCCTCGATCCTTATCCAGAGAATAGATCATCCGATCATTGATATAGACGCGCACGATCTGATCCCGGCTCAAAAAAGAGATCCCCTCATAGTACACCATCGCATTATCCACCGTATGACCGATGTAAAGCCGAGATCCTTTCCCTTTGATCGATGACGGCAGATTGATCGTGTCGATCTTATGGCGGTCCTCATCATAAAGATCCCATTTCTTCGAATATAGGATCGTTCCTCGCGGATTTCCAAATACGATGCGATCACTAAATGTGGATTCTGTAAGTGCCAGGATCGAAAGAACTATAGCGACCAACACCAAAGCGATCCCCACACTTTGCAATTTTTTTATGTCCATCCTCTAGAGCATCCAATCTTCATCCTAACTTTTCTTGAATACATATTCTCATCCGCCCGGTCAATCAAATCACTAATCTTAAAGTCACGATT
>JAUNKR010000062.1 GCA_030532705.1 Peptostreptococcaceae bacterium
ACGCACGGTGGTGTGAGAGGTCGGGGGACTACTCATCCCCTTCCTACTCGATTATTGTTTAAGGAGGAAAAATGTTGAGAGCAGAAGAGCAGATCAAAATCATTTTAAAAGGGGTCGACAGCTTTGTCAATGAGGAGGAGCTTTTGGCAAAGCTTAAGCGTTCGGTGGTGGAGAAGCGACCGCTGGTCATTAAGCTTGGCTTGGATCCATCGGCACCGGATATTCATTTGGGACATGCGGTGGTGCTTCGAAAGATCAAGCAGATGCAAGATCTTGGACATCGTGTAGTGATCATTATTGGTGATTTTACCGGAAAGATCGGGGATCCGACAGGGAAGTCTAAAGGACGCGTGGCTCTTACAGAGGAGCAGGTCAATCGAAATGCCCAAACTTATTGTGATCAGATCTTTAAGGTGCTGGATAAGGGAAGGACTGAGGTCAGAAAGAATAGTGAGTGGCTTTCAAAATTACATTTTGAGGATGTGATCCGTCTTGCATCGACGATGACGATCGCAAGGATGTTGGAGCGCGATGATTTTAGCAAAAGGTATTTGAATCAGATCCCGATCGGTCTGCATGAGTTTTTCTATCCGCTGATGCAGGCATATGATTCGATCGCGATCGATGCGGATATTGAACTGGGTGGGACGGATCAAACTTTTAATATTTTAATGGGGCGCAATCTACAAAAAGCGATGAATAAAGAGCAGCAGATCGCTTTGTTTATGCCGATCCTGGAGGGATTGGATGGTGTTGAAAAAATGAGCAAGAGCCTCGGAAATTATATTGGAGTGTCTGAGTCGGCAGAAGTGATGTTCAAAAAAGTTATGGAGATTCCTGATGATCTGATCATCAAGTATTATGAACTCACTACGGATGAGCATCCCGATAAGATCACTGAGATCCGGCGGGATTTACAGAATGGGAAAAATCCTCGCGATGTAAAGCTGGAGCTTGCAAGGATCATCACCGCATTGTATCATTCTCCAGATGAAGTGGAGAAGGCGATTCAATATTATGATCAGGCTTTTGGGAAAAAAGGGATCCCGGAAGATATTCCGGAACTGAAAATTTCGGCGAAGGGGATCCCTTTAACTCAAGTCTTAGGTGAACTTGTCGAGCGAGATTTTGTTTCAAGTAAAAGTGAGTTTCATCGTTTGGTCTCTCAAGGAGGCGTTCAAAAGAACGGTGAAAAGATTTCTTCGATGGATGAGCCCATTTCTTCGGGTGATGTGTTAAGGATCGGGAAGAAGAAATTTGTACGTTTTGTATAAGCGGAAACGGAATGTATCCTCAACAGATCGTCGTCTTCATAAATCGTTAAGTAAAAATGTGATATCGAGGGAATAGGACTGCTATAAACTTTTGGGTGAGGATCGGAAATCTAAAGGGTGTTTTTTCATAAACAGTTTATCTTTTTTTCTAATTGTGTTATTCTAAAAAAACGAAAGAAAAGGAGATGAGGATGCAGCAGCGTATTGAGCAGAAGGCAATAGAACTTTTGGAAGAGAAAGATGAGGGAGCCGGACGAAGATCATATCATCCGCAGTTTGAAAAATTGCTGGGCGGCTTTTTGGTGTTTTGGGCAGTTTTCCAAATTTATTTTAATATTAGAGGAAGTTTGGATGCGATCACTTTCCGTGCGTATCACACATTGTTTTTGGTGGTATTCACTTTCTTGATCTATCCGAGCAAATTTGGTGAGAAAAAGGTCATGTTATCATCGCCGAAACGATGGGATATCCTATGGATATTGCTTGGCGTAGGGAGTTTGTTATATTTGATCTTTAATTATAATCGAGTCGCAATGAGCGGAGGTTTTTTGAGTCCGCTGGATATTGCGGTCGGTGGAGTTGGGATCGTAGCGGCGATCTATGCAGGGCATAGAACGAGTGGGAATTTAGCATGGCTTGCAGTGTTTTTCTTGGCATACAATTTTTTTGGCAAATATATTCCGGGGGCTCTAGGGCATACCGGATTTAGTCTCAAGCGGATCATCAGCCATATGTTTTGGGGAAGTCAGGGGATCTTTGGTGTAGGGATCGGGGTGAGTTCGACCTATATCTTTTTGTTTGTACTCTTTGGCGCTTTTTTGAAAAAAAGTGGATTCAGCAATTTTCTCAATGATCTTGCGTTGACGATGGTCGGGCATTCTGCAGGGGGACCGGCAAAAGTTGCCGTGATCGCCAGTGCTTTGCTGGGGATGATCAATGGTTCGGCGGTTGCCAATGTAGCGACAACCGGAACGATCACGATCCCGATGATGAAAAAGACAGGATACTCAAAGGAATTTGCGGCTGCGGTGGAGGCGGTCGCTTCAACCGGAGGGCAATTTGCACCACCGATCATGGGAGCGGTAGGTTTTGTTATGGCGGAATATCTCGGGGTATCTTATACGATCGTGATGTTATCGGCGATCATTCCGGCGGTATTATATTATTTAGGGGTGATCATTTCGGTGCATTTGGAGGCCAAAAGACTCGGCTTGAAGGGGCTTTCAAAAGATCAGCTTCCGAATATCAAGGAATTGATCCTGCAAAAAGGGCATCTTTCCTTGCCTTTGTTTGTTTTGATCGGCTTGATGATTCTCGGATTTTCGCCTTTGTATTGTGGGGTTGTAGCTATTTTTGCAACGATCTTCGCTTCTGCTCTAAAGAAAGAGACCAGAATGAGTCTAAAGGATATTTGGGACGCTGCAGCGGAGGGCTCCGCGAATGCGATCAGCGTAGGGATGTCTTGCGTGATGATCGGTTTTGTGATCGGGACGGTGTCTTTAACAGGGCTTGGTCTGTCGTTTGGACAACTTGTACTTCAAGTCGTTGGAGAGGGGCAGTTGCTCCTTGGCGGAGTGATGGTGATGGTGATGAGCACGATCTTGGGGATGGGCGTGCCTGGAGTAGCAGCTTATGTTATCGTTGCTGCGGTATCAGTGCCTGTACTGATCCAAGCAGGTGCAGAACCGATCGCGGCACATCTTTTTTGTCTGATCTATGCCTGTTTGTCGAATATCACACCACCTGTTGCGATCAGCTCTTATGTTGCGTCAGGGATCGCCGGTTCGGATCAGACGAAGACTTCTTTGATCGCGGTCAAACTGGGTGTGAGCGGATTTATCATTCCGTTTTTCTTTCTGATCGATCCGGTATTGCTGTTGACGGCTGTTCCGACGGAGCCTTGGATGCTTTTGCAGGTATTTCTTACGTCAGTGCTCGGGGTGGCATGTCTATCTTTTGCGCTGGAAGGGATCATGCTGAAGAAATTATCAGCGGTCGAGCGGGTCATATTGCTTTTTGTAGGCCTTTTGACGATCCATTCAGGCTGGATCACGGATATTGCAGGATTGGTACTTTTTGTGGCTGTGACTTTGTTTCAGCTTCGAAGGGCGAAGGGAGAAATTTGCTAAAAAGGGAGGCTTATGGTACAGTTACAAGAGCTTTTCAAGCAAAATGCGGATCATAATAAAAAACATTGTTATGGAGGATCTATGAAGAAAAGATTATTGGCACTAATGAGTGCATTGATATTAGTTGGATGCAGTGGGAGCATGGGCAGTCAGACGCATTCCGGCGAAAAAGCGGAACGATCGGTCGTCATCAATATGCCGACGGCCTCTACGACAGGAGCGCTCTACCCATTGGGATCTTCGATCGCGACCATGTGGAATCAAAAGCTACCATATCTCAATGCGAGTGCACAGGCTTCGAATGGCGGGATCGAGAATCTGAACCTTCTGCAGTCCGGGGAAGCGCAGGTGAGCATGGCGGTGATCAGCAATATCTATCAGTCAAAAAATGGAATGGAAAAATTTGAAGGAAGGCCGAATGACAAAGTTCGGATCATTGCGGGTCTCTATTACAATCCGAATCAGATCGTAGTGAGGAAGGATGCTCAGATCGAAAATTTTGCAGATATTACCGGTAAAAAGTTTGCAACAGGAGCACCGGGAAGTACGACGGAAGATGAGGCGAAGGTCCATTTGTCATCGGCAGGGATCGCTTATCCGGATGGGATCAAGGCTCAGTTTATCGGATTTACCGAGGCGATCGATCTGATGCGCAACAAACAGGTGGACGGCGCATGGATCATGGCGGGACTTCCGACTTCTGCTGTCACTGAAATGACGACAACAGCAGATGGCCGACTGGTGAGCTTGCAGCCGGATCTGATCCAAAAACTCAAAGCAGAATATCCTTGGTATGCGGAATACAAGATCCCGTCGGGCACTTATAAAGGGCAAGAGGAGGAAGTGTTGACAACGGCGATCAAGATGGCGATGTTTACCTCGGCGGATCTGCCGGAAGATGTGGTGTATGATCTGACAAAAACTTTTTGGGAGAATATCGAAGAGCTTCAAGCCAGTAATGCATCTCTCAAAGGGATCTCGATCGATCAGGCGGTGACAGACCTTGCGGATATTCCGCTTCATGATGGAGCGATCAAATATTATAAGGAAGTCGGGGTATTGAAATAGTAAGGGGATCGGTTTTGATGATATAAGTTGTGGTGGGTATGGATCATTCCTAAAGTGAAAGCAGGTTCGCCGGAAAGGGCGTTGATCGAACGAGCTGATGTTTTAGAAGTTACGATCGTTATATGTAAATGTATAAGGAAGAGTTGAGGATATAATTAGAAGATCTTTTGGGGATATCATAGAGCTAGGAGTTTTTTTGCATCTCAAATGCTTTGCCGAAGGATCGGGGAATGTCAATAAAAAGTCCTTGACAATGCAAATTCTTTATAGTAAAGTATATGGGTAAAACCATATTTACACCAATCTATGTTATGGAATAGATCCTTCTAGATTTAGAGTATATAGGAGGCACATTATGAGAGTAAAAGTGACGTTAGCATGTCAAGAGTGTAAGCAGAGAAATTACGATACGATGAAAAACAAGAAGAACAATCCGGACAGAATTGAGATGGAAAAGTATTGTAAGTTCTGCAAGAAACACACTACGCATAAGGAAACTAAATAGTTATTATCGAAAGGTGTGATTTGAATGCAAGCATCAAATGAAAAGTTTTCTCTGGGAAAATTTCTCGGAGAAGTAAGAGCAGAGCTTAAGAAAGTTCACTGGCCAACAAAAAATGAGCTGTTGAACCATACGGTAACCGTATTGGCAACAGTAATTATTTTGTCTGTTTTTATTTTTGTTGTAGATAAAGTCGTAACGACAGGAATCAGCAAGATATTGGAGATTATAGGAAGCTAGGTGATAAACTTGAGTGATCAAGCGCTATGGTATGTAGTTCATACCTATTCCGGACATGAGAATAAAGTAAAAGCGACGATTGAAAAGGCAGTCAAGAATCGCGGAATGGAAGATGTCATTCAGATGGTTTCCGTTCCGATGGAAGAGATTGTCGAAGTTAAAGACGGCAAGAAAAAAGTGAAACAGCGCAAAATTTTTCCGGGCTACTGCTTGGTAAAAATGATTGTGACGGATGAATCTTGGTATGTTGTTCGAAACACCAAAGGGGTAACGGGATTTGTCGGACCGAATTCCAAACCGGTACCTTTGACACAGGAAGAAGTGGACAATATGGGTCTTGAACAAGAGATACGCCAAGTATTCAATTTCGATTTTGCAGTAGGTGACAAAGTGGAAATCATCGCCGGCGCATTTAATGAATTTGTTGGAACCGTAACCGAAATTTCAGCTGAAGAGGGAATGGCGAAGGTTCAAATTTTTATGTTCGGGGATCGAGAAACAATTCTTGATTTGGAATTGTCTCAAATTAGAAAAGTAAGTTAAAATCAGAAATGGGAGGTGTCATTTAATGGCTAAAAAAGTAATTGGGCAAATTAAGCTTCAAATACCAGCTGGAAAAGCTACTCCAGCACCACCGGTAGGACCAGCTCTGGGACAGCACGGAGTAAACATAATGGAGTTCACGAAGCAGTATAATGCAAAGACTGCGGATCAAGCAGGTTTGATTATACCGGTCGTTATTACTGTATATCAGGATAGATCGTTCTCTTTCATAACAAAGACTCCACCGGCAGCGGTATTGCTTAAACGAGCAGCAAAGATCGAATCCGGATCTGGAGAACCGAACAAGAAAAAGGTAGCAAAAGTAACATCTGCTCAGCTAAAAGAGATCGCGGAATACAAAATGCCGGATCTAAATGCTGCATCTGTAGAAGCGGCAATGAGCATGATTGCTGGAACAGCAAGAAGTATGGGAATAGTAGTAGAAGATTAATTCTATTTTCTATATAGATTGGTGGGAGGAATTAACCGTTATTACCACAAAGGAGGATTATAATATGGCTAAACTACCTAAGAAGTATCAGGAGGCACTAAAGAAGTACGATAAAACAAACCTTTATGTAGCTTCTGAGGCATTAGGAATAGTAGTGGATATTGCATCGGCGAAATTCGATGAAACAGTAGAAGCACATATCAAGCTGGGCGTTGACTCTAGACATGCAGACCAGCAGGTAAGAGGTGCGATCGTACTACCTCACGGAACAGGAAAAACTAAGAGAGTATTGGTTTTTGCAAAAGGTGAGAAGGCGAAAGAAGCAGAAGCTGCAGGAGCAGAATTTGTAGGAGCGGAAGATCTTGTAACAAAGATCCAAGGCGAAAACTGGTTTGAATTTGACGTTGTTGTAGCGACACCGGATATGATGGGTGTTGTTGGACGACTTGGTAAGGTTCTTGGACCAAAAGGTCTTATGCCAAACCCTAAATCAGGAACGGTAACATTTGATGTTGCAAAAGCGATCGAAGAGATCAAAGCCGGTAAGGTAGAATATCGTTTGGATAAAACAAATATTATTCACGTTCCGGTAGGAAAGGTATCTTTCGGAAAAGATAAACTGAAAGACAACTTTTTTGCGCTGATCGATGCGATCATCAAAGCAAAACCTGCGGCTGCAAAAGGACAGTACATCCGTTCAGTAACATTTGCAAGTACAATGGGACCAGGAGTCAAAGTAAATCCGGTAAGAGTTAGCGAATAAGAGTTGACAGAAGACCGAAATTATAGTAGACTGTATAAAGTTGAAAAGTGAATATGCTGTAGACAGCAGGTGACCATAAATCCTGCCGAGGTGAAAATAAAGATCAAAGCCTTGTTATGTCTATTTGCATATGAGGCTTTTTTGATTCATTACAAAAGAAGGAGGTACACATGTCAAAAGCTATCGAAATGAAACAAGGCGTTGTTGCTGAGATCGTCGAAAAAATGCAAAGAGCACAATCTGTAGTTGTTGTAAACTACAAGGGAGTGACCGTTGAGCAAGCAACAGCACTTAGAAACAAATTTAGAGAAGCAGGCGTTGACTACAAGGTATATAAAAATACATTGGTAAGAAGAGCAGCAAAAGAACTTGGAAAATTCGAGAAGTTCGATGATGAAAACCTGGTAGGAACAAATGCTATCGCTTTTGGATATGAAGATGCAGTAGCGCCGACAAAGATCATTGCGGACTTTGCAAAAGCAAATCCAAAAGTAGAATTCAAAATGGGATATGTTGAAGGAGAATACTATGATGCTGCCGGATTGACAGCGCTATCGAAGATCCCTTCAAGAGAAGAGCTTATCGCGAAACTTCTTGGAAGTCTTAAAGCACCGGTATCCAACTTTGTTTATCTATTGGATGCTCTTGCTAAGAAAAAAGAAGAAGCTGAAGCATAATTATTGATCATATTAAAAATATAAATATTTGGAGGTAAAACAAATGACAATAGAGCAAATTTTAGAAGCTATTGAGAATATGAAAGTACTAGAGCTAAATGAGCTAGTAAAAGCTGCAGAAGAGAAATTTGGAGTATCTGCATCAGCACCGGTTGTTGTAGCAGGAGCTGCAGGTGGCGGAGAAGCTGCTGCAGAAGAAAAAACTGAGTTTGACGTAGTTCTTACAGATGCCGGAGCATCAAAAGTAGGCGTTATCAAAGTTGTTAGAGGAATTACCGGACTTGGACTTAAAGAAGCAAAAGACCTTGTTGATGGAGCTCCTAAGACAGTTAAAGAAGGCGTATCTGCTGACGAAGCGAAGAAGATCGTTGAAGAGCTTGAAGCAGCTGGAGCAAAAGCTGAGCTTAAGTAATCCAAAAAGCAATAAGAAAGCCGAGGGTATCCTCGGTTTTTTTGTGCTCAAATTTTTTTATTGCCCGTATAATAAGTTAAAGAATGTATTTTTAAGTTGATTAATAAATTTGAAATTAGATAATAACATCATTTGGAATACTTGATGCTGTTAATTATAAAATCAAAACATATAATTAATAATACTAATACCTGTTTAATCCCATAAAGTCTAGCCAATCCCTACGCGTAATGCTTCGAACCATCGACTTGGTTA
>JAUNKR010000063.1 GCA_030532705.1 Peptostreptococcaceae bacterium
TTCGTCATCCTCATCCTCGTCGTCGTCTTCTTCATCTTCTTCGTCATCCTCGTCGTCCATCATCCAGCTTAGCCAATTCTTCTTTTTTGGCGGATCCTTCTTTTCCTCGACATCATTTTCGACAACAGGGACCAAAAGCGATCCTTCTTCCAGCCGGATCTCCTCTTCCAGCTTTTTCAACAGGGTCAGACCCTCTTCGGCGGAGATGATATTCTTTTCGACCATCTCCAATATCCTCATCTTCTTCGTATTATAATCCATCGTCCTTCCTCCTGTTACAATTCATCCAGCAGTTCCATCGCCTCACTCGCCGAGATCTCTCCTTTTGACAGTTGCTCCATGATCCGCTCTTTTTCCTTCTCCGAGTTTTGCGGACCATCCCGCTCGACCATATAGCCCAAAGACTCGATCACCTGATCCAAATTACGTCGCACCGTCGGATATGAAATTCCAAGTTCCTTTTCGATCTCCTTGATATTTCCGCGTTTTTTGATAAATACTTCGATAAAATACTTTTCCTCTTTGCTCAGATATGAAAACTTATCCAGTTCAAATTCTCCACTGACACCGGTGCCACATCCGTCACAATGAAGATTGACGACCTTCATTCGATTATTGCAGACCGGGCATCTTCCCAAAACAATCCTTGCCATCACGCCCTCCTTTTTCATTCTCATCTTGGCTTTATGATAACGCTATCTTTCATTTTTGTCAACGAAATTTTAAAATATTTTATTTTATACATTAAAAATATTAACATCAAAATAAACATTATTGATTTTGAGCATAAAAACAGCGATCCATAACATAGATCGCCGCATCATTGACCATTTTTCTTGATCTTATAGAGGCTTTCCCCAAAAAATTCCCGAACTTTTAGCATTCCTCCATCTGCTGATCAAATTTCTTCAGCTCCCGATAAAAGATCTTTTTCTCAAGATCTGTCGAGAGCAAAGGCTCGATCTTCTGCTCGATATGCGTCACGAGTTCATCGATCGATCTTTTGTTCTTATCGGTCGCAGATTCATAGAGGATATAAAAACTCTTGATGATCCCACTGATCACGCCGAGATCCGTTTTTCCATACTCGATCAACGGCACATAAAAACTCTCCAGATCTTCCTCAAAGGAATACGAGGAATAAAATACCTCCGCCCCGTCCAAAGAAGCCCTTTGAATATGAAATGCATCCGTCTTTGCCAATGGCTGAAGCAAGAGCCCGATCTTGTTGATACAGTGGATCGCCGTGTTCGGATCATTGATCCCCGGCGACAGCGCACGTAGCCCGATCTCCAAAAGTTTGGTCAGATTATATCGGTAATTGGATGTCGAGATCTTCTTATCCTGCAGGATAAAGCAGCTATTGAGACGCTCGATCTCGTCTTCCTCGATCCTTTCATTCGGAATATGGATCCTCGCCAGGACGGTCTGCTCACTGACATACTCTCCGATCTTGACCTTCACATCGATGACCCCCTTGCTGTCCTTCAGAAAAGCCATCATCCGATCCACATCGACCATCCCGAGATACCCGCTGTTCAAGCTTCGAAGGTAAAGATCCCCATACGCCTCCACCTTTTCCTCCGGCGAAGAAGTCCGTTCTTCCACTTCATTCGCAATGACTTTTTTTGCCTCCTCCGAGATCGAATAGATCAGATTGACCCCTTGAAAATTCTTGATCACCGCCTGTACAAAGCGTACAAAGTATATGATGCAGATGATCGAATAAACGATCGCCACCGTTCCCGCGATCAGATGCTGATATTCAAAAAAGTCCTGCATGACGACCAAAGTGGTGATGCAATAGAAGAAACCTCCGATATAGATGCCCAGCACCTTCATCGTGATCTTCATATTCACGAAATTTTCAACGACCCTTGGCGTATAGCTCGATGCGTACATATTCAGGATCACGAGGATCGTAGAAAAAGTAAAGGTCGTGATCGTAAGCAAAGATCCCGCCAGCGTCGTCAAAATACTTCGCGACAAACTGATATCCATCGTAACGATATCCGGCAAATATTCCTGGATCGGAATGATCCGAAGATCGATCATCGTAACGACGATGATCAGCAAAAAAGACAGAAAAATATATTGTAAATTATAGATCCACGTCTTCTCATTATAATAAAAAAGCTTGATTCGATTTAGCATAGTCCCTTTCCTGTAATGAATATCGAAGTATTCTCGATTTTCTTCATTTCAAAACATCCCCATCGTCAAAATATCTCGGCATTTTATCCGCCGATCCCTAAAATTTTATAAACATCGATCTATTTCGAGCACTTCATCGGTCGATCGGATCGAAGATACCACCAAAACCCGAATCCAAAGAGCAGGATCAGTATAAAAACTTTTCCCGGCAGTCTTCTTTTTCCCACATAATTCTTGTTGAACAATCCCATATTCAAATAAACTCCACTCCCGATCATCGGCTGTGACTTTCGTTTCATCTTAGCCTCCTTCTTCTCCAGCTTCGCTTCTGCCTTATCCAATTCCCTCTGCAATCTCCACAATTGCAGGTCCTTCATCATCAATTTGATCTCATTCATAAATAATCGACACCTTTCTTTTTATTTCCTTAGCATCAACTCCACAATATCCTATGATTAGAAAATACCCGGCACATGCATTGAAATAAACATCCCTAAGAAAAAAGACAATACATTTGCACAGATCGCATAGGATACGATCCACCATCTTTTGATCGATCTTTCAGATCGCTTAGGAAGTCCTTTGGCATAGATCATTGATTCTGCAACGATAATGATCAGCTCCAGCAATAGATAAAGGAGGACAAAGGCCATACTTCCGTAAAAATAATTCACTGCATTGAGCGCCACATTCAGCCCTACTTGTGTGATGATATTGACCAGCGCAATGAAATAAAGAAGCGATTTTGTTCGAAAACCGAACAATAATGCCGCCAATATCTCGACCACGATCGTCAACACGATCCGGATCAACATCGACGTCATCTCCCAACCAAAGCGATAATCCTTACGCACGACCATTTGCATCCCCTGAGGATCCGTCTTGTCGACCGTCACCTTATAATAAGAATCAAAGGCATAACGATCATAGATCTCACTGACTACAAATTCATCCCGCTCCGGAAAGTAAAGCAGGATCTTAAAAGTCCACGGCGGATAATAACCCCAGTTAAACTCATGGGACTCGCTACCATTCTGAAATTCTTGGAGAAAGTAAAAATCATCGCTGTCCTTGTAATCCACAAACTTCTGCCAGATCCCCTGCTCCAACCCGAATTCCCTCGCATTGGTCCCGTCATACGCACTTGCCGGTCCCGTGCTTTGATCCTTCGACAAAAGCGTCGCATAATATTTTTCACCCTCCAACCCTTCAAACCGGATCGCGACCGAGGGCTTCGGACCGATATCCCCATAGCCGAAGATCGGGAATAAACAAAATACCAATAAAACCAGTGCCATTCTACTAAGCTTTTTCATAATACACCTCATGATCTAAACAAAGAGATCTGATCCCACTTGATCTCACTTTTTTCCATTTTGTTTGATATTGACAAAGGATCTCCCATCTGGCTAAGGTGAAATCGTTTCACCTTCCTTCATTATATCAAAAAAAGACTGAAATTGTGTAACAAATTATTGACCTTAGCGCGCTTCATCGCTTGACAAATAGGTTTTCCAATGCTATTCTGTAATCGTAAATAAAATATATAAGAAAAATAAAAAATATAACACATGGAAACAGGTGTAAATCCTGTACGATCCCGTCACTGTGAGGGCATTGCCGAAAAGCTCGATCTTTTATTGCAAACGCCTAAGTCAGATACATGTTCTTGCCATAGCTTTACGAGAGATGAAGGTATGCAGTAGCCGACTGTTTATCTTTCGGCTTTTTTTATTTTTCAAAACAAAATCTTGGAGGACATATGAAAAAAACACAAAAAAGATGGCTGAGCCTTCTGCTTGCCATGGTGATCATGGTGCTTGCCGCAGCATGTGCACCGCAAAAAACTGCCGAAGAGCAAAAGCCGGAACCGGCGACCACAGAAACACAACCGAAAGAAGAGGCCACCAAATCAGACGATGCGGAGCATTATCCGGTTACGATCAAAAACTACCGATTCTCTAAAGAGCCGATCGACATCGTTTTTGAAAAAGCACCGGAGCGAGTCTACGTTGTAAACCCGAGCTCCCTTGAAAATATGCTTGCGCTCGGCCTTGAAGATAAGATCGCAAAAGTCGCAGTAGGAGACGAAACGACTCCGGAAGCTGCCGCTTTTATCGAAAAAATGGGCAGCATGGAACTGACCAAAGAAGAAGTCCTTGGCAACAATATCGACTTCATCCTCGGATGGTACAGTACCTTCAACGAGAAAAGACTCGGCGAAGTGGACTACTGGCATGAAAAAGGCATCAAGACCTATATGGCACTCAACAGCAGCGTCAAAAAACCTGCACCGAACACTTTGGAAGATGAATACGAAGACATTCGAAACCTCGGAAAGATCTTTAATGTAGAAGACCGTGCCGAAGCTTTGATCGCTGAGATGGATGCGGGTATCGCAAAGGCTCAGGAAAAAGTGAAAGAAAAAGGAAAGACCAGAACGATCATCCTCGAGGTCGAAAAAGAAAATCAGCTACGCCTATATGGACCCGCAACGATCGGTGGCGTCATCGCAGAAAAAGTCGGTGCCGATCTATTGACGGAAGAACCGCGTATCACAGCAGAGCAATTGATCGAGCTGAACCCGGATGTGATCTTCACCGTATATTTCAGTACATCCGATGAGCTCAACGATAAAACATCCGTTGAATTGCTCAAAAACAATCCGGCTCTTCAAAGCATCTCTGCGATCCAAAACGACCGCATCTATCCGACTCCTTTAGCATACACCTATGTGCCGGGCGCTCGAACCAAAGAAGCGATCGAGTTCTTCGCAGACAAACTTTATGGACAATAAGCTTTTTCATATTGACCCGCTTGAGTCTTAGTCCGCTAAGACTTCAAACGGCGAAATTTTCCCCTTTCTTTGTGCAGATCGTCAACAAGGCGGTCTGCACACAATAACTTGATGAGGAGCTAAAATGAAAAAAATATCCCTAAAAAAATACTTAAGCCTATTGTTGGCAATGATGATCCTGCTCATGACGGCAGGATGTGGCGAACAAAAAACCGCCGAAGAACAAAAGCCGGAGCCACCGGTTTCTCAAGAGCAGGAGAAAAAAGAGCCTGAGGAAAAATCCGATCACTATCCGGTAACGATCCAGACTTACCGTCATTCCAAAGAGCCGATCGAGCTTGTTTTTGAAAAAGCACCGGAGCGTGTCTATGCCGTAAACCCGACTTCCGTTGAAAATATGATCGCATTGGGATTGGAAGACAAGATCGTCAAAGTTTCTCTAGGAAGCAGAGACCGATTGACCGAAGCCGGAAAAGCGCTTTATGACAAACTTGGCGGACAAAAACCGACCTTGACCAAAGAAGAGGTCCTTGGCAACAATATCGACTTCATCCTCGGATGGTACAGCACTTTTGACGAAAAAACACTCGGTGAAGTGGACTACTGGCATGAAAAAGGCATCAAGACCTATATCGCCCTCAACAGCAGTATCAAAAAACCTGCACCGAATACCTTGGAAGATGAATACGAAGACATCCGAAACCTCGGAAGAATATTTAATGTGGAAGAAAAAGCGGAGCAGATCATCAAAGAGATGGACGCAAGCATCGCCGCCGCACAAGAAAAAGTGAAGGAAAAAGGAAAAACTCGAGTGATCGTTCTCGAAGTTGAAAAAGACAATCAGATCCGACTATACGGCCCTGAGACCATCGGAGGCGTTATCGCAGAAAAAGTCGGTGCCGATCTATTGACCAACGAGCCGCGTATCACAGCAGAGCAATTGATCGAGCTGAATCCGGATGTGATCTTCTCCGTCTATTTCGGACCGGACACCGATCTGACCGAAGAATCTTGTATCACAAAGCTCACAGAAAACCCTGCACTTAAGAGTATTTCCGCGATCCAATCCGGAAAGGTCTATCCGATCACTCTTTCATACACCTACGCGACCGGTGTTCGAACACTGGAAGCGATCCACTATATCTCGGAGATCCTACATCCTGAACTGGCACAATAAGATCTGAGATCGCATTTTGTTACCGATGGATGGATATGGCACGATATTTGTCATTCCATCCTTTTTTAACAGAAGAAAGGACTTTTTAATGGAAGGAAAAGGCATCAGCATGCCAAAATTTGGCGTGCTCACGATCCTTCTGCTCGCAGGGATCGTATTGTCATTGATCTTGGCAGTGCTCGTCGGATCGGTCGATATCACTGCAAAAGATGTATATAGCATCATTTTGAACAAAACCTTCGGCGTCAGCATCAGCGACAGTATCACCGCCGCCCAGCGTGACATCGTCTGGGAGCTTCGACTCCCAAGACTCGTGATGGCGGTCTTGGTCGGTGCAGGACTTGCGCTTTCGGGTACCGTCATGCAAGCCATCGTCAAAAACCCGCTCGCTGACCCCTATATCCTGGGCATCTCCTCCGGGGCATCCCTCGGCGCGACATTGGGCATCGTCCTCAATGTCGGAAAAGGGATCTCGACAAACTTCGTATCCATCACCGCATTCATCGGCGCATTGGGCACTTCCCTGCTCGTTCTGCTGGTCTCAAGCTCCAAAGGTCGAGCAAACTCCGTCAAGCTTCTTCTTGCCGGACTTGCCATCGCCTCACTCAGCTCCGCATTGACCAGCTTTATCATCTGGATGAGTCATTCACCATCCGAAGCGGCACAACGAGTCAGTTTCTGGCTCATGGGAAGTCTAGAGCCATCCAAATGGTCGCACATCAGCTTTATGGCACCGATTGTCATCGGCATCTATCTGTTTTTCATCACACAATATCGCACACTCAATCTGATGCTGCTCGGCGACGATGTTGCCATCACGCTTGGAAAAGACCTCTATTGGTATCGGATCACCTATCTTGTGCTCACCTCAGCACTCGTCGGGACGATCGTATCCATTTGCGGCATCATCGGCTTTGTCGGACTGATCATCCCACATATCATCCGCTCCATCTTCGGCACGAATCACCGCACACTCATCACGCTTGTCGTATTGTTCAGCTCGATCTTTATGATCTGGATGGACGTGCTCAGTCGCGTGATCCGAAAGGGAAGCCAGCTTCCGATCGGTGTCATCATCTCATTGATCGGTGCACCATTGTTCATCTACCTGCTCATCAGTAAAACCTATGGATTTGGAGAAAAATAATGAGAATAGAAGCAAAAAACCTCGAAGTCTCCTTCGGAAGCGAAAAGATCCTCAAGGATGTCACCATGTTGATGCCGGAGAAAAAAAGCATCGGGATCATCGGTCCCAACGGAAGCGGTAAAAGCACCTTCCTAAAATGCGTGTACCGTGTGCTCAAGCCTCAGAAAGGTGTCGTGTACCTTGACGAGACCGCTCTCTACGACCTGCCTGTCCGAGAGACCTCAAAAAAGATGGCCGTCGTCGCCCAGCACAATGAGCAGAGCTTTGATTTTTCCGTCATGGAAATGGTGCTGATGGGACGTTCTCCACACAAACGCTTCCTCGAGCGTGACACCAAGGAAGACTTTGCGATCGCTAAAGATGCTATTGAAAAAGTAGGGATGACCGATTTTATCGAAAGAAGCTACAACAGCCTTTCCGGTGGAGAAAAACAAAGGATCATCCTCGCCAGAGCACTCGCCCAAAAGACCGACTGCCTGATCCTGGATGAGCCGACCAACCACCTCGACATCCGTTATCAGCTACAGTTTATGGAAATCGCAAAACATTTGGGCATCACCATCGTTTCTGCGATCCACGACCTGAACATCGCATCCATGTACTGCGAATACATCTTCGCCCTCAAAAATGGACAAGTCTTTGCACAAGGCACACCGCAGGAAGTCTTCACCGAAGAGATGATCAGTGCTCTCTATGGCGTAAAAGCCGAAGTAACGAAAGCCAATGATCAGCTGTGGGTCCGATTCACCGGACTAGCAGACTAGATCTCATAATATCCCTCTAGAGCCGGCTCGATGCCGGCTCTTTTCTAGTATAGAAAAAACCACACGTTAGACATGTGGTTCCAAAAATGTTACACATTTTAGCAAGGCAAAAACACTTGTGTTACGATTAGGTTTCGGCTGTCACTGCAACTTAATTTAACACAAGGAGGATCATCCAAACTGAATTGAATGATATCAATAATTTATCGCATACCAAATGG
>JAUNKR010000064.1 GCA_030532705.1 Peptostreptococcaceae bacterium
AGAAAGGAGCGTGTGATATTTTATGTTTCAAGGTACATTAATATCATACAAGGAAGCAAATGAGCAATAGTTGGACCGAGCAACAGCAGCAGGCGATCGACCGCCGGGGGAAAAATCTGCTCATTTCAGCGGCGGCAGGATCGGGAAAAACCGCCGTGCTGGTGGAGCGGATCGTCAAATTGGTGGTCGAAGAAAGAGTCAGTATCGACAATATGCTGATCGTTACCTTTACGAATGCGGCGGCAGGGGAGATGAAACAGCGTATCCAGCGCCGTCTGCAAGAGATCCGTCGTGCGAATGGGATGCGTGGGGACGCGATGGATCGGGAGCTGGCGGATCTTCTGAGCAAACAGATCCAAAATGTGCCCCGTGCTTCGATCAGTACCGTCCATTCTTTCTGTATCCAGGTGATACGAGATCATTTCAGCTTGGCGGAGATCGACCCCGCTTTCAAATTGGTCAATGAAGCTTATGGAGCGATCTTGCAGGATGAAGCGATCGATCAGGCTTTTGAGCAGAAATATGATGAAGAAGATCCTGATTTTCAGGATCTGGTGGCGGGTTATGGCGAGGCAAAGGGCGATCGGGCACTCCGCGATCTTGTAAAAAACATCGATCGATTCATTCAGGCGCAGCCTTATCCGCAGGAGTGGCTGGAGCATCATCGAGCCTTCTATGAGGAACTGGCGAGCTTCGATGCGATCGAAGATGCATTGGCATTCTTGCAGTCTCATGCGATCGGACGCCTGCTCGTCGAATGGGTGACGGAACAGATCGAGGGAGCGGAAGATCATCTGCAAAAAGCTTGGGAGCAGATCGAAGGGAAGGGATATAGCTTTGAGGACAAGCTCTTGGCAGAGCGTGACCGCATAGAAGATCTCAAGCAGGCATCACGGCAGGGGCTGGTCGAGCTCTTTGGCCGATTGAAGCCGGTGACTTTTGATCGATTTGCACGCAAAAAATCGGACGAGATCGAGGATGACGAATGGAAGAAGGTCCAAGCGCTTCGCAATGAGGCAAAGGAGATCTACAATGAGCTGACAAAAAAGCCGATCCTCGATGTGCAGACTTTTTTGCCGGATATCAAATATTTGAGCCGGATCATCTCCGCGTTGATCGAGCTCGTTTTGGCATACCGAAAACATTATGCACAGCTCAAGCAGGACAATACCGTGCTTGATTTCAGCGATCTGGAACATCTGACGCTTAAGATCCTGGCGCATGAAGAAGTGCGTGAGAGCTTGCGCCAAAAGTATGAATATATTTTTTACGATGAATATCAGGACACCAATCGGGTGCAGGAGACGATCGTCAATGCGATCTGTCGAGGCGACAATCTGTTTTTTGTCGGGGATGTCAAGCAGTCGATCTATCGCTTTCGTCTGGCGGATCCGACGATCTTTAACGAGAAATACGAGCGCTATCAGCAGGATCGATGCTCCGAAAAGATCGACCTGTCGAATAATTTCCGAAGCCGTCGAGAGATCCTTGATTTTTGCAATCTGATCTTCACCGAGGTGATGACGACGACTTATGGGGAAGTCGATTACAAGAGCCCGTCCCATCAGCTGTACTGCGGACAGGATCTGCTCAAGAAAGCAAAGGATAAGGAGAAAGAGGCGGACGAAGCGCCGACTAATCAGCCGGAAACCAAGCCTGACCCGCCGGAGATCCGTGTCGAGCTTGCACTGATCAAAAAAACCAAGAAAGAACGTAAGCTGGTGCAGGACGAAGTGCCTGAAGATTCGCAGGATCAAGCAACCGATCCGATGGTATTCCCGTTGCAAAGCGAGTCGGAAGAACATCTGCAAGCGGGAGAGCGCGACGAGCAAGGGGAGATCGATCTGACAGCGATCGAGCTGGAAGCCATCTTTACGGCAAAAAAGATCCATGAGCTCAGTGCGAAGGGGATCGAATACAAGGATATCGCCATTTTATTCCGATCGGTTCGAGGGAAGGCGGATATTTTTGAAAAGATCCTCGCAGGATATGGGATCCCAAGCTATGTGGATTACAGCGCGAGCCATTACGATAAACTTGAGATCAAATGTCTGATCGACTATTTGAAAGTCGTCGACAATCGAAAGCAGGATGAGGCTTTGCTTGGGGCGATGAGCTCGGCGTTTGGAAATTTTGACAATGAGGAGCTGATCCGCATCCGTGAGCGCTATCCGAGAGGGAATTTTTATCTTGCGGCGGAAAATTATGCGAAAAATATGGAAGATGAACTGGCTGAGAAGCTCAAAAGATTCTACAAAACGCTGTCGGAGGATGTGCGCCGTGAAAAGATGACCGCTTTGCCGGATTTTGTATGGCATGTAGCGGAAAACAGCGGGTTCAACACCTATATCAGCGGGCTGGGTGATTCGATGCAGCGGCTGCACAATATCCGATCGCTCGTTCAAAAATCCAAAGAATATGACGAAAGCGAAGCGCTCGGTCTGTTCGGTTTTCTTCGCCATATGGATTCCATCCTCAAAGGCAAGGGGGATAGCGGAGAGAGCACGCTGCTTGAAACGGAGAATGTCGTCAAGATCATGTCCATCCACAAGAGCAAGGGGCTTGAATTCGATACGGTATTCGTCTGTGATCTGGCAAAACAGATCAACGAGCAGGATCTCAACGATGATGTCATCCTGCACAATGAGCTGGGGATCGGGCTGCGATACAAAAATCCGCAGCTGAACATCCGATCGGATAATGCGCTTCGAATGGTACTTCGTCGCAAAAAGCAGCGAGAGGGGATGTCGGAGGAGATCCGCGTGCTTTATGTAGCGCTGACGAGAGCGAAAAACAGACTCTTTCTCGTCGGAACGATCAAGGATCCCGAGGACTTTGCGACCAAGCTGAGCAAGGGCGAGATCGCCAAGAATATCCTTAAGCCGAGGAGCTATCTCAACTGGATCGCCAATGTGCTGATCCGCGATCAAGACGGCGAGGAGCTGAGGCGGGTCTCGTCGGAGGAAGTCGAAAATGTCTTCGAGCCGGAAAAACGACCGGCATCAAGTTCGCCATTGTATCGGATCGTATTCGTCGATGGCGATCGATTGGTCAAGGAAGAACCGTCTCAAGAGGCGGAAGATCTTCGGGAAAAGATCGCGGATGTTGAGATCTCCGAAGCGATCCGGGAGCGATTGGATCGGTACAATCATTTTGTCTATCCTTATGCGGAAGCGACGAAGATGCGTACCAAAACGAGCGTGACGGAGCTGACCAAGGAGTATAAGAACAGGGAGAGAGAGGATGCAAACTCTTTTTCAGCGATCAAAAGACCGAGCTTTACGAAGTCGAGCCGATTTTCATCGACGGAGCTTGGAACGATCGTGCACTTTTTGATGGAGAATATCCCGATCCGGTCCTATACGCTCGAGGCATTGGAGCAGGAGATCCGCCGGATGATCGAGTTGGAACTGCTGACCGAAGCGGAGGCGGAAGCGATCCCTCGCCAAGCGGTGATCGGATTTTTCGACTCGGATCTCGGGCAAAGGATGATCGCTTCTCCGAAAGTATATCGCGAGCAGATCTTTTTGATGAAGCAGGGAGATGCTTTGGTCGAGGGCGTGATCGACTGCTATTTTGCGGAAGGCGATGAGCTTGTGATCCTCGACTACAAGACGGACAGCAGGATCGATCTTGAAAAGCATAGGCCGCAGCTGGAGTATTATCGACAGGCGGTCGAAGCGATGGAAGGCAAAAGGGTCAAAGAGGGATATATCTACTGGATCAGTCATGATCGATTTTCACAGATTTTATAAGGGAGGTTTGCAATGAGATCGATGTTGATGTATCTTTTTCCGAGCCTGATGCGTTTGGAGCGAGAGAAACAGCCGAATGAAAAATATATGCCGATCCTTCTGCTTCTCGCGTGGGGGGCTTATTTTCTCATGCAGTTTATCGTGGTGAAGGAGCATTATGCTTTTGCGGCTCTGACTGCGTTGCAAAAAACGTTGATGCTGTATTTTTCTTATCTGATCATGGTGGAGCTCTCGCCGGATTCGAAAAGGCTCTATATGCCGACTCTGGCGATCCTGATGCTGACCTTGTTGCTGCCGGTCAAATATCAGATGACCTTCTCAACGCTCTTCTTTCTGCTCAATATCCGGATCCTGACGAAGAGCAGCGGATACCTCACGACGAGAGGGGAGCTGTTGATGATGAGCATTTTTACAGGGCTGCAATTCGTCTTCTCTGCATTCAGCTATCCTTTGCTGTTTGGGGTGACGCTTTTGCTGGATCACAAATACAAGCATAAAGACTATCGCAATATTCCTTTTGCGGTGCTCAGTCTGTTGCTCTCGCTGCTGTGGATCAAAAACGGCTTCGGGATCATCACGCAACCGCTGGATCTGATCTCGACGGTCACGGTGTTTATGATCACTTTGCTATATATCTTCAGGCTGTCGATCCTTAAAAATATTCTGAGCTTCAACGATACCAAAACCAATCTGATCAGCCCGAAAAGAGTGAAGGCGGCAGGGATCCTGTTGCTCATCTCCTTGCTGTTTCTTGCGATCGGTCATGGGATGTTCTACGAGTTCAGTCATCTCTGGGCTCTGCTCGGTTGCATCAGTCTGCCTTATCTCCGAGATATGACGAAGCTCTTTTTCGCCGAGCGATGATCCGGAGCAAGAGCATCGGGGGATATGAAGGGCGATCGGAAAACTAAATGCGAGAGATCGATCGCCTTTAGCTGTCCTATGGCGGAACGATACGGTTTGACGGCATCAGAGAGCGGAAAACAAAAGCCGAGAGCTTGATCGGACAAATGCGGAAAAAGGATATGAAAAATGAGGATGGATCGTGGTCAAAATAAGATTGCCAAAACGCTAAAAAGATGATATATTAAAAATAACATTTTAGAAGAGACTTCTTGTTACTCATTTAAAAAGTTATAAATATTTGGGAAAAGATAAGAGTTCCGAAAGGATAAATAGAGAAACCGGTGTAAATCCGGTACGGTCCCGCCACTGTAAAGAGGAGTTTCAAAAATATACCACTGAGCGATCGTTTGGGAAGGGTTTTGGAATGATGAATCTGAGTCAGGAGAACTGCTCCTATCTTTTTAAAGTGTACTTACGGTCGATAAGGAACTTTTTATTACCCGAACGATTTTTCAGATCGTTTGTTTTAGGTGGATAACCGAATATTTCAAGAGCGGCCGAAAGGGTCGCTTTTTATTTTGCTATTCCCATTTGAATGATCGGATCATCCTTCGGCGTTGAGGGGTCGTATATTTATCAAGGAGAGCGGATGTTTCGATGGGGCTGTAGCGACTGATAGGAGGAAAAATGAAAGTACTTAAGAAAATGATGGCAGGGCTTGCCGTCGTTGCGATGCTTGCGTCTGCAAGCGGATGTGGGAGCCGGACGGCGACCGAAGAAAAAGCGCATCTGAATTTCGGATGCTATGTGTATTCGACTTCTTTTGACCCGGCGCATTATCAAAATGCGGCATGGCAGTCGATGCGATTTGGGATCACGGAAACTTTGTACAAATTCAATGATGACGGATCGATGAAGCCGTGGATCGCGGACAGCTATACGGTGTCGGATGACAATAAGACATGGACTTTCCATATCGCAGACGGTGTCAAGTTCTCCAACGGAAAAGCATGTGATGCACAGGCGGTCGCAGACTCGCTGAATCGTCTATTCACGGTTTCCAACGGCGAGGAGTATTCTTCGACGCCGTATCAATATCTGGATATGGAGAGCATCACTGCGGATAAAGAAAAAAATGAAGTAACGATCGTGACCAAAAAGCCTTATGCGGATCTTCGCGGCGCTTTGGCATTCCCATTCTATGCGATCATCGATGTGGAAGGGGATCTTAGCGATGCGGATCACGCAGGCGGATATACGACTTCGGTGATCGGAACGGGACCATATATGTTGAAATCTTTCGATGATGTCAGCAAGTCCGGCGAATTGGTAAAAAATGAAAACTTCTGGGGCGGCGAAGTGCCTTTTGACAGTGTCAGCGTGACTTTTATCGAAGATGATACGACGAAGGCGCTTGCATTGAAGAGCGGCGATATCGATCTGACCGAGAATATCACAACGACCAGCGATCTGAAAGAGCTGATGGAAGATGATAATTATCATGTTTCGATGAAAAACGGTGTGCGTACCGGTTTTGCCTATGTGAATTTCAACGGGATCTTGAAAAATGATGCACTTCGTCATGCGGTATTTATGGCGGTGGACGGACCGACCTTGTGTGATGTGACCGTGGGTGGAATGTATTCGTACGGACCGGGGATCCTGCCTCAGAATCTGGCGTATGCGGATGAAAATTTGGACAATCCGTTTGCGTATGATGAAGCGGGTGCGATCAAGGTGTTGGATGAAGCAGGCATCGTGGATAGCGATGGTGACGGCATTCGTGAGCTGGACGGCAAGAATATCGAATTGCGATTTGTGACTTATAAAAACAGACGATTGAGCGATTTTGCGGAAGCGATCCAGTTGCAATTATCAAAGGTAGGGATCGGGGTCAATGTCAATGTAACGGACAGTGACACGAACTGGATGTTGATGCAGGCGGGCGAATATGACCTGTTAAGCTCAAACTGGACGACTGTTGCGACGGGTGATCCGACCAACTTCCTATTGAACTGGTATGGAAACGGCGGAAAGAATTTCTACAGCGAAGGCAATAACGATGCGACCAACTACTGCCATTATGACAGTGCGAAATTTAATGAGGCCTATGAGAAGTTTGTTGCATCAACCGATGAGCAGGAGAGAAATCAATTGATTGTGGATATCGAACAAACCTTGATCAACGATGCAGCGGTGTTGGTCCATGGATATTATAAATCAACGATGATCAGCAATAAGGCCAAAGTGAGCGGAGCGGAGATATCTACTTTTGACTACTATTGGCTAAGCACCGACATCAAGCCGGTAAAATAATCGACATAGGTTCTAAGAGATCCGGGCGGAATGTTGCTGTTATTTCAGTGTACATTCTGCCTTTTTCATATGATGGATCGAAGGAGAAATGAATGAAAAACAATTCGGTATTGAAAAGAATAGCGCAGATGATGATCATCCTTCTCGGAGTCAGTTTTTTTAGTTTTCTATTGATCCATCTGGCTCCGGGCGATGCGGTACGTTCGATGTTCCTGGCGAATGGGATTCAGCCGACGCAGGCACAGATTGATCAGGCAAGAGCGGAGGTCGGATTGGATCAGCCCTTTGCCGTACAGTATAAAAACTGGCTTTTGAATTGTCTCAAAGGAGATTTTGGAAGATCTTACACTTTGCGAAAACCGGTTTCGGCACTGTTGATGTCTCGGCTGATGCCGACGATCAAGCTGGCAGGCTTGTCAATGGTCCTGATGCTTGTGGTCGCCATTCCGATGGGGATGCTCTCGGCGCTGTACAAAGATCGTTGGATCGATCATATCATACGAGGGGCGACTTTTTTCGGCGTTTCGATGCCGAACTTTTGGGTCGGGCTTTTGTTGCTCTATGTGATCGCTTTGAAATGGAAGCTCTTGCCGGTCGTTTCTTCCGGCACGGGGCTGAATAAATTGATCTTGCCGGCGGTCACTTTGGCTTTTGCGATGTCGGCAAAGTACACAAGACAGGTCCGGACGACGATCCTGGAGGAGCTGGGTCAGGACTATGTGGTCGGAGCTCGCGCACGAGGGATCAAGGAGAGAGAGATCCTCTGGAAACATATCTTTCCCAATTCGCTGCTGCCGCTCGTGACATTGTTGGGGCTTTCGCTGGGCTCTTTGCTCGGCGGAACGGCTGTGGTGGAAGTGATCTTTTCGTATCAGGGGCTTGGCAATCTGGCGGTCAGTGCCATCTCCGGCATGGATTATCCGCTGATCCAGGGCTATGTGCTGTGGATCGCACTGATCTATATGGTGATCAACTGGATCGTCGATATTTCGTACGGTTATTTGGATCCGAGAATTCGAGAGGGGGGCAGAACGGGTGAATGATAAGGGCATCTTGAGAAAAAACAAGAAATTCGTCTTCTTTTTGAGCTTGGCGATGATCGTCGTATTGATCGCGATCTTTGCACCTGTGCTTGCGCCTTATACCTTGACGGAGACGGAGCTGACCAATGCGCTTGCGGCACCTAGCAGGGCACATTTTTTCGGGACGGATAATCTGGGGAAGGATATTTTTTCTTCCGTGATCTACGGCGCGCGTGTGTCCGTATTTTCGACTTTGACTTTAGTCACATCCGTGTTTATAATAGGAAGTA
>JAUNKR010000065.1 GCA_030532705.1 Peptostreptococcaceae bacterium
TTATGTAACCCTTTTTTTCGAAATTTATAGTAAAATATAGAAAGACTTTTGAAAGGAGAAATCAAATGAAAAAAGTCTTTTCAATCGCGCTTGTTGGATTGATCACAGCTCAATTTTCGATGGAAGGGTATGCTGTGTCCAAGCATAGCTACTTAGGAAATTCTCAGCCGATAGCAATACAAAATAATCAAAATTCAGGCGGTTCACAGCCACAAGAAGTGGCAGGAGCGGATGTTACCGAGAGCGATGCAGCGCAGCCGGACATCGCGCCGACCAAAGATCCGTCTCAAATCTCTAAAGAATTGCTTCAGGAAATATTGATTGATATCAAAAAGCGCTTGGTCATCAATGATGAAAATGCAAAATTGACCTATTCGATGGGTTCGGAAAGCGGTCAGACCTATTACGAGTTGCTTTGGGAGAGTGATAAATATACTCAATCCGTTCGATATGGGGAAGATAAAAATATATATAACTATAGCTACAGAAAAAATACGGATCATGTTTCAGAAAAAATGATCAAAAAACTTCCTCAATACTCGGAGAAAGAGAGTCGAACGATCGCGAGTGATTTTATAAGCAAGGCTTTTCCAAAAGAGTATAAGAATTTTAGACAGGTCGATCAGTCAGAGATCAGTGGAGAAAATTACATTTTCGGATTTGAATATCATAAGGATGATATTCTTGTTTTAGGGACTAATGCGTATGTAACTGTAAACTATATCACAGGGAAAGTTACCGGTTTTAGTACAGACTATGTTTCGAATATTCAATATGAAGATCTTCAAGGGATCATAGACGGTGAGGCGGCTCAGGATGCATACCGTCAAGAGATCGGGTTGAAGAAGATATATACTTATCAGTATAATGACGAAAAACTCGATATCTATAATGTTCGAATGGCATATGTACCGGGGTTGGATGGGTATAGTATCAATGCCAAAACGGGAAAAAAAGAATACGTAGATTCGGTCGGTTTTCTGAAGTTCGACACAGCGGAAGATCGGGCGGTTAATGCCGAAGGTGACAGCATTCAGCCTCTCGAAGAACTTGAGATCGAAAAGAAATCGGGACTGAAATCTTTGGAGGAAGCAAAATCAGAGGCTCTTGCACTGAAATTATTTGATAATGAAGGTTTTGAGATGAGTTACGCAAACCTTTATGAAAGGCATTATTCGAGTTCTAATTATGTGTGGTCTCTGAGTTTTGATCTGGATGGAGAGAGTTATTCGATCGAGTTGGATGCAAAAACGTTGGAGCCGATCTCATTTTTTGATTATACCGGATTTGGCAATTATGAAAAAATAACGAAAGAACACATCGATTCGGCGAAGAAGGCGGCAAGGGAATTTATCAAAAAATATGCATCCGATCATGAGATTGATCTTCAGCTGGATGAAGAGGATCTTGAGAGAGCTCTGGGAACTCAAAATGATGTTGTAAGGATGTATTTTAAGCGTTATGAGGGTGGTGCATATGTTCCTGCAGATGGGATCTATATCAACTATATGCCTTCTAAAAGCAGGATCACTTATTTCAGTTTGTATTGGAGTGACCTTCGTCTTCCAAAACCGACTAAATTTGCGGATGAAGAATTGATTTTCAAAAAGATATTTGAAGAAAATGAGTTGAAGCTGGGATACAAATTCAATTGGGATGATAAAAATCAAAAATATAATGCAAAATTATATTATTATGTTGATGAGAATAAGGAATTGCCGCTTCGATTCAGTATCACGACAGGGGATCGGATCTTTCCGGTCGACCCGATCGAAAAGATCAGGGAATATGAGGATATCAGTTTAAGTAAGTATGAGATCGAGGCCGAGAAGCTTTACCAAATAGGGATCGGCTTTTCGGGCGGATATCTCAAACCGACGATGCCGATCAGTAAAGAAGAACTGCTCGATCTGATCGCATCCGCCTTTGATACGGACTACTATCCGATCGAGCCGTATGTACCTGCTGATAGCAGAGCAAAAACTTGGACCAGATTGGGACTTGTTGCTGAGGGAGAGATCGTAGGCGATGGTCCGCTTACAAGGGAGGATGTGGCAAAATACCTGGTGCGAAGTCTAGGCTATGAGAAGATCGCTGCTAAAAAAGAGATATTCAAGAGCAGTTTATACGATTTTGATCAAGTATCCAATGGATATCAAGGTTATATCGCGATTGCAGAGGCATTGCGCATACTTGATGTCTCAACAGGTGGAGAGTTTCATCCTCAAGAGCATGCAACGAGGGATGATGCGATAAAAATGTTATACAATTTTCTTGCATTTCAGTAAAGAATGAGGTATGATTATTAAAAGAGGGTTTTGGGTATAACTTATGGAAACGAAGCGAAAGGTGGATCGAAAATGAAATCAAGAGATGTTGCGAAGATACTAAAGTCAAAATTACCGATCGATGAGAAGAAGAAAATTTTAGACCGTGAACTTTCCAGACCGAGTACAGGTAAAGTTTTAGCGGGAATCGCCGTTGCCGCTTTGGTGGCAACAGGGGTCACAAAATTAGTGACGGATAAGATCAAAGAACGCAAGATGATTAAGGAGATCGAGGAGCAGGAAGAAGCTGAGTTCTGGGATGCGTATTATGAAAATTATGATATCGCACCGGAAGATCTGGAAGTGGAGAATGAGTTTGCTTTCAATGAGACGCTTCCACCGGAAGAAGATTTTGAAAGAAAATTTGAGCAGGAATATTAAAAATAAAAATGAGCACATATCGACGGATATGTGCTTTTTTCGTTGACAGTTACAGCATTTAATATTACAATAGTGTATATGTTTCTTCGTAAACATATTGAATTGAAATCAAATGATGAAACAAAAAATAGTATAAGGAGGTGAACAAAATAGGAAGAGAACTGATATTAGTTGCATGTATACTATTGACGGCGGTGATCTGTCTTTTTATCGGATATATGTACCGAAAAAAGATCGGCGAAGGGAAAATAAACCAGGCGGAACTTGTTGCGACCAAGATCGTTGAAGACGCAGAACGAAATGCGGAAGCGATCAAGAAAGAAAAGTTGGTTGAAGCAAAAGAAGAAGCACATAAACTTCGAACGGAAGCGGAAAAAGAATACAAAGAACGTCGTGCTGAAGTTCAGAAATTTGAAAAACGTGTTCTTCAAAAAGAGGAGACCTTGGATCGAAAAATAAGCCAGATCGAGGAAAAGGATAACCGATATAATGACAAATTTCGAAAACTCCAAGATAAAGAGAATGAGATCACACGTCTAGTTGGTGAACAACAAGCTAAGCTTGAAGAGATCTCGATGCTTACAACAGAGCAGGCGAAAGAACAGATCCTGGCGACTGCTGAAAAAGAAGTAAGAAACGAGATGTCTGTAATGATCAAAGATCTTGAGACAAAAGCAAAGGAAGAAGCGGACAAAAAAGCGCGTGAGATTCTTTCTTTTGCGATTCAGCGTTGCGCTGCTGACCATGTCGCTGAGACGACAGTATCCGTCGTAACATTGCCGAATGATGAAATGAAAGGACGGATCATTGGTCGGGAAGGTCGAAATATTAGAACGCTGGAGAGTTTGACCGGCGTAGATTTTATTATTGATGATACACCGGAAGCGGTTGTGCTTTCAGCTTTTGACCCGATCAGGAGAGAAGTGGCGAGGATCGCCCTCGAAAAACTGATCTCAGATGGAAGGATCCACCCTTCTCGAATCGAGGAAATGGTAGAAAAAGCTAAGGTCGAGGTCGAGAATATCATCAAAGAAGAAGGGGAGAAGGCATCCTTTGAAACAGGGGTGTACGGACTTCATCCGGAATTGATAAAATTGCTCGGAAGACTAAAGTACAGAACAAGCTACGGGCAAAATGTTTTGAAACATTCGATAGAAATATCACATTTATGTGGAATTATGGCTTCGGAAATTGGAGCAGACCCAAAACTCGCAAAAAGAGCCGGATTACTTCATGATATCGGAAAAGCGGTCGATCATGAAATGGAAGGAACTCATATCGAGATCGGAATGGATCTGCTTAGAAGATATAAAGAATCAAAAGAAGTCATCCATGCGATGTCGACACATCATGGAGACTACGAGCCACAGACCGTTGAAGCGGTCCTTGTAACAGCTGCAGACGCGATTTCAGCTGCAAGACCTGGAGCAAGAGGGGAAACTCTTGAGGCTTATATCAAGAGATTGGAAAAACTGGAAGAGATCTCCAACTCCTTTGAAGGTGTTGAAAAATCTTTTGCGATCCAAGCGGGAAGAGAGGTTCGTATCTTGGTAAAACCTGAGAATATCAATGATGCGGCTTTACCATTGCTTGCACGCGAAGTGACAAAAAAGATCGAAAGCGAAATGGAATATCCCGGACAGATCAAGGTGAATATCATACGAGAAACAAGAGCGATCGATTATGCAAAATAAGAAATGGAACTCAAGGAAACTTGGGTTCTTTTTGTTTGAAATCAAAACATTCAAAGGAAATTGACGTGTAAAATGTTCGGATCCGTGGTATAATGAGGTTGAAATATTTTTGATAAAATGGACATGATGGAGGAGTATATGGATATTAAAGAAATATTGTCAGCTGTGGATCATACATTGCTAAAACCGGAATCTACCTGGGAGCAGATCCGCTTGATCTGTGATGAAGGGATGGAGTATGGGGCTGCAAGTGTGTGCATTCCACCAAGCTTTATTTCGAGAGCGAAGCAGTATGTAGGAGATCGTTTGGCGATCTGTACGGTGATCGGATTTCCGAACGGCTACAATACGACAGCAGTGAAAGTTTTTGAGACCAGGGATGCGATATTAAATGGCGCTCAAGAGATCGATATGGTGATCAATATCGGTGATCTGAAAGATAAGAATTATGATGCGATCGAAGAGGAAATACGACAGATCAAAGCTAGCTGTGGCGAAAAGATATTGAAGGTCATCATCGAAACGGCACTTTTGAATGAAGATGAAAAGAAAAAAATGTGTGAGATCGTTACAAAGGCCGGAGCAGATTTTATCAAAACCTCGACCGGATTTAGCACTTCGGGGGCAACTCGTGAAGATGTCAAGCTGTTAGCTGAGAATGTAGGTAAGAATGTTAAAGTGAAGGCAGCAGGAGGGATCTCTTCCATTCAAGATGCAGAGGATTTTGTAAAACTTGGAGCGGATCGATTAGGAACAAGTAGGATCATCAAGATCGTAAAATCTGAAAATGTGGAGCAAAACAGCTATTGATGCGCTGATGGAACAGTGATGCGGGATGACCATAAAGTTGTAGAGCCGCATTTTGAAAAGAGAAAGCGTCTCGGTATCCACGATGATGCGGGGAGAAGACAGAGATCTATAAACAGGCTGAAGAATAAACAGTGTTTGGAACAATAAGATCGTTTTGATGTATATTAAAGGAGGAAAATTATGATTCAGGGAAACAATATCCCAACACCACATATCAATGCAAAGCTTGAGGATTTTGCAGAAACGGTTTTGATGCCGGGGGATCCTTTGAGAGCAAAATTTATTGCGGAGAACTTTTTACAAGATGCGGTTCTGGTCAATAATATCCGCGGGATCCAAGGTTATACAGGGACCTATAAGGGCAAACGAGTTTCGGTTATGGCAAGCGGTATGGGAATGCCGTCGATCGGGATCTACTCTTACGAACTGTTCAATTTCTATAATGTAAAGAATATCATCCGTATCGGTTCGGCAGGTGCGATCGATAACAGTTTGAACATCAAGGATATCGTTATCGGAATGGGGGCATGTACGAACTCGAATTTTGTGGCACAATACGGTTTGCCGGGAACTTTTGCGCCGATCGCAAGCTATGAACTGTTGAAGAAAGCCGTTGATGAAGCTCAAAAGCAAGGATTGACATTTAAAGTTGGAAATATCTACTCTTCAGACACATTCTATGATGATCAGCAAAGACTTCAAGAATGGCAAAGAATGGGTGTGTTAGCGGTCGAGATGGAAGCGGCGGCACTTTATATGAATGCGCTTAGAGCCGGCAAAAACGCTCTTTGTATCTGTACGATCTCCGAC
Source organism: Peptostreptococcaceae bacterium (assembly GCA_030532705.1). Taxonomy (GTDB): domain Bacteria; phylum Bacillota; class Clostridia; order Peptostreptococcales; family Filifactoraceae; genus JAUNKE01. The sequence continues at coordinate 6,023 of JAUNKR010000065.1, forward strand.
AAGCCTTTTACAGGGGAAGCATCTTCCGCAGAAGAAAGACAGAATTCCTTTACTCAGATGATGGAACTTGCACTTGAGATCGCATAATTAAAGATCGTAGAGAAAATCGGATCTTCAAAGCAGAACAGATTTCTCGATGGATCTTTAATAGAACGATTTTTGCAAAATGCATTTTGATATCGATGAGATGAAAGGAATAAGAATGAAGTTAGATCATCAATTTTTGGTGAAGCAGGCATTGGAAGCGCGTGAGATGTCATATTGCCCATATTCCGATTTTGCGGTTGGAGCCGCCTTGTTATCGAAAGACGGTAAGATATATAAGGGCTGTAATATCGAAAGTGCATCCTATAGCCCGACAAATTGTGCAGAGCGCACAGCTGTGTTCAAGGCGGTCAGCGAGGGTGTGAGAGAATTTTCGGCGATCGCAGTGGTTGGTGGAAAACAAGGGATCTTGCCGCAAGACTATGCATGGCCATGTGGAGTTTGCCGTCAAGTATTGATCGAGTTTTGCGATCCGGACGAGTTTATTGTGATCGTTGGTAAAGACGAAAATGAATATCAAGTCTTTACATTAGGAGAATTATTACCGCAAGGATTTTCTCCGAAAAACTTGAAAAAGTAAAATACCCCTTTTAATTTGTGGGTAAATATGGTATCATTTATGAGCAAATCAATTGCCAATAAGGGAGGATATTATGAAGAAAAGATTAATCAGTTTAGCTATGATCGCTGTACTTTTGATCGGTACATTAGCGGCATGCGCAAAGAAGGAAGATGGTGGCGGAGAAACACCTGCAGGAGACACTTATGAACTTGCTCTGATCACAGACGTCGGAACGATCGATGACAAGTCTTTTAACCAAGGATCATGGGAAGGGCTTACTCAGTATGCAACAGAGCACAATATCACACATAAGTATTATCAACCGGCAGAAAAGACAAAAGATGCTTACATGGCATCGATCGCTCTTGCGGTAGAAGCAGGTGCAAAAGTCGTTGTAACACCGGGATTCCTTTTTGAGCCTGCGGTATATGAGGCTCAGGATATGTATCCTGATGTGAAATTCGTTTTGATCGACGGAGTACCACATCCGCAAGATGATTATGAGAATATTAAAGTTGCTGATAACACATACTCTGTATTCTATGCAGAGCAGCAAGCGGGATTCCTTGCAGGATATGCTGCAGTAAAAGAAGGTCATACGAAGCTAGGCTTTATGGGAGGAATGGCTGTACCTGCAGTTGTAAAATTCGGATACGGATTTGTTCAAGGAGCAGAATATGCTGCAAAAGAGATGGGTATCGCATCTATTGATGTGAAGTATAATTACACAGGGGGCTTTAACGCAACTCCTGAGGTTCAGTCTAGAGCAGCATCTTGGTATGAGAGTGGAACAGAGATCATCTTTGCTTGCGGTGGCGCTGTAGGAAACTCTGTAATGGCAGCTGCTGAAGCAGCGGGTGGAAAAGTGATCGGTGTTGACGTAGATCAATCAGGTGAGTCTGATACAGTGATCACATCATCTATGAAAATGCTTCAAAAATCAGTATATGATGCTATTACTGCTTACTATGCAGATTCATTCCCTGGCGGACAAACAGTAGTTCTTGGCGCAGATGTTCAAGGCGTAGGTCTTCCAATGGAGTCAAGTAAATTTGAGAAGTTTACACAAGCAGACTACGATGCGATCTATCAGGAATTAGCAGATGGACATATCGAGCTTCTAGGAAATGTGGATGCTCAGAATAAAGAGATCAAAGTTGCCGATCTTCCGGTCAACATTGTAAAAGTTGAAGAAATATAATAATTTAATTTAACCAAAAGCCTAGGTGTAAATCGCTTAGGCTTTTTTTCGAATGTTTTTTGAT
>JAUNKR010000066.1 GCA_030532705.1 Peptostreptococcaceae bacterium
TGGTTGTAAAATGAATCTTTATCTCTACTTTTTATTCCTTGTGAGCAGACACTACCTAACTAGGAGGACGTATGGAATATCTAATTTTATTTTTGGAAGGTGTTATAACATTTATTTCACCTTGCCTTTTGCCGATGCTCCCGATCTATATCACCTATTTCATTGGAGATGTGGACCAGGAAGATCACGGTGAGCACAAATTGCGTGCGCTAAAAAACTCTGCAGGTTTTGTTTTGGGTTTCAGTATCGTTTTCGTTTTGCTGGGAGCTGCGGCAGGAACTGTTGGAAAATTTATGTTTGAACACAGTCGATTGATCAATATCATCACGGGTGCTATCATCGTGTTTTTTGGATTAAGTTACCTTGGCGTGATCAAGTTATCGATCCTTCAAAGAACTTATCGAGCACAGAGCAATGTTGAACCGGTGAAGTTCGGGAAGGCGATCCTTTTTGGGATGATCTTCTCGATCGGATGGACACCTTGCGTAGGAACTTTCTTAGGATCGGCATTGTTGATCGCAGCGAATGCACAGACGGTTGTAAAAGGCTCCTTGATGCTTTTGGCATTTAGTTTAGGGCTTGGAATTCCTTTTATGATCTCGGCGGTATTGCTCGACAAAATGATGGGTGCGATCGATTTTATCGATCGACATCATGCGGTGATCCATAAGATCGCAGGGATCCTGCTCATCATTATCGGATTGACGATGATGACAGGACATTTTACCAGATTTTTAATGATGTTTCTATAATAATTGAAAGGAGAGATTGTATGAAAAAACAAGGTACATTGTGGCTTGTAATAGCCTTGGCAGTGTTGATCGCAGGAGCCAGCTTCGGTTACAAGGCATTGACACAGCAACAAGCGCAACAAGCTGAAATGGAACAGAAAAAAGATCTACCGTCAGAAAAAAATACGGATACAGAAAATAAGGATCAAAAAGAGGAAGACCCGCAAAAAGATGTTCAACCAAAGCATATGGCACCGAATTTTACAGTATTTGATATCAACGGTGAACAGGTCAATTTTGACAGTTTTGAAGGAAAGCCCACAGTAATCAACTTCTGGGCAAGCTGGTGACATTATTGTACAGCGGAAATGGGCGATTTCCAAGAAGTATATGATCAGTTTAAGGATACGGATCTGAACTGGATGATGGTCAATAGTACAGATGGCCAATACGAAACAAGAGAAAAAGCAAATAAATTATTTACAGACAACGGCTATACGATGCCGATCTACTTTGATGAAGCATTGAGCGGAAAAGATGGCGTAGATGTTCAAAGCAGTGCTGCGGCGAATTATCCGATCCAAGGATATCCGACAACTGCTTTTATTGACCGAAGCGGAGGAGTGGCAGGTGTTTATACCGGAGCTTTGGATAAAGAAACATTGAAAAAGCTGGTAGAATTTATTATGGATGACAATAATATCGGAAAGCCGTTAAAGGATGCATTAAAAAAATAATTCTTTAAGTCATAATAAAAAAGCAGGAGCGAAAAGTGTGTTTTTTCCCCTGCTTTTTTATCATTTTTGAGTACATATCAAATGCACCGAACAGAATAAATAAAGTGAATTTCAAGATCAAATTGACAAAATTCAATTATATGGAGCGCTGTGCAAGTGCTGCTATAATCGAGTTTTTATTATTAAGAGTAATTAAGAATAGAGAATATTTTTCATAAAAATATTGTAAAATTTTTCATTTAGATATATAATCAAAGATGGTTATAGAAAACTACAAAATGTAATTTTTAAGTATCTATTTTTTAATTTGAGATGAAAATTACATGAAACAAATTTCTAAGGAGGAGAATGCTATGACTACTTTTTTAATTGGTATGGCGATTTTGGTCGTAGGCGGAGTTCTTTATGGCGCTTATATCGACAAAATGTTTGGACCCGATGACAGACCGACGCCGGCCGTAACACTAAATGACGGTGTTGACTTCGTTCCTATGAACAAATGGAAAAATGGACTAATTCAATTACTTAACATTGCCGGAACAGGTCCGATCCTTGGACCGATCATCGGGATCCTTTTTGGACCGATCGCATTTATTGCGATTCCTGTGGGTTGTGTTCTTGGAGGAGCGGTTCACGACTATTTCTCCGGTATGATCTCTATCAGAGAAAATGGAGCTCAGATGCCGGTGCTAACAAAAAAATATCTTGGTAATGTAACATTCCAGGTATACAATCTTTTCTTATGGCTACTGATGCTTCTTGTAGGTGCGGTATTTATTTACACACCTGGAGACTTGATCGTTACTCAGCTTCTAAAGCAAGATGCATCTGCATCCAATCCGATCGTATGGATCGTTTATGCAGGGATCTTTATCTACTATCTGGTAGCGACTTTATTCCCGATCGATAAGATCATCGGAAGAGTATATCCGATCTTTGGTGGAATTCTTCTGCTTTCAGCAGTGGGTGTATTCTTCGGCTTGTTTGCAAAAGGATATCAGCTTGAGAATCTGACAGCTGCAAACTGGATGGGTGCACATCCAAAAGGACTTCCTATGATCCCGATATTCTTTGTAACAGTCGCTTGCGGTATCGTTTCCGGCTTCCACTCCACTCAATCAACATTGATCGCTCGTTCAGTTGGAAATGAGAGAGAAGGAAAGATGACTTTCTACTATATGATGCTTCTGGAAGGATTTATTGCAATGATCTGGGCAGCAGCTGCAATGGGTATCTACAATGTGATCGGTCTTGAAGATCCTGCGGTAGGAACACCTGCTATTATCGGTATGGTTGCAAAGGACCTTCTTGGAACAGTTGGAGGTTTGATCGCGGTAGTAGGAGTTATCGTTCTTCCTATCACATCAGGAGATACAGCACTTCGTTCATTAAGATTGATGGTTGCGGATTACTTGAATATCGATCAAAAACCTTACAAAAATCGCTTGATAACATCTGCAGTGATTTTCGTCTTGGCAGCAGCGATCCTTGTGTATGCTAAAACAAGTGCAGGGGGCTTCCAACTTCTTTGGAGATATTTTGCATGGAGTAACCAAACGATCGCGGTATTTGCATTTGCGATCATGACCGTTTATTTGATGAAAGAAGGGAAGAATTTCCTTACAGCACTTATTCCGGGAACATTCTATATGTTTATCATTTCAAGCTTTATTCTAAATGCAGGAATTGGATTTGGACTTCCTATCAACACAGCATACATCATCGGAGGCATATTGACAGCTATTTATGTTGGTCTTGTATATAGAACGGGATCTAAAATGAAAACTCAGTTAGGAAGTATCCCGACAAAATAATCAAATAAAATATCATCTTTTACCACCCTGAAAATTTTGGGGTGGTTTTATTTTGTACATTTTATTTTAATAAGAGCAAGGAGGAAGATCGCTTCTGTTGTTTTATTGACAGGATAGGGCAATTTAGGGTTTTGAGTGCAGAAATATTTAAATTAAAAGACTTAAAAAATAAATAGATGAGGGTTGGAAACATTATACAAAAAAAGGATAGAATTGCATTTATATTTACAAATTTTTATAAAAATACAGTATGAAATAAAATAAATTGATAAAAAATAAATTTCAGCAGATATTTCCGAATGTTTGATGTTAAACTTTGATCGAAATTTCAATTCATATATTTTAGTATAAATAAAATAATAAGGAAATTAGATAGTAAATATTTTATAAAAAAATGAAAATTGTAAAATAAGTATGTACAAATTGGAATAAATGTAGTAATATTTACTTACACAAAATTAGAATTGAATGTGAATTTACAAAAGGGAGGGTATTTAATGAAAAAACTACTGGCAATACTGATGAGTGCTGTACTTGTATTCGGAATGGCAGGTTGCGGTCAGAAGACGGAGACCGGAGATGGCGGAAGTTCTGATGGGGGAAATAATCAACAAGAGCAAGGCGGAGAAACTCCTACATATAAGATCGGTATCATGACAGGTACGGTGTCACAGGGCGAAGAGGAATTTAGAGCTGCTGAAGCTCTAAAAGCGGAATATGGAGATATGATCATTACAACGACCTATCCGGATAGTTTCATGAAGGAGACTGAAACTACGATAGCAAACTTTATGACCATGGCTTCTGATCCGGATGTAAAGGCGATCGTTGTATGTCAAGCTGTTCCGGGAATCTCTGCTGCGATCGAAAAAGCGAGAGAGCTTAGAGGGGAGGATCTTTTGATCATTGCGGGAACACCTGGCGAAGACCCGGATATGATCGCGAGCAAGGCGGATCTGGTTTTGGTGGCGGATGAGCTTGGAATGGGAACTACGATCATAGAAGAAGCGGTAAAAATGGGAGCAAAAACTTTTGTGCATTATTCATTCCCTAGACATATGTCTTATCAAATGCTTTCAGCAAGACGTGATATTTTGAAGAAAACTGCCGAAGAAAAAGGGATCGTTTTTGTTGACGCAACAGCTCCGGATCCAACCGGAGATGCAGGTGTTCCGGGAACACAACAGTTCATTTTGGAAGATATCCCTAGAAAAGTTGCCGAATACGGAACAGAGACTGCTTTCTTTGGAACAAACTGTGCAATGCAAGAGCCGATGATCAAATCGGTCGTTCAGCAAAAAGCACTTTATCCTCAGCAATGCTGTCCATCACCTTTCCATGGTTACCCGGGAGCATTCGGGATCGAAGTTCCTGAGGGAAAACAAGGGGATGTGCCTTTCATGGTAGAGCAAATACAAGCGAAGGTTGCTGAAGCCGGTATGACTGGAAGAATGGCTACATGGCCGGTACCTGTGAATATGCTTTTTGTAAAAGGTGGAGTGGAGTATGCAAGAGCGTATATCGAAGGTGAGTTTACAGAAAAAGTAAATGCGGATAAGCTAAAAGCTATTTTTGCAGATGCGGGAGCTGATGTTCAGCTTACAAACTACAAAAACGAGGCAACTGATAAATTGTATGAAAATTACTTTATGGTTCTTTCATCATATGTAGTATTCTAATTTTGTTGTGATTAAAGACAGAGGCTGCCTGGATGAGGTAGCCTCTATTTGTTTATGGAGGGAACTGCGTATGAAAGAATATGTTCTGTCTATGAAGAACATAGAGAAGACCTATTTTGGCAATAAAGTGCTGAAAGGGGTAGACCTGAATGTTAAGGAAGGGGAGATCCATGCGTTGCTTGGAGAGAATGGAGCCGGAAAATCAACATTGATGAATATTCTGTTTGGGATGCCGGTCATTCACTCGACAGGCGGTTTTGAAGGGTCTGTTACTTTTGAAGGACAAGATATCAAGATTCGATCCCCAAAGCATGCGATGGAGCTTGGGATAGGAATGGTGCACCAGGAATTTATGTTGATTCCCGGGTTTAGTGCATCTGAAAACATAAAATTAAATCGAGAGATCCTAAAGCCAAGTATTTTATCTTCATTATTTGGAAGAAATTTGAAACTCTTGGATACAAGATCGATGGAAAAGGATGCTCGGGTCTCTCTGGATACTCTAGGGATGACTTTTAGCGAAAAAGCTTTGGTGTCCGGACTCCCGGTCGGATATATGCAATTTATAGAGATCGCACGAGAGATCGACAAGCAGAATGTAAAATTGCTGGTTTTTGATGAGCCTACAGCGGTACTTACCGAATCGGAGGCGGCACAACTGCTGGACGCGATGAAAAAGATAGCCGAATCGGGCATTGCCATTTTATTTATTACGCATCGTTTGGATGAAGTAATGGCGGTTGCAGATAGTGTGACGATCCTTCGAGATGGGGAATTGATCGCGGGAATGCCGAAAACGGAGACAAGTATTGAAGATATTGCACAAAAAATGGTTGGTCGTGATATTGAAATGCTTGCAAAAGAAAAATCAGTTCAAAATGAAGAGACGATCTTAAAAGTCGAAGATCTACGTGTTGCGATGCCTGCAGAAGAAGTGAAAGGTGTTAATTTGGAAGTCAAAAAAGGAGAAATATTTGGGATCGGTGGACTGGCCGGTCAAGGAAAACTTGGGATCGCCAACGGGATCATGGGTCTTTATGAAGTGAGTGGTAAAGTCACTTTTAAGAATAAAGAGTTGAAGCTCGGAAATACAAGAACTTCTTTGAAATCCGGGATGGCGTTCGTTTCCGAAGATCGAAAAGGCGTTGGTCTTTTGCTGGATAAGTCGATTGAGGAAAATATTTCAGCAACTGCGATGGAGATCAATGATCGATTTATAAAAAAGATCGGGCTTAAAATGGCGGACTTTAAATCGATCCGAAATAATGCATTGGATTATATCAAAAAACTGGATATTCGTGCAACGGGACCGAAGCAGTTTACACGAAGGCTTTCGGGTGGCAATCAACAGAAGGTTTGTATCGCACGTGCGTTGACACAGGAACCGGATCTGCTTTTCGTATCCGAGCCGACGCGCGGAATAGATATCGGAGCTAAAAAGTTGGTTCTGGATACTTTGGTGGAACTCAGCAAGCAAGGGATGACGATCATTATGACTTCTTCGGAGCTTAACGAATTAAGAATGGTTTGCGATCGGATCGCGATCATTACCGAAGGAAAAGTGGAAGGGATCCTCCGACCGGAAGATTCCGATGTCGACTTCGGTCTGATGATGTCCGGAGACTACAAAAAAGTGAAAGGAGGACAATAATGGATAATGTAAAAAAAGCAGTACAGTCTATTGGAGCTCCGCGCCTGATAATTTTCGGGTTATTCCTTTCGCTATGTTTTGGGGCAGTGTCTTTGGGATTGCCAATGTCGGATCTTATGTCTGCAGCACTTGTTAGGATGGGAATGAACGGTATTTTGGTTTTAGCGATGGTTCCGGGGATCCTCTGCGGGATCGGATTGAACTTTGGAATTCCGATCGGTATCGTTTGTGGTTTGATCGGCGGTTTGATCAGCATTGAGCTGGATCTTTACGGCATCACGGCGTTTTTGGTGGCGGTCATGATCTCTATTCCGCTGTCGCTGATCGCAGGTTGGGGTTATGGTCTGTTGCTGAATCGTGTAAAAGGCTCAGAGATGACGGTAGCTACGTATGCCGGATTTTCGATCGTGTCTTTTATGTGTATTTTCTGGTTGATAGCACCTTTTAAGAGTTTGGAGTTGAAATGGCCGATCGGTACAGGGCTAAGGACGACGATCACACTTACAGGAAGGTATGCATCGGTACTGGATAATTTTCTTGCTTTCAAGATTTTCGGTGTGACGATACCTACCGGATTATTGCTGTTTTTTGGCTTTATGTGCTTCTTGATGCAAATTTTCTTACGAAGTAAAATAGGTATCGGGATGTCCACTGCGGGCGATAATCCAAGATTTGCAAAAGCTTCAGGTATCAATGTAGATAATAAAAGATTATTAGGAACGATGGTTTCGACAATGTGTGGAGCGATCGGGATCATCGTTTATTCTCAAAGCTACGGTTTTTATCAATTGTATACAGCGCCGCTGATGATGGGTTTCGCAGCGGTTGCAGCAATACTTATCGGTGGAGCCAGTGCAAAAAGGGCAACGATCTTACATGTCGTGTTGGGGACATTCTTGTTTCAAGGGTTGTTGACGATCGCTTTACCGGTGGCAAATAAGATCGTTACGGAAGGAAACTTATCGGAAGTTTTGCGTATGATCGTTCAAAATGGTGTGATCCTTTATGCGTTGACAAAGATGGGAGGGGAGTCTAAATGATGGAAAATAAGAGCAAACCTCAGGTTGTTTTGCCGAAGGAAAGCATCGGAACAAAAGTTAAAAATATACTATTTGACAATATCGTAG
>JAUNKR010000012.1 GCA_030532705.1 Peptostreptococcaceae bacterium
GTTGTAAAATGAATCTTTATCTCTACTTTTTATTCCTTGTGAGCAGACACTAATTTAAGAAAAAGGATAATGGAGATCTCAGATATTATATTCGATCAGCTTTTGCTATAAACAGTGAGGAAAAGAAAGAACAGGAAGAAACGCTCTAAAACAAATTGATGATTCCTTTAAGAAAATCATTATTGTTAGAGATAATATAGTGCCAAGATATGATGAGTATGGAATTTACTACATTGGGATCAGAGATTTTTTCTGAGGGATGATTTTCCGGAAGCCTAGTTGAATAAACCTTAAATATTCAAAGTAACGATTTGTGACCTTGAAAAGTAGCAACAGGGAGAGCGACAAAATGCTTTTTGATAACTTTGTTGAATAAAATGGCTGAGGGTGGTATAATGAATCAAGACATGAAAGTTAAAATGATTTGCAAGGAGGACAAATGATGAGTGATCAAGATTTCAAAAAAGATTTTGAAGATGAAGAGCCGATCATCCTTAATATAACATTGGAAGATGGTGAGGAGTTGCCGAGCGAAGTGATCGGGATCTTCGAGGTGGAGGGTGAAGAATACATTGCCTTGCTGCCGGAAGATGATGATCGTGTATTGATCTACAAATACAAAGAGCTCAGCGATGAAGATATCGACCTTCAAAATATTGAGGACGATGAGGAATTTGAGCGTGTAACGAACGCATTCTGGGAGATCTTCGGTGACGATGATTTTATGCCGGAAGAAGAATAATTTTGGTGTTTACGGAGATGCCGAAGCAAGATGCCTTGCTTGGGCATTTTTTGTATTATGGGAAAGATTTTCTGACAAAGATCGTGTGAGAAGATGCGATCGGCGGATGAAAGGACAGAAAGTTTGTTAAATGCTCCATTTTATGATAAAATAAGGATATAAAATTACAAGGAGTAGATCCATGATCAGAAGAGTTGTTAAAGAAGACCGGATAACATTTTGTGAGTTGGTCGATGAATTTTATCATACGGATGCGGTGCTTTATCCGATCCCGAGCGAATATATCGAAACGACATTTGAGGAGATCACGACTTCGGAGGTTTATGCGGAGGGTTATCTTTTTGAATTTGAGTCGGAAGTGGCGGGTTATGCCCTGATCTCCAAGAGTTTTTCGCAAGAAGCGGGCGGGAGAGTGATCTGGCTTGAGGAAGTATATATCCGGCCGAAATTTCAAGGCAAAGGGATCGGCAAGGAGTTTTTTGATTATATCGAGAAGAAACATCAGCTCAAACGTCTTCGTTTGGAAGTCGAGTATAACAATGAGCGAGCGATCAAGATGTATGAGGGTTTAGGCTATGCGGCGCTCGATTACAAACAGATGGTGAAGGAATTTGATTAGAGGTTGCCAATGAAACCAACGGATTCGGTACAATATATCAAAGGGATCGGGGAGAAGAAAGCGAAGCGTTTTGCAAAACTGCATATACATACGGTGGAAGATCTGCTGTTTCATCTGCCGGCGCGCTATGAGGATCGAAGCGTGATCAAGACTTTTGATCAGATCGCCAATGATGAGAGGGTCTGTTCTTATGGAACGATCGTAAACTTTGAAAAGAGTATGCCGAAGCGAAATATGCTTATTATCAAGATCGTCGTCAAACAGGGGAGCCATGCTGCCTACCTGACGACTTTTAACAATGAATATATTACGGACAAATTTTCGGTGGGAGATCGGATCGCTTTTTACGGCAAGGCGAAGCGAGTGCTCAACCGTTTGGATTTTCAATCGCCGGAGATCGAAAAACAGGGCGAGGGAAAATTGACAGGCGTGATCTTTCCCATCTATCCGTTGACGGCAGGATTGACGAATACGGATGTGCAGAAGGCGGTCACTCAAGCGCTGGAGCAGGTGCGACTGGGCCTTTATGAAAATATACCGCTTGAGATCCGGGAAAAACGCCAGCTCGCGCCGATGGAGTTTGCGCTGCGCAATGTGCATTTTCCAAAAGGGCTGGAAGAGCTGAAGATCGCGCGTTATCGATTTGTATATGAGGATTTTTTCTTGCTCCAGACCTATATCCTGATGATGAAAAAGCTGGGTGAAAAACAAAAGGCATTTGAGCTCATGCGATATGAAGAGGCCGATAATTTTGTCCAAAACCTAAGCTTTGAGCTTACCTCGGCACAGAAGAAGGTGCTGGAAGATATCGATCGCGATCTGGGGCGAAGCTATCCGATGCAGCGACTGGTTCAAGGTGATGTGGGGAGCGGGAAGACCATCATTGCATTTTATGCAAGCTATTGTGCCTTTCTCAACGGCTATCAAAGCACGATCATGGTGCCGACCGAGATCTTAGCAAAGCAACATTACCATTCGGCGATGGAGCTTTTTGCACATACTCCGCTTCGGATACGACTTCTGATCGGCAGTATGACGAAGAAAGAAAAAGAGAAAGTCTATCAGGAGATCGCAGCACATGAATGTGATCTTGTGATCGGAACGCATGCACTTATTCAGGAAAAGGTCGTTTTTCCGAAGCTGGCTTTGGCGGTCACGGATGAACAGCATCGCTTTGGCGTTCGTCAGCGAAGCGCATTGTATGCAGGCTATGAGATCACACCGCATATTCTGGTTTTGACTGCGACACCGATCCCGAGGACCCTGTCTTTGATCCTGCAAGGGGATCTGGATGTGTCAGTCATCAATGAACTGCCGAAGGGACGGATCCCGATCAAGACGCTCGTCATCGAGCAGAAGATCCGTCACAAAGCCTACGAACGTTGTATCGACGAGCTCCAAAAAGGCAGGCAGGCATATATCGTATGTCCTCTTGTCGAAGAAAGCGAGGAGCTTGATCTAAGATCTGCGCAAGAGCTGTGGGTCGATCTCAAAAACGGATACCTCAAGGATTTTCGGGTCGGATTGATCCATGGGAAACTCAAAGCATCCGAGAAAAATGAGATCATGGAGGCTTTTGAACAAAAAAGACTCGATGCATTGGTCTCGACGACCGTGATTGAGGTGGGGATCAATGTGCCGAATGCCACCGTCATGATCGTGGAAGAAGCACAGCGCTTCGGCTTATCGCAGCTTCACCAGCTTCGAGGACGAGTAGGACGCGGAACGGATGAATCCTACTGTGTATTGGTGTATAAAGGTGGCTCGGACATCCTCCAACAACGCATGCAGATCATGAGCGAGACAGCAGACGGCTTTGTGATCGCAGAAAAAGACTTACAATTACGAGGTCCGGGAGAAATGTTCGGACTCCGGCAGCATGGATTGCCGGAGTTTAAGGTCGCAGATCTTGCAAAGCATATCCATATCATGGAACTGGCTCAAAAAGATGCTTTTGAGCTGCTGGAAAGCAAGCGGCTGCACCAAGAGTATCAGAGCCTGCTCGATAAGATCAACAAAAAATTTGAAAGAGAAATTCAGGAGATCGCATTAAACTAATGAGAGTCATATCGGGAACTGCAAGGGGAAAAAAATTAAAAAGTCCATCGGATGCATCGGTGCGACCGACTTTAGACCGTGTCAAAGAAAATCTGTTCAATATCATCGGTTTTGATATTCGGGATTCGGTGGTGCTGGATCTGTTTGCCGGCAGCGGCGGTTTGGGGATCGAGGCCTTGTCACGAGGTGCAAAGCGTTGCTATTTCGTCGATAATGACAAGCGCTCGATCGAGTTGGTCCGACACAATCTGAAAGAGACGAGACTGGAAGAAAATGCCATGGTGCTGATGAGCGATGCGGAGCATGCGATCGAAAGGCTCGCTATGCAAGGTGAAAAATTCGACTATATCTTCATCGATCCGCCATATTGTCAGGGAATTGTGCAAAAAATATTGAAACAACTCGAAAAATGCAATATAATGCAAGAAGAAGGTTTTGTGATCATCGAGACGGATCGCGCAGAGAAGCTTCCGGATCAGATCGCAGATCTTTACAAAACAAAAGAACGAGAATATTCAAGTACGAGGATCTCAATATTTGAAGCGAGAAATGGAGTGCAAGATGAGCAGAAATAAAGCGGTATATCCGGGGAGCTTTGACCCTCTGACCAACGGACATATGGACATTATACGACGTGCGGCAAAGCTTTATGAAGAGGTGACCGTAGCGGTTTTGGTAAACACGACCAAAAGCGGCTTATTCACTTTTGAAGAAAGGGTAGAGCTGATCGAAAACGAGATCAAAGATCTGCCCAATGTCAAGGTGGACAGCTTTGTCGGCCTGCTTGTCGATTATTGCAAAAACAACGATATCGATGTGATCATCCGCGGTCTTCGAGCGATCTCGGACTATGAGTATGAGATGCAGATCGCGCAGATGAATCGAACGCTCAATCCGGAGGTTGAGACCGTATTTATGATGACGAACACAAAATACTCTTTCCTCAGCTCCTCGATCGTCAAAGAGGTGGCAAGGTTTGGAGGAAACATAAAAGAGATCGTACCGGCTTTGGTACAGGAAAAATTAAAATCCAAATACAGGGGGTAACTATGGAAGTATTCAACTTATTAAACGAAATGGAAGAAATGATCGAAAGCTCCAAGAGCCTTTTTGGAAACAAAGCATCGATCGACAAGACGAGAGCATTGGAGATCATTCGAGATGTTCGGATCTGTTTGCCGGATGACTTTAAGCAGGCGGAATGGATCAGCCAGGAACGTCAAAGGATCATCTACGATGCGGAAGATGCGGCAAAGGAGATTCGAGAAAAAGCTACCCTGGAAGCCGAGAAGATGATCGAGCGGGACAATATCACTCAAAGCGCCTATCGACGTGCGCGAGAGATCATTGAGCGTGCCGAGCAAGATGCAGTCGAACTTCGTAACGGAGCGATCTACTATTCACAGGATATCATGAGAAAGATCGCAAAAGATATGACATCGATCGCCGATCGAGTGATGCTCAACTATGAAGAGCTTGACAAGATCATCATTCGACCGGAAAATGAGCTGCAAGAAGAAGGCGACGAAGAATAAGGGGGCAATGCCCCCTTTTTTGCTATAGAAAGAAGATCCAACGGGTGAAACAAGGAATGGAGTTTTGGAGTAAGGAGGCAAATATGAAAACGGCAGGAATTATTGCGGAATATAATCCTTTTCATTTGGGACACAAATATCTGATCGATGAACTCAAGGTCGTGACGGATGCTGAGCGCGTCGTTGTCGTGATGAGCGGAAACTCCGTTCAGCGTGGAGATTTTGCGATCGTTGACAAATTTGCCCGTGCCAGAGAAGCTATCCGCGGAGGTGCCGATCTGGTGCTGGAACTTCCGTTTTGCTATTCGTCACAGAGCGCAGAATACTTTGCTCGTGGCGGAACGACGATCCTTCACCATCTGGGTTTTGTGGATTATCTGTGCTTCGGCTCCGAAAACAACAACATCGACAGCCAGTGGCGTATCGCCAATCTGCTCTATGAAGAATCCGAGGAATTACAAAACGAGATCAAGGAGCAGATGAAAACAGGCATCAGCTTTCCGCTTGCCAGACAGACTGCGCTGGAGAAGATCTACCCGAAAGAAGCGGATTTTTCCATCATGAACAGCCCGAATGATATTTTGGCGATCGAATATATCAAATCCCTTTATCGTTTGGAAAGCAATATCGAGCCGATCTCGATCCAGCGTATCGGCGGGGCCTACTATGATCCGCGCCTTGAGATCGAAGTGCCGAGCGCAACGGCGATACGAGAACGTCTGATGAATCGTTCCGAAAAAAGCGAGGAGGTCGAGCAGATCAAAAAGGCGACCACCCGTACCATGGCGGAATATCTGCTGTTTCAGCGAGACCATCATTCTCTTGCAAGCATTGAGAACTACCATAGCGACCTGATGAGCATCATTCTGCGGGAAAAAGAAAAGCTGGACGAGATCTTTGAAGTCAGCGAAGGCATCGACAATCTTTTGAAGACCAAAGTCTTTGAAGCAAAGAATGTTCACGAGCTTGCCATGGAGATCAAATCCAAAAGATATACCTACACCCGAGCACGACGTATGCTGATGAATATCCTGGTGGGATTGACCAAGGAGGATATGCAAAAGGTCAAGCTTTCCAATGACATCCCATACACCAAGATCTTAGCATTCAACGACACGGGGCGAAAGATGATCAAAGAGGCATCCCATCAGATCGATCTGATCAACAAGCCGGCAGACTTCAAACCGAAGAATGAGCTTCACGAGATCTTACAAAAATATGATGAGATTGTCGGTGAATTCTTCTACATGAAATATGACTACAAACCTTATGGTAAAAAAGTTTACAATGATAAAATGACATCTCCGATCTATGTGGAAGAAGACCGATCCGATCGATAAAACAGAGGGATCCGTTTCGATACAAATTCGCTTCGATCGATCAAAAGTGCAAGGCAGAGGGCGAGCTTTCCGGATCGATGAGGAGGTTTTTGTCGATCGGAGCTGTCGTAGAGACCTTCTTGCACTAAAACCTATTGAAAAATAGTTGTCAACATTTTGTAATTTGAATAACCGTGGTTTGTTTCCGCCTTGCAGGGAACGGAACGATCATGATCCATCTATAGTTTATTAGGTTTTAGTAGATTCAAAAGACAATAGAGAGAACGAGGAGAAAGACATGGAGCAATTTTTTAGGACAGAGCTGCTGCTCGGAGAACAGGCGATGCAAAAACTTTCGCAGTCGCATGTCGCGATCTTTGGCGTAGGCGGAGTCGGTAGTTTTGCAACAGAAGCGATCGCACGCTCCGGAGTCGGGGAGATCACGCTGGTGGATTTTGATACCATCGACATCAGCAATATCAATCGACAGCTTCCGGCGCTTTTATCGACGGTTGGAAAAAGCAAGGTCGAGATGATGGCAGCTCGGATCAGAGACATCGATCCCCATATCCAGATCCATATCAAAGACCAAAAATATATGCCCGAAAACAGCGATGAGTTTTTTGGCGAACGATCTTTTGATTTTGTGGTCGATGCGATCGACATCATCACCGCCAAACTTTTTTTGATACAGACCTGTAAGCAGAAGAATATTCCGATCATCAGTTCCATGGGGATGGGCAACAAGATCGATCCGACAAGGATCACGCTGACCAAACTGTCCAAGACCCATATGGATCCTCTGGCTAAAGTGATGCGCAAAGAACTCAAAGATCGAGGGATCGTCGATCTGGATGTCGTCTTCTCCGACGAAAAACCGCGCAAACCGAAGCAAAGCATCGCATCCCAAGGCAAAAGAGAGCTGCCTGCAAGCTGTGCTTTTGTTCCACCGGTGGCAGGATTGATGATGGCATCCTTCGTGATCCGTGAGCTTACAGGCGAACTATAAATAGAGAATAAAGAATGATAAAATAAAGACCGTTATCTTATCGATGGGCATACTTTGTGGTATGACTCGATCCTATATGATCTGGTAAAAACCAAGATCGCTCGATCATAAAGACCATTCATCAGAATTATGGGAAAGAAAAAGTAAATGCTCAAAAAAGCCACTGGATCGTTTGGAAAGACGGTCCAATGGCTTTTGTGCTATTTGAATAGATCGCTTATCAGCGATTTCATCTGTGCACTGCGTTCGGAGGTCGAGATTTGATCGATCTCGATCTGACATGGCACTTTTCGTTTGAGAGGTTCAAGGAATTTTTTCAAAACCTCGGCTTTTGTGATGTCTTTGTAAACGCATCGGGAGTCATCGGCAAGGTCGATGCCGTTGACGGATAGGATATGGATCACATCGCCTTCGCCCACTTTTGAGGTGAAGTTTTCGAGCGAAATATCCATGAAAAAAGCTTGTCCCAGCGGTGGATCAAATTCTGTTACCGCATAATTTCCTTCGATTCGATCGATGATCCCTTTGACCATAAGATCCTCCTTTCATGACCCCGCTTCCATGATAGGCATGGGGCTGTATCAGTTGTAGATTTTGACCGGTAGAACATTTGATGGGCGATTTTTGGAACATTCGATCGATCGGATGTCCATCAAATCATCAATGAAGAAAAATCTAGTTGTAGCTTCCCGGTTGTGAAGCATTGACCTGAATATTTTCGCCATCGGAGTAAAACACGATGCTACCCTGTTCATCGGTCCGGTAGAGCGGGATGCCGAGTGCCTTGAGTCTTGCGCAAACTTCATCATGCGGATGACCGTAGCTGTTGCCGTACCCGCAGGATGCAACGGTTGCGACCGGAGAAACCGCACGGATAAATTCGGGTGCACTTGACCCGGCGCTTCCGTGGTGTGCAAGTTTGAGGATGTCAGCATCAAGCTGATCCGGGAAATCGGCGAGTAGGTTATATTCGTTGACCGCGTCGATATCTCCGGTAAACAGGAATGAATTGTTTTTGTAAGTGAGCTTGGTGACGATGGAATAGTTGTTGTTGTCTACGTAGACCCGATCGTCCGGATTGAGGATCAAAAGCTCGGCATCGCTGTCGAATGGGATCGTGTTGCCCGCATGAGCTTGGATGACCTCGATCTTTTTCTCTTTGAGCATGGAGATCATTTGTTCAAAGCTCATCGTATTATGTGTTTTATTCGGCATATAAAAAGAGCTGATCTCAAACTTACGGATTACTTCGGTCATTGCGCCGATATGATCTTCATCGGGATGCGTCGCGATCACGACATCGAGTAGATGGATCCCTTGGGTCTGAAGATAATCGATCAGTTTAGTGGATTCTTTACTACTTCCGGAATCGATCAGCATATTTTTTCCATTTTTTGTTCGAACGAGGATAGCATCGCCTTGTCCGATATCGATAAAATGAACTTCAAGTTCTTTTGGGGTCTGATTGCGCATCTTTGCACCGAAAAAACCGGCACCTGAGAGCAACAGGATGATGATAAAAATAAATATCGTCTTTTTCATAATACCTCCATAACATAAGTATAAGGCATTTGTGCGTGAGTTGCAATAACAATCGCGGAGAACTTGTCGAAGCGAAGCGTATAAATTTGATGCGGTCGTGAAACGATGTTTGGATCTGTGGGACATATTCGATCGTAGAAGAGGAAGGGGATTTTGCTAACGTTTATGGCGGAGAGACATTTTTATTTTTGTTAAAGGTTGAAGTTTGTCAAATAAAATAACTGATTTTCAGAGGGGGTAAGTTGAAAAATTTTTAGATCGTCCAAGAAAATTTTGGATATTTGCTTAGGCTTCGGAGGAAACTGTCGAAAGATAAACAAGAAGAGGGTCGTGTAGGGCTTGTTGAAATATTTTTGGTACCATTCGATGAAATATAGCTATAGTTTATAAGAGTCTGTGAAACATTCTAATAAAAGTTGAATTGAAACTTGACGAAAAATGTTATATAATAAACTTTAGAATGGAGGCGATACTATTAGCGTATTTGATGAATTGGAAGGCCTAAGGCCGATAAGTGCAGATTCTTTGCAAGAAATGGGACCTTTTTTCAAGCTGGTGAACTATGAGGCCTGTGAATACAATTTTATTACTTTGTATATGTGGCAGACGGTATATGACTTCCATTTTGCTACGACGGATGATTTTATGGTGGTTTTTGGCGTGAAGGAGGGCGAGTTGTTCGCGATCCAGCCTTACTGCCGACCGGAGCATTTTGAAGAAGCGATGCGATTTATCGAGTCTTTCTTCAAAAAACTGGATCAAAAACTGGAGTTTAAAGCAGTGACCGAGGAAGTGCTGCAAAAGATGGATGCTTTGTATCCGGGGCGTTTTCGTTGGGAGACGAGCCGCGATGATTCAGACTATATCTATGAAGCCGAAAAGTTACGAACGCTTGCCGGCAGAAAGATGCATTCTAAAAAAAATCATTTGAATGCTTTTATCAAAGAATATGGGGAGAGATTCGTGTATAAAAGGCTGGAAAAGAATGATTTTGTAGATTGTATCCGACTTGCTGAAAAATGGGCTTTTTCTCGAGAAAAGGATCAGAATTTGATCGGAGAAAATCTGGCGATCAAAAAGGTCTTTAAGAATTATTCGAGGTTCAGCAAGCTGAAAGTGGGGGGCATTTATATCGATAATCAACTGGAAGCTTTTACTTTTGGGGACTATCTCAATCCGAATATGGCTTTGATCCATATTGAAAAAGCAAACCCGGATATCCGAGGGCTTTATACGGCGATCAACAAGTTCTTTATGGAAAATGAATTTCCGGATGTAGAATTTGTCAATCGGGAGGATGATCTGGGGATCGAGGGGCTTCGAACCGCCAAGCTTTCGTATAAACCAACGAAATTGGTGGATAAATACTCGGTTTTTGAGGAGTGAGTTGGAGGACGAGATGAGAGACAAGAAAATCGAAATTCGAGTAACTTCAAATAAAGATAAGAAGGCAGTCAAGGATCTGTGGAACTACAGCTTCTCGGATACGGATCGTTTTACTGACTATTATTTTAGCGAGCGCTTCTCGCCGGATAATACGGTGGGTTTGTTCAGTGACGATCATTTGGAGGCGGCATTACAGCTAAATCCCTACAATCTGGTGATCAGTGATGTGATCACGGAGGTCAGATATGTTGTGGGTGTAAGCGTTCAGCCGGAATCCAGAGGGCAGGGCTATATGACGAGCCTGATCCGAGAAACGTTGAACATGCAGTATCAAAATGGCGACGAATTTTCGATTTTAATGCCGATCGATACGAGAATATATGAGAAATACGGTTATGCAAATTGTTTTTTTCGACATGAGTTTTTGATGGATCTGGATCGCATCGATGCGAGACCGACCCGATACCATGTTCGGCGTCTCGACTTGCAAAGTGTGGAGAATGTTGAGCGGGATATCCATAATCTGAGTCAGATCTATTATGATGCGGTATCCAGCAACCATAGTTTTATCAGCCGAAATTCGCGTTATTGGAAAAATCGGATGGCGGAACTTGCCGTGGAGGATGGACAGTTTTTTATCGCTTATGATGGAAAGACGCCGAAGGGCTATGCGATGATCATCGCGAAGACGAGCGATGGGATCGGAAATGTGGTGGAGATGGCATTTGGGGATAAGGATGCATATCATGCACTGATGAAGCTGATCAAATCCCATATAACGCAATTTAAGCGTGTTCGGATCAACACGCCGCAGGTTGAAGAATTTTTGTTGATGAGTCAATTTGATAATCAGATCGAGCATCGGGTGCAGCCTTTTATGATGGGGCGTGTGATCGATGCAGAAAAGGTCTTGGATGTTATTTTATATAAGACACATATTTTCGGGGACAAGCGACAGGAGAAGTTTAACGATCCGGAGGAGCTTGCGGTCGAGATCAAGGATCCATACATCAAGGAGAATAATATCACGGCGATCTGTAAGGACGGAAAGGTCTTGCGGATGGTGCGAGAGAGCGCAGAGGACGGTCAGGTGGTGAGTCATACGGTGGAAAATCGTCTGACGATGGATATTGCAGCGCTGACACAACTTTATACGAAAGCGATCACGCTTCGTAAGTTGTATCAGATGGGCAAGATCACGATGTCCGGAGACAAGCTGTATCTTTTTGAAAAGCTATTCGGGACGGAGACCGGTTCGAGCTATGTTAATGATTATATATAGTTTTTAAGGAGGGAGTATGACGAGGCGGCTTTCACTATGGGTGTTGGTTTGCGTCGCGATGGCTTCCTTTTTTGTTGTCCGTTTTTTTGAACCGCCGATCGCTTTGTCGGGCTCTTGTGACTTGGAAGCGAAGGTGCGGGAGATCAAGCGGCAAGGGTTCGTGTCTCAGATCCGGACCAAAGAGATGATCATCAAATATTATGGAGAGGTCGGGGATCTTCGGGCAGGCGATCGGATCTATGTCAAAGGGAAATGCGTCGATGTACGCAATGTTTCGGAGAAGCATTACTCCGAAAAGTCGGCTCGTTATTGGACCGGGCGCGGTATCTATCTTCAGATGTATGCGAAGGAGCTGAAGATCGTTCGCAAAAATTATGATCTTTATACTTTGCGTCATGATCTGATCGATTTTACGGATGGAAAGCTCGATGCGATGTACGGAAAGGATGCTCCGATGATCAAAGCGTTGGTGTATGGGGATCGAAGTGAGATGTCCGGCGAGCTGATGGAGATCTTTTCGAAGAGCGGAACAGCACATATTCTGGCTTTGAGCGGTTTTCATGTCGGGATCCTGGCGGTCGCGATCCATGTGCTCCTTGCAAAAAGGTCGGTCCAAAGTCGCGGGCTGATCATCTGTGTATTATTGGTGTTCTATGCTTTTTTGACGGGGCTCAGACCATCGATCTTACGGGCGGTGATCTTCTTCGGGCTGTATTATTTATCATTTCTTCGATATGAAAAATTCGATCTGTTCAGCGTATCCTGTATGACGGCATCGATCTTGCTCGTGATCGAACCGAGGTATCTATATGATCGGGGATTTGTGCTTTCTTTTGCCGGAGTGAATTCGATCGCTTTGTTCTACATTCTGCTTCGGCAGGCAGTGCAAAAGTTTCGATTTGCTTCGCATCCGATCACACAAGCGATCCTAGTGACGATCTCGGCACAGGTCTTGACCTTGCCGCTGGGCTGGTATTATTTTGGACGGTTGTCCATCGTGTCGGTTTTGTCCAATCTGATCGTGATGCCGCTGATCTCCATTCTGATGATCCTGGCGATCCTATCGCTGTTTGTTCATCTGCTGAGTCTGATGATGCCTTTCTTTTATGCGATGGATCTTGGCTTGGTCGCATCGGTGCGGTTTTTGCAAAGTCTCGTATTGAGATCGAATGAATTTTTCTCGGATCTGCCGTATGCCTATTTCGATCTGGAGCCGCTTTCTACGATCGAGCTTTTGATTATGTATTTTGTGATCTTTGCGCTTTATCTGATATGGGAGCTACATACTATTAAGGAGAATCGATATGAACCACAAAGAATTAAAAAAATTATTATTGAGTGAACATAAATTTATTTTTATCGGGGAGGAGTTTTATCTTCTCGGCTATGCGCTGGAGTTTTTGAAACAGGGGTTGATCCCTGATTTTGCGATGTTCAATTATATCGAGATCGACCAAAAGTCCACGTCATATCCGGACTGTATCGCTAAGCTGGATGCGGTACCGATGATGGATAGTCGAAAGATCGTGCATATCAAGAATTTTAATTTTGCGGTGGATAGCAATACTTGGAATAAAAAGGAGCTGGAGGATTTCTGTGAAAAGGTGTCGGATACGCCGCAGGATCTGGTGCTCATCTTATCCAATGATACGATCTCAAAACCGGGCAATCTGAAGCTGATCAAGGATCTCGGCAAGGTGATGCGTATTGTCAATTTCGAGCGTCTGAACAACAAAGAGCTGAGCGATTTTTTGGAAGAGCGCTTTGAAGTGGAACTTGGAAAAGGGAAGATATCCAAGGAGGTGATCGCAAAATTTGTCCAGCTGTCAGGTTATCTGCAAAAAGAGTCGAAGGTCGATCTTCATCGGATCGAAGGGATGTCGGCAAAGCTGGAAGCCTATTATCGCGAGTATGGCAAGCTGGAAGTCGGCGATGTGGAATTTTTGTTTGAACCGCCCGTTGATGGGGATATTTTCCGATTGATCGATGCGATCTCCGTCGGGAATAAAAGCGATGCTTTTTTGCATTATCACGGTCTGCGATCCAAAGGGGAAGCGAACATCAAGATCATGGTGACGATCGGGAAGATCTTTTCGACTGCTGTCAAATCGAGCTATTATCTTGAGGAAGGTTACGGTCAGGATGCGGTGGCAAAGGAGCTTAAAAAGAGTCCTTATGCGATCGGGAGTGCGCGCAATCTGGTCAGAAAGCTGGGGCGAAGATGTCTGATCGATCTGATCGATGCGATCATCGAGGTCGATTATTCGATGAAAACGGGGATGCTCGATGAATCGGTATATGGAGAGATAGCGCTGATGAAGATGCTGGAGATCGTCGAGGAGAGCAAAAAGGGTAAAATTTCATAAAAAAGACAAAACAAAAACCATAGTGCAAACTATGGTTGTTTCTGTGCTATATAACTCAAGTTATAAGTACTATTTCGCTGCATTCAATTTTGCTGCAAGTCTTGAAACTTTTCTGGAAGCGGCATTCTTGTGGATCGTTCCTTTCGCTGCAAGCTGCATGATCTTCTTTTGAGCATACTGGAATGTTGAGTTTGCAAGCTCCTTATTTCCTGCTGCTAATGCTTCTTCGAATCTACGGATAGCAGTTTTCACCTGAGATTTTCTCATTCTATTTACGGACGTTTTCTTTGCAATAACAAGAATTCTCTTCTTTGCGGATTTAATATTTGCCAATGGTTTCACCTCCTCGTCGTGTAATGGGCATTAATAACGTATATGAGTATACCACAGTTTTTTAAGAGTGTAAACAAAAATCTTTGTAAAATGAAAAGAAATTTTTGCGAGGTATTTTTGGGAGTTTTTTCTTATATATAAGGAAGAAACTACATTTTGTTTTTTTGAAGATAGACGAAGATCGCCAATATTTGTGGAAGCATACAATATATTGTGCATCGTTCAAAAAATATCGGATAAGATCCCCATATCTTGAGCAAAAGCTATTGAAACTCTACACTATATATTGTATAATATCATAAAAAATACACGAGATAGGGGGGCAGATGATGCTACAGGTGATAAAAAGGGACGGCACCAAGGTTCCTTTTGATAAAGAAAAGATCGTGATCGCGATCAAAAAAGCCATGAATAGCAGCAGTGGAGTTTACGAAGAAGGTTTGGCGGAAAAGATCGCAGATGAGATCGAAGAATTTGCAAATACACTACATAAGGAATTGACCATTTATGGTATCGAGGATCAGGTCTATTACAAGCTGATTCAATATAATAATCCGGCAACGGCGAGAGCTTATGAAAACTATAAGGCGGTTCAGGCATATAAGCGACGTGTGAACACGATCGACGAGGATGTTGTCGGAATACTTAATCGAAGCAATATCAGTGTGATCGACGAAAACTCCAATAAGGACGCGAAGATCGTTTCGACCCAGCGGGATCTGATCGCCGGGGAAGTGTCCAAGGATATCGCGCGCCGCTTGACCATCCCGACGGATATCGTTCAAGCGCATGACAGCGGGGCGATCCACTTTCATGATATGGATTATATCATTCAGCCGATGTTTAACTGTTGCCTGATCAATCTGGAAGATATGCTGACCAATGGAACGGTGATCAACGGGAAGAAGATCGATTCTCCTCGCTCTTTCCGAGTCGCTTGTACGGTGACGACTCAGATCATCGCACAGGTGGCGAGCGGTCAATACGGCGGACAGAGCATCAACGGGATCGATCGGATCTTGGCTCCTTTTGTGCGCAAATCCTATCATAAATACTACGAAAGCGTGGTCGAAGAACAACGAGAGGTCTATGGGATCGAGCCGGATCTTGTGAAGGCGGAGGAGATCGCTTGGAAGCGTACCCGAAAAGAGATCAAGGACGGCATCCAGACGATACAGTATCAGATCAATACATTGATGACGACCAATGGACAGGCTCCTTTTGTGACATTGTTTATGAATTTTCAGCCGGGCTATGAATATGAGCGTGAGGCGGCATATATTCAAGAGGAGATCCTTGTGCAACGCTATGAGGGGATCAAGAATGAGCAGGATGTTTATGTGACACCGGCTTTTCCGAAGCTGATCTATGTGCTGGATGAGCATAATGTGCATCCGGACAGCAAATACTATTATCTGACAAAGCTGGCGGCAAAATGTACGGCCAAAAGAATGTATCCGGACTATATTTCGGCGAAGAAGATGCGCGAGAATTACGAAGGCAATGTGTTCAGCCCGATGGGCTGTCGCTCTTTCCTTGCGCCTTGGAAAAATGAGCAGGGAGAATATGTCTTTGACGGACGCTTCAATATGGGGGTCGTGTCATTGAATCTTCCTCAGATCGGGATATTGGCAAATGGTTCGGAGCAAAAATTCTTTGAGATCTTGGATAAGCGATTGGATCTTGCGAAGAAGGCATTGATGCTTCGATATGATCTGCTAAAGAATGTAACGAGTGACTGTTCTCCGATCCACTGGCAATATGGAGCGATCGCGAGATTGGCGCCTCATGAGAATATATTGAAGTTTATGAACAGCGGTTATGCGACACTTTCGCTTGGTTATATCGGTCTGTATGAAGCGACCAAGCTGATCAAAGGGGTCTCGCATACTGCGCCGGAAGGCAAATGGTTTGCACTTCGAGTGATGGATACGCTCAATGAGGCGGTGTCTTCATGGAAGGCGGAAACAGGGATCGGTTTTGCACTCTACGGCACGCCGGCGGAAAATCTGACCAATCGATTCTGCTCGATCGATCGCGCTCGTTTCGGGGTGATCGAGGATATTACGGACAAGGGATACTATACGAACAGCTATCATGTGGATGTTCGAGAGGAAATATCGGTATTTGACAAATTCGCCTTTGAAGCGGAATTTCAAAAGCGTTCCAAAGGAGGCTGTATTTCCTATGCGGAGATCCCGAATATGAATCACAATGTACAAGCGATCGAAGCGATGATCCAATATATCTACAACAATATCACCTATGCCGAGTTCAATACGAAATCCGATTTTTGTCATGCCTGCGGATATGACGGAGAGATCCTGATCGATGAAAACAATGAATGGGTCTGCCCGCAATGTGGAAACGCCGAGCGCAGCAAGCTGACCGTTATTCGAAGGACCTGCGGATATTTGGGTGAGAATTTCTGGAATGAAGGCAGAACACGAGAGATCAAGGATCGGGTGATGCATATCTGATGCGTTATGGACAGATCCGGCAATTCGATATTGCCAATGGAGAGGGGATCCGCACAAGCATATTTGTGACGGGATGCACCCATTGTTGTAGAGGTTGTTTCAATAAAGAATATCAGGATTTTGATGCAGGGATGCCTTGGACGGATCAAGAGACAAGGCAGGTTATTGAATATTTGAAAGATCCGATGATCAAAGGGCTCTCCCTTCTTGGAGGGGAGCCTTTTCAAAATGCTGTGGGATTGGCAGAGATCGTCCGTGAGATCAAAAAGGAGAGTCCGAAAGATATCTGGGTCTATTCGGGCTATACCTTCGAGCAGATCTGTGCCGATGATCAAATGAAAGAGCTTCTTATCCTCTGTGATGTGCTGGTCGATGGGCTGTTTGTCGAAGAGAAAAAAGATCTTCGCTTGCGTTTCAGGGGTTCCTCTAACCAGCGTATCATCGACATTGCGCCTTCCTTAGAAAAAGGACAGGCGGTGGAGTATATCTTGAGATGATGTTAAGAAGATCGTAAAGAGAGTATCCGAAAGAATGATTCGAAGGAGCGGTGAAAGCTGCTCTTTTTTGTATGCGATTATGCACAAGAATCAATGGAGATATGACGGAAGTCAATTTGAAGGGGCGATGAAAGCCGCTCTTTTTTGTGCCACGATCAGATCAAGATGAATTCCTATTGATTTGCTATGGATTATATGCTAAGATAGAAGCACACCTACCCCGTGGGGGTGTCTTTTGAGGAGGCGAAAGCATGAATGAAGAAAAAAAGAAAGCGGTCCAAGCGCTTAAAACGGCACGTGGACAGATCGACGGGATCATCAAGATGATCGAAGAGGAGAGATATTGTATCGATATATCCAATCAGCTCCTGGCGACGTCGGCAATGTTGAAGCGTGCTAATTTGCTCATTTTGGAGCAGCATATGAATAATTGTCTGGTCGAGGCGATCGATGCCGGCGGTGGAAAAGAAAAAATTTCAGAGATGCTGAGCATCCTGTCAAAGATCATGGATAAATAGTGAATAAATTGAACGATAGAATTAAGAAAAGGAGAGACGGATGAAAGAAACATTGAGCATTCAAGGGATGACCTGCGCAGCCTGTGCGGCAAGGATCGAAAAGGTCGTGTCCAAGATGGAAGGAGTACAACATGCAAATGTCAATTTTGCGTCTGAAAAAATGGTGGTCGAAGCGGATGACCAAGTTCAGCTCGAGGAGATCATCGCGAAGATCGAAAAGGCGGGTTATAAGGCAAAGGCATTGCCGAAAGGGAATGTCGAGACTCTCAAGGTGCTCGGTATGACCTGTGCGGCTTGCTCTGCACGAGTGGAGAAGATGGTGGGTCGTCTTGGCGGTGTGGAGAAGGTCAATGTGAATCTGACGACCGAGCGGATGACGGTGGAGCTTGATCGAAATAAGACCACTCTTTCCGAGGTCAAGAAAGTGGTCGAAAAAGCGGGCTATCGATGGGAGGAGATCCGCAAGGAGACCGTCGATGAAGATAAGATCCGAAAAGAAAAGGAGATCAAGACATTGCATACGAAGTTGATCGTGGCAATGCTGTTTGCGATCCCGCTGTTATATATCGCGATGGCACCGATGATCACATGGGTATCGCTTCCATTTCCGGAGTTTTTGGATCCGGACATCCATCCGAAAAATTTTGCATTGGCACAGATACTGCTTCTGATCCCGATCCTGATCGCCGGGAATCGCTTCTATAAAGTGGGCTTTCGGGCGATCCGACTGCTTGCACCGAATATGGACAGTTTGATCGCGATCGGAACGACATCGGCAGTAGTATATAGTTTGTATCACACCTACCTTTTGTTTACACAAGGGGGGCATGGACATGCGCATGCGCTATATTTTGAATCGGCAGGCGTTATTATCGCATTGATCTTGCTTGGGAAATATCTCGAATCCGTTTCGAAAGGCAAAACGAGCGAGGCGATCAAGAAACTGATGGGGCTTGCGCCAAAGACGGCTTTTGTTGAAAGAGACGGCGCGGAGATCGAAATTCCGATCGAGGATGTGATGCCGAAAGATCTTCTGATCGTCAAGCCGGGGGCGAAGATCCCGGTCGATGGGGTCGTTATCAGCGGATCGACTTCGATCGATGAATCCATGCTGACGGGAGAAAGTATGCCGGTAAGCAAAAAGGCGGGCGATCAGGTGTTTGCAGCGACCATCAACAAGAACGGAACGATCAAATTCGAGGCGACAAAGGTCGGGGCGGATACTGCGCTGGCGCAGATCATCAAGCTCGTCGAAGATGCACAGGGGTCGAAAGCTCCGATCGCACAACTGGCGGATGTCGTTGCAGGTTATTTTGTACCGATCGTGGTCGCGATCGCAACGATCTCATTCATCCTTTGGATGATCGCCGGAGAGACCTTCTCCTTTGCGCTGACCGCATTTATCTCCGTCCTCGTCATCGCCTGCCCATGTGCGCTGGGGCTTGCAACGCCTACTGCGATCATGGTGGGTACCGGAAAAGGAGCGGAGTACGGGATCTTGATCAAAGGGGGAGAGGCGCTGGAGACGACTCATACGATCCGGACCATCATCTTTGACAAGACAGGAACGATCACGGAAGGAAAACCGCAGGTGACCGACATTGTGGTCGCGGACGGTGCTTCCACGCTCGAAAAGCAGAATGAGTTGCTCCGGATGGTCGCATCGGCGGAGAAAAGTTCGGAGCATCCGCTGGGCGAAGCGATCGTCAAGGAAGCGGAAAAGAGAGGGATCGAGCTGCTTTCGGCAGAACATTTTGAAGCGATCACGGGACAAGGGATCAAGGTGGAGATCCAAGGGAAGAAGTTATGGATCGGAAATGCGAAGCTGATGAACGAAAACGGCATCGTGATCTCGGATTTTCAAAATGAGTCCGATCGACTGGCGGACGAAGGAAAGACGCCGATGTATGTCGGACTGGAAGATCGCCTTTGGGGCATCATTGCGGTCGCGGATGTTGTAAAGCCAAGCTCCGCAAAAGCGATCGCCAAACTTACTGAGATGGGGATCGAGGTAGCGATGATCACCGGTGATAACAAAAAAACTGCCGAAGCGATCGCAAAACAGGTCGGGATCCATCGGGTGTTGTCCGAGGTGTTGCCACAGGACAAGGCCAATGAGGTGAAAAAGATCCAGGAAGAAGGCAAAAAGGTCGCTATGGTCGGTGACGGGATCAACGATGCTCCGGCTCTGGCGCAGTCGGATATCGGGATCGCGATCGGTTCGGGGACTGATGTGGCGATGGAGTCTGCGGATATCGTGCTGATGCATTCCGACTTGATGGATGTACCGACAGCGATCCTGCTTTCCAAAAGGACGATCCGTACCATCAAGCAAAATCTGTTCTGGGCTTTTGCGTACAATACGGCAGGCATTCCGATCGCGGCAGGATTGCTCCATGTTTTTGGCGGGCCTTTGCTTGACCCGATGTTTGCGGCGGCGGCGATGTCGCTAAGCTCCGTTTCGGTGCTGACCAACGCGCTTCGTCTAAAAACATTTAAGCCATAGTTGCTACAAGTTCGGGACGATCGACCGGATAAAAAAGAGGGCTGTTGTAGAATGAAAGATCTCATTCTGCGACAGCCCTTGTTTTGTCGCTTCTGATTGACAAGACGGTCATTTTGAAGTATCATATATAAGATTAAGATAACTCTTTTAAATTGGTACAGAGAGACTAACAAGGAGGAAATATGAGACACTTAACAGAGATAAGTGATTTTAGCGTGGAGGAAATTTCTTCATTAATTAGCGTTGCTAAGGATATTATGGCAAATCAGAGCAATTATATGGATGCTTTGAGAGGTCGTATCTTGGCAACGCTTTTTTATGAGCCGAGCACAAGAACGAGATTGAGTTTTGAGACAGCGATGCTGCGTCTGGGAGGAAGCGTCATCGGATTTTCAAATGCTGAAAACACATCCGTTTCCAAAGGAGAGACGGTGAAAGATACGGCAAGGATCGTATCGGGCTATGCGGATATCATCGCCATGCGACATCATCAGGTCGGTGCACCGATGGAGGCGGCGAGCGTAGCGACCGTTCCGGTCATCAATGCGGGGGATGGCGGCAATCAGCATCCGACACAGACCTTGACCGACCTCCTGACGATCTCATCCGAGCTGGATCGTTTGGACAATTTAACGATCGTGATGGTCGGCGACCTCAAATACGGCAGGACCGTCCATTCGTTGACAAAAGCGATGAAAAGATATAAAAACAACCATTTTATCTTCGTTTCGCCAAAAGAGCTGGCGATGCCGGAGTATATCAAAGAGATGCTCACAGCGGATGGCATCACTTTTGAAGAGACGGCGCATTTTGAAGAGGCGATCCCGAAAGCGGGTGTGCTCTATATGACGAGGATCCAAAAGGAGCGTTTTGACAGCGAAGAAGAATATGAGCGCCTCAAGGATTCCTTCGTGCTGGATGAGGAGAAGATGAAGCTCGGAAAAGAGGAGATGATCGTACTGCATCCGCTTCCTAGAGTGAATGAGATCACGGAGGGAGTCGATCAGGATCCGCGTGCAAAATATTTTCAGCAGGCAAGATACGGAATGTTCATCCGAATGGCATTGATATTGACACTTGTCCAAATGAATGAGCAATGATTTTAGATAAAGAACGAATAACTTTCAACAAACAACAAAGAAAAGAATGGTAAAGATATTACGATCGAAATATTGGAGGAATAATGATAAGAATAAATAATGTGAGGATCATCGATAAATATATCGACAGGACGGATGATGTGTTGATCGAAGGGGAAAAGATCCTGTTGATCGGCAAAGAAAAGATCGACGAAAAACTTGCGGGAATGCATCCGGAGATCCTGTCGGAGAAGGATCTGGAAGAAAAAGGGATCGCGCAGAAGCCGAATGGGTCATGTGCAGAAGCATTTGAAAATGATAAATTGCTTGTGTTGAGTGGGGAGGGCCGCTATTTGTCGCCAAGCTTTGTTGATCTTCATTTTCACTTGCGGAATCCGGGGCAGGAATACAAGCAGACCTTTGAAGAAGCTTCGGCGGCATGTATCCGGGGAGGCTATACCAAGGTCGTAGCGATGGCAAATACGAAGCCGACAGCGGATTCGCCGGAAGTGCTGGACGCTGTGGCGGAGGGAATGAAAGATCTCCCGCTGGAAGTTATTCAGACCTCGGCGGTGACGATCGGGCTCAAGGGGGAAGAAACGGTCGATTTTGAAAAAATGCGCAAGAAGACTTTCGTGTTTTCCGACGACGGTCGCAATGTGGACAGCGTCGAGATCCTTGAAAAAGCGCTTGAAAAATCCAAGGAGCTTGATTTCATCATCATGGATCATGACGAGCCGGAAAGCGATATGGTCATCCGAAATATTGAAGTTGCAAGAAAAACCGGCGGAAGACTCCATTTTTGTCATATCAGCGAGAAAAGATCGATCGATGCGATCGTCAAAGCGAAACAAGATGGATTGAATGTGACCTTTGAGGTATCGCCACACCACATTTTCAGCAGCGATCTGAGCTATCGTGTCAATCCGCCGATCGGTACAGCGGAAGATAATCAGGCGATCCTTTCGGCAGTAAAGAACGGGCAGGTCGATGCGATCGCGACCGATCATGCGCCGCATACCCAAGAAGATAAGGAAAAAGGAGCTCCGGGGATCGCGAATATCGAGACCGCATTCGGAATGATCCGTAAGGTGTTCTCCGGCTGTGATATCCCGCTTCAAACGCAGATCGCATTGATGAGCAATGCGCCATCGGAGATCTTGGGCGTGGATAATCGCATCCGTGAGGGAGCTCGTGCAGATCTCGTCCTATATAACGATGAAGAGTACAAGATCGACAGCACAAGCTTTGTGACAAGAAGCAAAAATACACCTTATGACGGATGGGAGGCAAAAGGGATCATCGAATATACTTTTGCCGGCGGAAAGCTGTATAAGAACAGATAGGATCAATGGATCATGAGTTTCGGAGGGATTTTTATGATAATGAATGAATTGAGAAGACGCGCGATCGAGAGTAGTCCGCTCTGTGTGGGGATCGACCTTCGGGAAGACCATGTTCCACAGGAACTGAGAGATCTGCCGATCGGGGAGCAGTTTGTAGAATATGCGAAGGAGATCATTGCAGCGTCCAAAGAATATGCGGCATGCTATAAAATGCAGATCGCCTGCTATGAGGGATACGGATTGGAAGGACTTTTGGCATACAAAAAGATCTTGGAGATGGTACGTGCTTCGGGTCATATCGCGATCGCCGACATCAAGCGAGGCGACATCGGATCGACGGCGGAGATGTATGCAAAGGGTCATTTTGAAGGAGATCTTGAGGCGGATATTCTGACGCTCAATGCTTATATGGGACATGATGCGATCAGCCCTTATGCAAAATATTTCTCAACTAAAAATAAAGGGGCTTTTATCCTCGGAAAGACCTCGAATCCGGGCTCGAGAGATTTTCAGGATCTTAGGGTCGGAGATGAATATTTGTACCAAAAGGTGATCCGAAAGATCGTCGATTGGAACAAAGAGCTGGAAGGATACGAAGGATTCGGAGGCTACGGTGTCGTGGTCGGCGTGAATAATGCGGATGATATCCCATTGCTTCGAGCGGCAGCATCGGAGCTGTTTATGCTTATTCCGGGCTACGGTGCACAGGGGGCGAAGATCGAAGACATCGCATCGCTCGTGCGCGAAAGAAAAAATGGTGTGATCAATGTATCGAGAGGGTTAACGGCGAAGATCGAAGGCGATTTTCGAAAGGTGTTGAAGGAGCGTTCGCAGACGCTTGCGGGAGAATTGAAAGAATGTTTCAGGTAAAAAAAGCAAGGATCATTGAAAACAGGCAGATCACGCATGATCTGTTTTTGATGAAGGTCGAAGGAGAATATGAGGTCAAGGCGGGGCAGTTTTTTATGCTCAAAGCGATCGATGCGGAGATGACCTTGTATCGCCCGATCAGCATTTTTGATGCGGATAAAAACTCGGTCAGTTTCCTTTATTCGGTTCGTGGAAAGGGAACAGCGATCTTTTCAAGGCTGAAGGCGGAGGATGAGATCTTGCTCCATGGATCGTATGGGAACGGTTTTCCGAGATCACAGGGAAAACTTGCTCTCGTCGGCGGAGGGATCGGCATGGCACCTCTCTTGTTGACGGCGAAAGAAAACAAGGGCTCGGTCGTCTATATCGGCGTCAGGGACGGACTTTATTCAGAAGAAGAGATCGCAAACATCCGAGAGCTGTTTTCGGATGTGGATATGAGGCTTAAGATTGGAGGGATCATCACCGATGCAGTCGATTTTGGAGCATATGACGAGATCTTTACCTGCGGTCCCGAGGTGATGATGGCAGCAGTCACTCAAAAACATGAGAAGGCCTTCGTATCGATGGAAAAACATATGGGTTGCGGCGTGGGCGCATGCCTTTCGTGTAGTTGTAAGGTCGATGGCAGGATGAAAAAGGTCTGCCAGGACGGGCCGGTATTTTTGGGACGGGAGGTGTTTTGATGCGCGAAGTCGTATTTGGAAAAGAATTTAAGAATATCGTGATCGGAGCATCAGGGACCTTCGGCTTCGGTCGTGAATTTGATAAATTTTATGATGTGTCCATGCTGGGCGGGATCTCATCCAAGGGACTGACGCTTGAACCGCGGGAAGGAAACAAGGGGATAAGGATCACGGAGACGCCTTCGGGGATCATGAACTCGATCGGTCTGGAAAATCCGGGGGTGGCAGCTTTTTTGGAGCATGAACTGCCTTTTATGAAAAGCAAAAATAATGTGGTGATCGCCAATGTCGGCGGTTCGGATCTGGAGAGCTATGTCCAAGCGGTCGAACTAATCGATGAGCATGCGAAGTCGAACGACGGAGTGGACATCATCGAGCTGAATATCTCCTGCCCGAATGTCAAGCAGGGCGGGATGGCTTTTGGGATCCATGCATGCGATGCGGCTTTTATCACCAAAGAGATCCGCAAAACGACGGACCTCCCGCTGGTCGTCAAGCTTTCTCCCAATGCGCATAATTTGGTGGAAGTGGCAAAAGCGATCGAAGCGGAAGGGGCAGACGGACTTTCGCTGGTGAATACTTTTACGGCGCTGGAGATCGACGTAGTGAATAAAAGGGCGCTGTTTGACAATATCTATGCAGGACTGTCCGGACCGGCGATCCTACCGATCGCATTGCGCATGACAAGAGATGTTTGCAAAAATGTAAAATTGCCGGTCATGGCGATGGGAGGGATTACTTCGGCGATCGATGCGATCAAATTTGTGATGGCCGGTGCGACATTGATCCAAGTTGGAACAGGAAATTTTGCCAATCCGATGGTATGTTATGATATAATAAAAGGGTTGGAAGAATATTTGGCAAAAGAAAATATTACTCTGGCAGAGATAAGGGGGATCATATGATCGAAATTCTAAAAGAAAGCGATGCCTTGTTGGAAGGTCATTTTTTACTTACATCAGGCAAACATTCCAATCGTTATGTGCAATGTGCCAAGGTGCTCCGCTATCCGGATAAGGCGGAAAAGATCCTAAAACCGGTAGCTGAAAGGCTTAAGGCGATGAACATCGACCTGCTCGTAGGACCTGCAATGGGAGGGATCATCGTAGCATACGAGCTGGGAAGACAGATCGGGGTAGAGGCGATCTTCACGGAGCGTGTCGATGGCAAGATGGAACTTCGACGAGGTTTTGAAGTGAAAAAAGGTCAGCGTATCGCGATCTGCGAGGATGTGATCACGACTGCAAAATCTTCGTTGGAAGTTAAAGCGCTTTTGGAAAGCATGGGCGGTGAAGTCGTGGCTCTTGCTTCGATCATCGATCGTACCAAAGGAAATGTCGATATTGAGATCATCTCTGCGATCCAATTGGAGATCGATGCTTATGATCCGCAGGACTGTCCTTTGTGTAAACAAAATATCCCTTATGTGAAGCCGGGGAGCCGAAACATAAAGTAATGAGGATTTTATGCAAGTTTTTAACCTTACAAGTCTCAATGTACTGCAAGAAGTGCCAAGGGTCCTGTTCAAGCCGATCAATCGCAATGGAGAATTCATTTTCTTTGAAAAGCTTCTGACGAGTTTGGATGATACATGGAGCGAAGGGATCTGGGCCTATGATATCACGAGCCATGAGATGAATCGAGTGGATCAGGGGCAGCATGTTCAATACAAGGAGCTGTATGATTTTGATACACCGCAGATCTTTTGGAACGGAACATCCCGAGTGGATCCGAACTTCATGTATTTTGCAACGATCACCGCATTGGAAGACGAGGAATTTATCGAGTTTTACGAGATCGATCTTCTCTCGGGAGTCCAGAGGAATATCCTGGGTTTTCGTTTTGAAAAAGACAGTTTCGTTTATAAAAGCATGGATTTTCTCGCGCCGGGCTATCTGCTGTTCCGCTTGAGCTACGATGCGGACTTCATCGACGTGGATTTTTTTGACGACCTCTATTTGCTGGATGTGAGAGAAAAGAAATACTATGAGATCAAAGACGAGGCATTTAAGATCAATATCGGAACGATGATCGTCTCGGGCAAGGGGAAAAATGCGAGAGTTTTTCTTGAGGAATGTTATCTGGGCGAGCAGGAGCAATACGATCTGATCACATCCGAAGAGGTGGAGCTTGCCTATGACCTGCATGAAGATATCGATCCGCAGCAGATCTATCGAAACTCGATCAAGACGATCCCGCTTGTCAACTTTATCAAGCAGATCAAAGAAGGGGTGCAGACGATCCGCTTTGATGAGATCGACGATGTGATGATGGAGGGAAGCATCCGGCTGGTCGGGGAGACCGATGACAGTATCTACTACAAAAAGCAGATCTACGATTTTGTCTTGAAAGAAAAAGGAGACTTTTTATCCAGAAGAAAGATCGGAAGTTACGAGGTCTATAAGATCGATAAGAAAACGATGCAGACCGAATTTGTTCGCGATGTACATGGGGATGTCGAGATCAAGACCAATCGCAAGCGTGCCTATTTGATCAAGGATCTGCGATTTCATGCCAAGATCGAAGATTTCGATAGCGGAGAGATCGTCTTTGATTACAAAAAACGGTTTGTCGGACGAGCCTATGAAGAGATCGCCGATGTCGTGAACGATGAATTTTTTGTCGTCCATTTGGATTCAGAGGATCCAAAGGTCGCAAACTATATGATCGTGGAGATCGCAACAGATGAGATGATCGTTGCGGGGCATGATGTCCTTGTGCTCGAGGATCATTTGTTTGTTATTTGATAGGAAGTTTAGACAGTAAGTACAAATGTTGGAGGATCTATGTTTGAAAATGGAAGGTTTAAGTTTTTAAGTCAAGAGTATGGAATGTCCAGGATCTCAAATAATGTGTATCATGGAAAAGTGAACGGTTACTACACCGTTATCCAGCTGGATGATCAATCAAGGACGGGGCTCATGTGGATCGGGGCATCACGCAATGAATACGATGATCGATTAGAGTATAAATTGCAGGAGATCCGGGATATCAAAGAGGTAAAGGATCTGAAATTGCAGGGAAAAAGCATCTCGGTCTTTTTTAAGATCCCTTTTACCAAGAAAGGTATTAAAGAATTCATGTCCAACTTTTTTGAAACGCTTACCTCTTATCTGTCTTCCAATGGATATGGCAGCGGATGTTTCGTGACGGGGATGGATGATGGAACGGTCCGTCTGGTACAAGTGAATGAAAGATATCAGTTTTTGAGCGAAACGGGGATCGATCTGCTGGAAGAATCATTGGATCAAAATCGCGCCGAGATCGCACAGCGACCGGAGAATTTTTTCCTGGGACTTTTTGGTGCCGTTGGCGGTGCTTTGATCGGCGGGGTACTTTGGGCGATCATGGGGCTGCTCGGTTTTTGGGCTTGGTTTGCAGGAATTATCGGATTTACTCTTGCGTTCCAAGGCTATGCAAAACTGGGAGGTAAAGTCGGCAAATTTGCGAGCGTCATCATCTTCATCCTATGTATCGCAGCAATCTTTGCCGGCAGTGTCGGTGAGTGGGCATGGCATGTATATCAGGCATACAAAGTGGACATACCGGACCTGACTTATTTTGAAGCATATCGGGAAACTTTGCCGCTGATATTCTCAGATCCTGAGATCACCGGAAAATTCCTCTTTGATATCGGGCTAGGGATCGGGCTCGTCTTTGTGATCGGAATTCCTTTGGTAATAAGAATGTACTCTGAAAATGTGGGAAATTATAAGATCAAAAGAATAGACTAAAAGGTTGCCGAGGGACTGCTCCGCCGAAGACTTTGTTAGGAAGTTTTTGGCGGAAACAGAACTTCGGTAATTTTCAAACATAGATTTTATAAATGTTATTTACAAAACGTAGGATTTCATATATAGTTAATAATAGGTTTGTGTTGAAAGGAGAATGTTATGATTAAGGTAGAGATTTGTTCAGGATCGAAATGTATGATGGCAGGGGCATCGTCAATGTTTGATGTCGTTGAATCATTGGTGGACGATCTGAAAGAGCAAGGCTATGAAGCGGAAGTGGATCTCGGTTTTTCAAAATGCATGCAATACTGCCGTCAGGATTCCAATCTGACTCCGGTCGTAAAGATCAATGATGAAGTGATCACCAAGGCTACGACTCAAGGCGTTATGGAGAAGATCATGGAGCTTTCCACAAAGTAAGGTATGTTTAATTTTTTATTAAGGTTAATGTAGAACTTGCAAGGAGTAACAGGAGATACATATGTTAGGTATTTTTACGGATATTATCAGTATTAGGAGAAAAGTGTTTGCGGAGGTAGCATCGATCGCTTATGAGGATCGACCGCTGAGTGAGCTGCCAAAGTCGGTATTTAACATTCTGCCGGGAGAGGAAGCAAAATATCGACATGATATTTTTAAGGAGCGAGCGATCGTTGGTGAGCGTATTCGTTTAGCGATGGGATTGGATGTGCGAAGTGCGGGAGTGTATGGACCTTTGACAGATGGAGTAGAAGAGGTCGATGTGAATGAGCGGATCTATGAAGCACCGCTGATCAACGTGATCCCTTTTGCATGCGAAGCATGTCCGACAAAAACGTATGAGGTCACGACACATTGTAGACGCTGTATCGGCCATCCATGTCAGAATATTTGCCCGGTGAATGCGATCTCTTTGGATAAGAAAAAAGCGAATATCGATCAAAGCAAATGTATCAAATGCGGAAGGTGCAAAGATGTTTGTCCATATAGCATCATCGTGATGTATGATCGTCCATGTGCGGTATCTTGCGGTGTCAATGCGATCGGTAGCGACGAGCTTGGGAGAGCGAAGATCGACCATGACAAATGTGTTTCTTGCGGAAACTGTATGCAAGCTTGTCCATTCTCAGCGATTGCGGATAAATCGCAGATCTACCAGTTGGTGAAAGCGCTCAAATCCAATAACAATATCTATGCGATCATCGCGCCCGCTTTTGTAGGGCAGTTTGGACCGATGGCAAGTCCTTCTCAGGTATTCGAGGCGATCCGAAGACTCGGGTTCAAGCAAGTGGTCGAGGTGGGCCTTGGCGCAGATATCGAGACGATCCACGAAGCGCAGGAATTTTTGGATGAAGTTCCGCACAAGCGTCCATATATGGGAACGAGCTGTTGTCCGGCGTGGTTCGGCATGGTTCGCAAAATGTTCCCGGATCAGTTGCCATACATTTCCGAATCGGCAACACCGATGATCGCAACGGCACATTATCTAAAGAAAAAAGATCCGGAATCCAAAGTCGTTTTCATCGGCCCTTGCGTAGCTAAAAAATTGGAAGCGCTCGATGATAATGTCAAAGACTATGTGGATTTCGTGATCACCTTTGAAGAGTTGTTCGGATTGTTCATTGCCAAGGATATCGAGCCGTCGGAGATCGAGACCGATGAGATCATAAACGATGCATCGACGGTCGGACGTGGATTTGCGGCAGCAGGCGGTGTAGCAAATGCGGTAAGCCGTGTGGCAAAACAGCTTGATCCGAGCGCAGTGATACAGATCGAAAGTGCAAACGGCTTGCATGAATGCGTGAAGATGATCCGCTTGGCGAAGGCAGGAAAGAAAAACGGAATGCTTCTGGAAGGTATGGGCTGTGAGGGAGGCTGTATCGGCGGTGCCGGAACAGTGATCTCGATGGCACAAGCACGCAAAGCGTTGCAACAATTCAGTAATGAAGCAAAAGCGACACTTTCCACTGAAAATGAATTGATCAAAAAATAATATACAGGAAAACAAGATCGAAAGGTCTTGTTTTTTTGTGCCAAGGGGGGATCCTTATATTGAGACCGGTTTGAAATTAAGAAATTGGAAGGATCATAAAAATTGACAACGGGATACATTCTTATGCTGCACTCTATTTGAAATGGTAGGTTATTTTTCATGGAGCTATTTTGTACTAGGGGAGCATTTTCTATGGGGGCGATCCGGAAATAGGATTTTATCGGTCGGGGTAGCTGCAAGTGCAGGCTGAATTCAAGAAAAAAATCCTTTCTTTTTTGTAAAACAAGTTGAATTTTTAGGGGATATTCGATAAAATTATTTAGGAATAAGAAGGAGGAGAATATGTCGACGAAAAAAATTATTCAGGTTGAGGAGAAGGTTCCACGAGGTTTGCTTTTTCCGCTTAGCTTACAGCACACTTTTGCGATGTTTGGGGCATCAGTGCTCGTTCCGATCATTTTTAACATCGATCCGGGGATCGTATTGTTTATGAATGGTGTAGGGACTTTGTTGTTCATTGCGATCACGAAGGGGATCGCGCCTGCGTATCTCGGCTCAAGTTTTGCATTTTTGGGGCCGGCTGCGATCATCATTGCGAATAGTGGATTCCAATATGCGCAAGGCGGTTTTGCAGTGGTCGGATTTTTGGGATGTGTTTTAGCGTACATAATTTATCGTTTTGGAACGGACTGGATCAATGTGGTGCTCCCACCTGCAGCGATGGGGCCTGTTGTTGCGCTGATCGGACTGGAGCTTGCGGGACTTACCGTGGCGGGCGGTTCGACCGGTGCCAATATTATGGTCGAAAACTCGACCGTGCAGGATTGGATCGTGTTTCTGATCACTTTGGGCGTGGCAGTCTTTGGTTCGGTCATGTTCAAAAACTTTTTCTCGACGGTGCCGATCTTGATCGCGATCGTTTGTGGCTATGTGGCGGCTTTGGCATTTGGAATGGTCGATTTCACACCGGTATTTGAAGCAAGTCTTTTCACCTTGCCGAAATATCAATTGCCGAAATTCAGCGTTCAAGCGACCTTGACGATGTTGCCGGTGCTTTTGGTCATCACATCGGAGCATATCAGCCATCAGGTGGTGACAAGTAATATCATCGGAAGAGATCTTCTTAAAAAGCCGGGTCTTCATCGAAGTATTTTTGCGGACAACTTTTCGACAATGCTTTCGGGATTGATCGGTGGGGTACCGACAACAACTTATGGTGAGAATATCGGAGTTATGGCGGTGACCGGTGTATATAGCGTGCAGGTCATTGCGGGTGCGGCGATCATCTCGATCGTGATGGCATTTATCGGGCCGTTGGCGGCTTTGATCCAAACGATCCCGGGTAATGTGATCGGTGGAGTAACTTTCCTGCTTTACGGAATGATCGGGGCATCGGGGATCCGATTGCTGGTGGATGAAAAGGTCGATTACAGCCAATCTAAGAATCTGATCTTGACTTCGGTCGTATTTACAGCAGGCCTTAGCGGTTTGGCACTAAATTTTGCAGGGATCCAGCTTAAAGGCATGGTGCTCGCAAGCGTTGTTGCGATCCTGATCTCATTGGCATTTTATGTGATCGAAAAGGCCGGTTTGATGAATCATTGATTTGTTCAAAATCGAAGGCTCTTGTCTCATCCGGAAAGGGTGAGGTCATCTATTTTACAAAACACGAGCCTATGGTCAAAGGATCATGGGCTCATTTTTTTGTAGATCGTATGGAGGGACTATGGCGGATGTGATATGGACAATAATACTTGCGCTGGTGATTTGCGGGAGCGTATATCTATTGTATTTATCGGGGTTCGGATATTTTCGTAGCGTGTTGTGGGGATGGAGCTATGGCACGTTGGGTCTTTTCAAAGATGAAATAATTGGGAGCTGTTCATCCTGCACCGGTTATCACAAAAAGGTGTTTCGACCCAAAACGGACAGATACCGATTTGATTTCGGGCTCATGAACACGCAGGGGCAGATCCATGTGGAAGTGATCGATCGGGACAAAAAGCTATTGTTCAAGCTGGATAAGGATCATCCGACACGTGAATGTTCATTTGTTCCCAAAGGAAGATATTATATGATCTTTCGTTTTTACAAAACGAGCGGAAGGTATTCACTTCGATGGACAAAGATATAAAGAAAATAGGGGGCAATAGAAGCCTTTGATAAATGGCAGATCAAAAGGTCTGCTTTTTTGTTGAATTTTGGAGGAAAGAAGGACGGTTCTCAAAGATTTACCGAATCCAAAAGGATAGTCGGAACAAGTAGATCATATAAAAACATTCAAAAAGGAGAAACCTTACCACAGGGTAAAAGTTTCTCCTTTTGCTATTTATTTCGGTTATTTTATTTATCCCATTGAGAGCGTGGAATGAATCCCAGCTGAACAGGGGATGCGGAGCCGTTTGCGAGCATATATCGAATGGTGGTACTTTCTCCGCCCGGGATACGACCGAGGTATCTTGCATCGTGCGGTCCATAGCTGCTCACGGTTCGGTTGATGCCGTCCGGCCATCCGATAAAGCCTCGGAATGCGCCTCCGCGGCAGTTTACGAAGATGAGTGTATCTTCTGCCGGTGTTACGGTGATCTTGTATTCGACTCCGTAGTTTCCACGGTTGGAAACGGTCTCGCCGGTGATCCCGTCAGTACCGGTCACCCATTCGCTTTCGCTTTTACCGATCAATATACTGCTGAATTCTCGTGCCGGCACATTGATCGCGGCATCTCTTTCGACCACATTGAATGTGCCGCGAGGATGCTGATCACGTGGTAGATTAGGCAATAGGCTCAGATGCTCCAATTTTGTTGTCGGACCGAAGGCTGCAACGGTTATTTTGACACTGCCTGTTGCCTCAAACTCGCTGAGCATGGAGATCAAGTTGTTCGGCTTCCAATTGAGATGCTCACGGGAGTCATAAACGATGGCGGATTTTCCGACATCGATCGTGGTGGTCTTCCATGGCGATGTTGCCAAGAAGTGCGTTTCAAGAACTTTTCCGCCGACTTCATGTGGATCCGGAGAAGGTCCCTTCATACCGGTACGTTCCAAATTGAAGTTGACCGGAACGATATCGACATTTTCGACGATGACAACGACACCGGCTCCCGAAGCTTTCGGCGCAGAGATCTTGTTGACATGGTAGGTCAGCAATCGTCCTCTTTGAGCAGCGATCGTATCTTGGTAAAGGATCCCGTAATCAAAGACATTTTCCGGGGAGTCGCTCATGATGAGAAGTCCCGGTTTGTCCTCGTAGGTCAGATCGCCTAGGTTTTGGAATAATTGCAGATAATTGGTCCCATTGTAATTTTCGAGTGTCGTGTTGACAAATCCTCCGCCTTTTGCCAAAAAGTCGAGCTGGGTCTGTACGATCCGGTCATTGATCTTGACTTCAAGCTCGTGCGGTTCGCTGAGATTTCCGTAGGCATCTTTTAGTTGTAAGGTCACAAAATATTTTCCCGCTGTAAAGAAACGTAGCGGTTTTTGTGGGATCGCCTTGGATGGATCCTGGCTCTCATGGCGATAAGTCCAGATCGTGTCAGTGATCATTTCCCATGGCTCATTGTCCTGGGTGTAGAGGATCTCAAACTGCTCGCCTCGTCCGATATCCGTCTTGTTGACCGATACATTGGATAATGTTGGCGGTTCATTTTTGATAAAGATCAGCGTTTTTTTGGTCCATTCACTCCAAACTTTTTTGTTGTTTTGAACACGGTACATGATCTCATATTCGCCGGGAGCAGCGGTTTCCATCAGTTTGTTGATGTCCGGATTTTTGACAGTCGGTGCAGTCGAGATCGCAAATTCTCTTTTTACGATCGCATCGCCGTCCACATCGCTGCTTTTGTCGGTGTATTCGATCTTTTGGCCTTGGATGTAGCTTGGTTGTATAAATTCGAGATCGGCGACCGGCGGATTGACATCGGCCACTTTTTCTTTGATGCTCACTTCTTTTTTTGCAGCATCATAATGGATGCTGAGTCCAAAATGGGTTGCAAAGAATTTGACGGGAAGAAGGGTCGTGTTGTTTTTTGAGAGCGGCGCTTCTTCCAAGGTGACTTTTTTTCCGTTGACGATCGCTTCTTTTTTATCCAAAGTAACGGTCACTTTTGTGTTCGCTGTTTTGACGGTGATCTGCTTTGTTTTTTTGTCAAAAGCAGGGGATGCGTTGAGCACCTGCTCCGCTAAAAATCGCATCGGCAGATAGGTCCTGCCGTCGATCGCCTGCGCCGGCACAGTGAGCTTGACTTCCTTGCCGTTGACCATCGCCGTCTTGCTTCCGAGGGTCAGACGAACGGTTTTCGGTGCGTTCGCCGGATTTTCAGGAGCAGGTGTTTCCACAGGCTTTGTCGATTCCTGAGGTTTTGCCGGCGCTTGAGTCGTCGGATCGGTCGGTGCATTGGGATCAATCGAAGGCTCCGTCGTTTGTTCTTCGGGTTTTGTTGGCACATCAAACAAAGGATCGCCATCGGCAAATGAAAAACTTGTTGCAAGAAGCATACAGATCGACAGTATGCTCAATATTTTTTTTGTGTTCATAATGGTCCTTTCAATCGGCATATCAAAATATCCAGTCGTCATGGCTATAGATCTCTTTGACAAAGGGAACATTTTGCCGATTGACGATATGTGGAAAAATGTAATTGTTTTGTGAGGTCGCTTTCTTTTTACCCGTGATGCTTTTGTATAAGTTTTTGAGGCAACTGAATACAACATGGCGCGGATTTTGGTAGATCGACGCATTGATCACACCATCTTGGATCGAGGTGATGATGTCATTGGAAAGTTCATGCCCGATCACGACGATGTCATCGCCCTTTTTTTGCTCGCGGATGACTTTCGCCACATGTTGAGTCATCGAGTTGGTAACATAGATCCCGTCGAGATCCGGATTGGTCTCCAGTACGTGATTTGTCAGCTCATTCATCTCTTCGATGTAGAGATTTTCATGCGCATCGCTGAGCATTCTCGTGTTGAAGATCCTTTCCAATTTAAGCTCCGAAAAATCCTTATGTACGGACGAGATAAATCCTAGGATACGGTTTTCGATGCAAAGCACATCACGATGGACACCGACGATCGCGATCTTACCTTTTCCCTTCAGGTACAGACCCATCAGATGTGCGGCGATCTCGCCGGCTGCCACGTCGTCCAAGCCGGTATAGCTCTCACGCAGGCTGTTTGGCGCATCGGAGATGAAGGTGTTGACGGTGATGCCGTTTTGCACGAGTTTTGCAATATAAGGGTTCAGTT
This sequence comes from Peptostreptococcaceae bacterium, assembly GCA_030532705.1. Lineage (GTDB taxonomy): Bacteria > Bacillota > Clostridia > Peptostreptococcales > Filifactoraceae > JAUNKE01. Next base: position 35,130 of record JAUNKR010000012.1, read on the forward strand.
TATATGAATTATAGGGAATCGCGGCGATACCTTTGATATCCGATCTCGCAAATTCCTCAAATAATTTGATCTGGTCATCGATTCGATAACTGGATGTTTTGCATGGGATGATCTCGACACCGTAAAAGGAGTAGGAGCGTTCGAAGTCCTGTACGCCTTTTTCGACCTGTGACCAGAAGTGCGGTTCCGCATCCGGATATACGACAGCGATCTTTATGGGATTGCGCTTGGCAACGAGGGCTCTTGCGACCGAGCTTGGAGAATAGTTCAGTTCCTTAGCGATCTTTTTGATCTTTTCTTCGGTCTCTTTGGAGACGCCTCCTCGAGCGTGCATCACGCGATCCACTGTACCGATGGATACATTAGCGGCCGCCGCGACATCCTTGATGGTGGCTTTTTTTGTATTTAGCATATTCGCCTCCTCATACATACTCTGATCATTATATCAAATAATAGGAAAGAATTCTTTGAAATTAGACAAAGGTAACACAAATGTAATCTAAAAACGATTTTTTACAGGGAAAAGTTACAAAGGTTACAAATCGGCAAGGGATTTTTTGGAGATCGAAAACTTAGCGTAGTAGAGAGAAAAAATGTAAGGTGAGAGCTTGTTGGATGTCGTTAAAGTCAGGAGATCGAGGCAGTGGAGGCAGGCAAAATTTGTTTACGATTCACCGGCGCTATGATAAAATAATGGAGGAAAGTAAAGCGTTTGGAGAACAAAATAGAAAAGGCAGGAGTGAGTATGAGGGGTCAGGAGCATGAAAAAGCGGTTCAACAAAAAATGGCGGATCTTGTTGCGAAACTAAGATATTATAATGAACAGTATTATGAGAAAGATGAGAGCGTAGTCAGTGATTTTGAATTCGATGCGCTGATGCAGGAACTGATGAAACTGGAGGCGGAATATCCTCAGTTTATGGATCCGGCTTCTCCGACGATGCATGTCGGCGGGAAGGCGGTGGAAGGTTTTTCGCCATATCATCATGCGCGGCAGATGCTCTCGCTGGGGAATGTATTCAGTGAAGGGGAACTCTCGGACTTTGATGCAAGAGTGCGAGGGGTCGTTCCGAATGCGGAATATGTCGTCGAGTATAAGATCGACGGTCTTTCCGTGTCGCTGGAATACGAGAACGGAGTATTGGTGCGTGGCGGAACGCGTGGAGACGGCGTCGTAGGGGAGGATGTGACGCATAACCTTAAGACGATCCGCGAGATCCCGCAAAAGATCGATTATTTGGGATCTTTGGTCGTGCGCGGAGAGGTATATATCGGGAAAAAAGCTTTTGCAAAGATGAATCAAAAGCAGGAGAAGGACGGCTTGCAGACTTTTGCGAATCCTCGAAATGCGGCTTCGGGCTCTTTGCGCCAGCTCGATCCGAAGATCACGGCAAAGCGGCCGCTGTCGATCTTTATCTTCAATGTGGAGAGTGATCTGATGGAGCATAAGAAGCATGAAGAGATGCTGAATTTTTTGAGCGAACTCGGTTTTCCGGTCAGCCCTTGCAGAAAAGTATGTAAGAGTATCCAAGAGGTATGGCATTTGATCGAGGAGATCGGAGAGAAAAAGGATCAATTGGATTTTGACATCGACGGGATCGTGATCAAGGTCAATGATGTACAGGATCGGGAACGATTGGGAACGACCTCGAAGACACCGCGATGGGCAACAGCATACAAATTCCCGGCGGAGAAAAAGGAGACCAAAATACTCGATATCGAAGTACAGGTGGGACGTACAGGGGTTTTGACTCCGACCGCTATTTTGGAGCCGGTCTTTATCTCGGGCAGTACGGTCAGCCGTGCGACGCTTCACAATCAGGATATTATCGACCAAAAAGACATTCGGATCGGGGACCATGTCATCATCCAAAAAGCCGGGGAGATCATTCCGGAGGTGCTAGAGGTCATCGCTTCGAAAAGAACGGGGGCGGAGCAAAAATACCATTTGCCGTTGCATTGTCCGGAATGTCAAAGCGATGTCGTGCGTGAAGAAGGCGAGGCGGCATACAAATGTTTGAACATCTCCTGTCCGGCAAGGATCAAACGCTCGATCATCCACTTTGTTTCCAAGCAGGCGATGGATATCGACAAACTCGGGACATCGATCGTCAATAAACTGTATGACAATGGATTGATCAAGAGCATCGCAGATATCTATCGGTTGAAGATGGAAGATTTTCTTTCGATGGAAGGTTTTAAAGAAAAATCTTCAAAAAATCTGATCGATGCGATCGAAGCGTCCAAAAAACAGGAGCTTTATCGATTGATCTTCGGTCTGGGGATCGATTTTATCGGGGAGAAAGCATCCAAAACGCTTCAAAAATCCTTCGGCTCGATGGATGCGTTGATGGGAGCAAGCGTAGAGCAGCTTCTGGAGCTTCCGGATTTTGGGATCAGGATGGCACACAGCATCACGGATTTCTTCACAAATGAAGAAAATCGCCGGCTGATCAAAGATATGCAGGAGCTGGGCGTCAATATGGCGACGGAAGAGATCCAAGCGGATTCTCAGAAATTGAGCGGATTGAAATTCGTGCTCACCGGTACGCTTCCGACGCTGAAGCGAAGCGAAGCCGGTGCACTGATCGAAAAAAATGGTGGCGAAGTCGTCGGCTCCGTCAGCAAGAATACCTCGATCGTATTGGCAGGCGAAGAAGCCGGATCCAAACTCGAAAAAGCACATAAATTGGGCATTCGAGTGATCGACGAGGAAGAATTTATGAAAATGATCGAAGGATAGATCAAAGGTCGGGGTTCGCCAAGGTCGTACCGCCGGAGCAGATAAGAGTGAAGGGGGAGAGCTTGGGATAAGGGCGTAAAAAATCGAAATGGAGAGGCCCGAATAAACCCTATTAAAATAATCGGAAATAAAAACGTTTTTCCATAGACAGACGGCAGAAATTTTATTATAATATAAATGTAAACTGAAATTTGTAGGCTCATGCCGATGATGGTGAGGGATCACTGCAGCATGAGTAATTTGAATGAAGGAGAGTGAAACAAATTATGGCAAAAAAGACACCTCTGTATGAGGAGCATCTAAAGGCAGGCGGAAAAGTGGTAGACTATGCCGGCTGGTTTCTTCCGGTGGAGTATAAGGGTCTTGTTCCGGAACATGAAGCGGTTCGAAATCGCGTAGGAATGTTTGATGTTTCGCACATGGGGGAGATTACTCTTCTTGGGAAGGATGCAAGACGCTTTGCAGACTATCTGACAACAAATAATATCCAGACGTTGGCGGACGGACGGGTGATCTATGGATTCCTGTGCGACGAAAACGGTGGAGTTGTGGATGATCTGTTGACTTACAAAGCGTCAGAAGAGGACATCTACTTGGTAGTGAATGCTGCCAATGTGGATAAGGACTATCAATGGATATTGGATCATAAGGAAGGCTTTGATGTAGAGGTAAAGAATGTTTCGGATGAAACGGGCGAGGTAGCGGTTCAAGGACCGAATGCTGAGAAAACTTTACAAAAACTGACCGATCATGATCTATCGTCGATCCCGTTTTTTGCATTTCGTCGCAATGTGATGATCGCAGGCGTGGAGTGTATGATCTCAAGAACCGGTTATACCGGAGAAGATGGTTTTGAGGTCTATTCAACACGTGAGGGGATCGTAAAAGTTTGGAATGCCGTTTTGGAGGCGGGCGCTGAATTCGGTATCGAGCCTTGTGGCTTAGGATGCCGTGACACCCTTCGATTTGAGGCTGCACTTCCACTGTATGGTCATGAGATCTCCGCGGAGATCACGCCACTTGAAGCGGGATTCAAATTCTTTGTGGATCTTGAGAAAGAAGATTTTATCGGAAAGAAAGCGCTAAGTGAGCAGCATGCGGCAGGAGCACCGCGAAAGATCATCGGCTTGGAGCTTTTGGGTAAAGGGATCGCTCGTGAAGGGATGAAGATCGTGAAGGATGGGAAGGAGATCGGTCATGTAACGACCGGATACCTCAGCCCGACACTTAAAAAAGCGATCGCAAATGTTTTGCTTGAAGCGGACAAGGCCGTTCTTGACAGTGATGTTAAGGTTCTTGTAAGAAACCGTGAGGTCGATGCGAAGTTGATCTCGAAAAGATTTTTGAATAAAAATACAAAGAGTAAATAGTTTACAGGAGGATGTAAAAATGAAAGTAGAAAAAGGACTATTATATACACAGGATCATGAGTGGATCAAGGTCGACGGAGATGTAGCATTTATCGGGATCACTGATTTTGCACAAAGTCATTTGGGAGACATCGTTTATGTTGAGCTTCCGGAAGTTGGTGATGAGTTCGGCAAGGGAGAGGCTTTTGCATCGGTAGAGTCTGTAAAGACTGCGGCGGATGTTAATATGCCTGCCGGCGGAAAAGTGGAAGAAGTAAATGAAGCATTGAATGATGATCCTGCGTTGATCAACAGCGACTGCTATGCAAACTGGATGGTTAAGATCTCGCTTGCAGATGCGGGTGAGCTGGATGGTCTGATGAGCCCAGAGGCTTATGAAGAATTTTCATCAAAGGAGGAATAGAATGTATCCATATATCCCTACAACGGAGGCGGACAAGAAGGCGATGCTCGATAAGATCGGCTTAGCATCTACGGATCAGCTGTTCGATGATATCCCTGCCGCGTTTCGTTTGACAAAGGATCTGAATTTACCAAAGCATAAGAATGAAATGGAAGTGGTCAAATGGATGAAGGAGCGCGCTGCGGAAAACAAAAGCGTGAATGACTTGACCTGTTTCTTGGGAGCGGGAGCTTATGACCACTATATCCCATCGATCGTTGATGCATTGATCTCAAGATCCGAGTATTATACAGCGTACACACCATATCAGCCGGAGATCAGCCAGGGAACGCTTCAATATGTATTTGAGTTCCAGACATTGATCACTCGTTTGACCGGAATGGATGTGGCGAATGCATCGTTATATGATGGCGGAACGGCTTATGCGGAGGCGGCGATCATGGCTTGCAACTATGCAAGAAGAAAAGAGATCGTAGTTTCCAAGTCTGTGAATCCGCAGGCGATGGAGATCCTAAAGACATACTGTCATGGTCAGGCGATCACTTTGATCGAAGTGGACATTGCAGATGGTGTCACCGATCTGGATGATCTTGCGAAGAAGATCACACCGAATACAGCCGGTGTTATTATCCAAAGTCCGAACTTCTTCGGATGTTTGGAAGATGTGGCAAAAGCGACTGAGATCACGCATAGCGTAAAGAAATGTGCAATGATCTTGGCAACGGATCCGTTTACTCTTGGCGTGCTCAAGAAGCCGAGCGAGTATGATGTGGATGTTGTGGTAGGCGAAGCACAAGGCCTTGGTCTTTCGCTTAATTATGGTGGACCTTACTTGGGCATCATCGCTTCAAAAGAAGAATATATGAGAAAGTTGCCGGGACGTCTGGTAGGACAGACGGTCGATATGGACGGTAAGCGTTCGTTCGTATTGACTTTGGCAGCGAGAGAGCAGCATATCCGTCGTGAAAAAGCGACCTCTAATATTTGTACAAACCAAGGTTTGATGACTTTGGCTGCGACCATCTATATGTGTACGATGGGTAAGCAGGGAATGCGTGAAGTCGGTCTTCAGGCAACTTCAAAAGCGCATTATGCTTTTGAAAAGCTTACGGCAAGCGGCAAGTTCAAGCCATTGTTCAAGCATCCGTTCTTTATGGAGTTTGCATTGACAAGCGATATCGATCCGGAAAAGATCAACAAGGCGCTATTGGATGCCGGCATTATGGGTGGTTATGCGTTGGGCAAAGATTTCCCTGAGTACAAGAATGCGATCCTATATGCAGTGACCGAAAAGCGTACAAAAGAGGAAATCGACCGCTTATGTGAAGTATTGGAGGGAATATAAATGAAAAATTACGATAAAATGATTTTTGACCTTTCGGTAGAAGGTCGTCGAGCATACTCCCTGCCAGAGTTGGATGTACCGGAGACAAAGAATATTCCATCTGAATTTTTACGAAATGAAGAAGTGGAGTTTCCGGAGCTTTTTGAGCTGGATATCATCCGTCACTATACCAATCTTTCCCAAAAGAACTTTGGGATCGACACCGGTTTTTATCCGCTGGGATCTTGTACGATGAAGTATAATCCGAAGATCAACGAGCAGATGGCACGCCTTGAGGGCTTTGCAAATATACATCCTCTTCAGGATGAATCGACAGTACAGGGTGCGCTTCGTTTGATGTATGAGCTTGACAACGCGCTTTGCGAGATCACCGGAATGGATAAGATGACATTGAATCCTGCAGCGGGGGCTCACGGAGAGTTTACCGGTGTAAATATGATCAAGGCTTACCACGAGCATCGTGGCGATATGAAGCGAGACAAAATCATCGTACCGGATTCTGCGCATGGAACAAACCCTGCAACAGCAGCGATGGCTGGATGTAGCGTGGTGGAAGTAAAGTCGGACGAAAACGGTTTGGTCGATATTGAATCGCTCAAAGCGGTCGTTGGGGACGATACTTGTGCATTGATGCTAACAAACCCGAATACGGTAGGTCTGTTCGAAACTCATATCCAGGAGATCACAGACATCATCCATCAGGCAGGCGGACTTGTTTACTATGACGGTGCAAATGCCAATGCGATCATGGGACATGCAAGACCTGGAGACATGGGATTTGACGTTGTTCACTTGAATATCCACAAAACATTGACGACACCGCATGGTGGCGGTGGCCCCGGATGCGGTCCGGTCGGTGTGAAAAAGATCTTGGAGCCGTTCCTTCCAACACCTACTGTTGCAAAGGATGGAGACAGATATTTCCTAGACTATAATATTCCGAACTCTATGGGTAGAGTAAAAGACTTCCAAGGACATTTTGCGATGATGGTCCGTGCATACACTTACATCTTGATGATGGGATGCGACGGATTGAAAGAGGCATCGACGGTTGCAGTTCTAAACGCAAACTATGTGAAAGAATGTCTGAAGGATGATTACAAGATCTCTTATGACAGAACTTGTAAGCACGAATGTGTTTTTGCCGGCTTAAAAGACAATGCAGGTGGCGCAGTATCTACGCTGGATGTAGCGAAACGTTTGATGGACAAAGGATTCCATCCGCCTACGATCTACTTCCCGTTGATCGTGCATGAGGCATTGATGATCGAGCCGACAGAGACCGAGAGCAAAGAAACGCTGGATGCTTTCATCGATGCGATGAAGACCATTGCAAGAGAAGCGAAAGAAAATCCGGAAGAGCTTAAATCAGCACCGCATACCACTTTGGTAAGAAGACCGGATGAGGCGTTGGCAGCTCGTAAGCCGATCTTGAAATATACAAAAGAATAAATTTAGATTTAGGAGAGGGGCAAAGACTCCTCTCCGTTTTTGAATACAGGAGGAAATATGTCAAAAACAATTACAGTGATCGGAGGCGGACCGGGAGGATATGTCGCTGCGATCCGTGCGGCACAGCTTGGTGCAGAAGTCGTGCTGGTAGAAAAGGACCGATTGGGCGGGACTTGCTTGAATCGAGGCTGTATTCCGACAAAAACATTATATAAAACAGCGGAGCTTATGCACCAGATCAAGCGAGGAGAAGAATTTGCGATCCTCGGTAACGGGGCACCGACGGTGGACGGCTCTTTGCTGTATGATCGAAAGAAAAAGGTCGTCGATACATTGGTCGGAGGGATCGAGCAATTGGTGAAGGCGTACCCGAACATCAAGTATTTTGCCGGAGAAGCGAGCATCGTCAACAAAAATCAGGTGGACATCACTCTTGCAGATGGAGCCAAAGAAAGTGTACAAACCGATGCGATCATCATTGCCACAGGAAGTCGTCCGGAAATGACGGAGACAAAGGGGATCGATTCGGAAGGCGTTATCACTTCGGATGAACTTTTGGAACTTAAAGAGATCCCGAAAACTTTGATCGTTGTAGGAGGTGGCGTGATCGGGCTGGAGTTTGCAAGTATCTATCAGGAGCTTGGTAGCCATGTGATCCTGTTGTCCTCGAGAATTTTGAAAAATGCAGACAAAGAGATCGGAAGAAGATTGTTCCCACTGCTCAAAAAACAAGGGATCGAAGCATACAATGATATTCGTGCAAAAGAGATCAAGCGGGAAGGAGATCAGCTTCGGGTGGTCGCTCAGTACAAAACGAAAGAAGAGATCGTAGAAGTAGTCGGAGATTATGTTCTGATCGCGAGCGGTCGAGGACCGGTATATGACGGACTTGGGCTGGACGGACTGGGTTTGGAGCATGATGCGAAGGGAATTATCGTAAATGAGAATTTTGAAACCAATATCGAGGGGATCTATGCAATCGGCGACGTGGTAAAAAACAATCCTCAGCTTGCACATGTTGCCAGCGCACAAGGTGAAGCGGTCGCAGAGATCCTGATGGGACATAAGCCGGACATCAATATGAAGATCTATCCGAACTGTGTCTTCACATTGAATGAAGTGGCACATGTCGGTGCAACGGAAGAGGAGCTGAAAGAGGCAGGCATCGAATACAATGCATCCAAATTCAACTTTGCCGCAAATGGTAAAGCGCTTTCGCTTGGGGAAGGAGACGGTTTGGTCAAGATCCTTGCAACACCGGAAGGCAAACTGCTTGGAGCACATATCCTTGGGCCGCATGCCAACGATCTGATCTCCGAATGTACTTTGGCGATCGCTAATGAAATGAGCGTAAAAGATGTGCTCCGTGCGATCCATGCGCATCCAACTTTATCTGAGACTGTTGCGGAATCTACAGCCGGTATCTTCGGTCAGGCGATCCACATGGCGCCTGCAAGGAGGAAAAAATAATGCTTTATGTAGAATCCCATTCTTTTGATCCGGAATACAATCTTTCGTTTGAGGAATATCTTTTCAAATATCTTCCGCTCGATGAAGACGAATATGTTACCCTCTGGCAAAATGAGCCGGCAGTGATCATCGGGAAGAACCAAAACGCTTGGGCAGAGATCAATCGGGAATATATCGAAGAAAATCAAGTCAAGGTCGTTCGTCGGATCACAGGCGGTGGTGCAGTGTACCATGATCTGGGAAATCTCAACTTTTCTTTTGTAACAAAGGATCGGGGAGCGGGCAAGATCGATTTTTCGCTCTATTATAAACCAATCGTGGCTGCGCTACGGGCGATGGGCGTTGATGCCGAGCTTTCCGGACGAAATGACATCACCGTCGATGGCAAAAAGGTCATCGGGGCATCTCAATCGATCTGGAAAGGGCGTGTTTTGTCCAATGGATGTATCCTTTTTGATGTCAAAATGGAATCCCTTGCCTCCGCGCTGAATGTACGACCGGAAAAACTTGTAACAAAGGGCATCGCCTCCGTTCGGGCGCGTGTCACAAATATCAAACCCTATTTAGGGAGCGATAAAGATGTCAACGACTTTAAAGCATTGTTGCTCCAAGAGATCTTCAAACAATTCGGCGAAGAACCCCGTGAGTACAAACTTACGGAGCAGGATCATCAAGAGATCCTCAAGATCAAGGAAAGTCGTTTCGGTAGAAAAGAATGGAATTGGGGACAATCACCAAAAGGAAGCTTCCGCAATGGAGCAAAATTCCCATTCGGCTGGGTCGAGATCTCAACGAATATCGTCAGTGGCAAACTCAAGGATGTCAATATTCTCGGAGATTTTTTCGGGACGGAAGATGTCAGCGAGATCGTTTCCGCTTTGGAAGGAACGGACTATGATAAAGCAAGCATCGAAAAAGTATTTATGCGTTTTGAACTTCCCAAATACTTTGGAGCGGTCGAGGCAAAAGATCTGGCAGATCTGTTCTTTGAATAAAGATAAATTTTCTGCTTTATGATTCTAAAGTATTAACAATAGTCAGTAGTATTACGATAAAATTATGAATATATGATATGAGGTAATTTGAGGAGGGTAGAATAAAGTAACTTTTCTACTCTCCGTTATACATAGAGAAAGAAGCTTTTGTTTGAGATAAGTATAGATTTTATATTAAGAAAATAAAGATGGGGGAGAGTAGTGAAAAAAGAGGGGCATTTTTATGAAGGAGCAACAAGAATAACGTATATTACAAAAAATGATGATCGAAGAAGCAAGTTTCGCTGTATTCATTTGAAACAAGATAAAAAAACTTGTATGATGCTGACAACAAAATGTGTAGGATCTTCGCATTGCTTGATGTATAAAGAAAAGCCTTCGGATTATACTAAACAGAAAGTAGTTCATGAATCTATAAAGAAGAATCAGAAAAAAATAGTGAGAATTAATCAACGTGTAAAACATAAAAATCGAGGCATGGGGACAATAACATCAGTTAATGGAGAAGTGATCAAGGTAAGATTTGATACCGGTGAACTTATAAAGCTTAATTTAGAAATCTGCTTAAAGAATAATATTATGCAAATTCTTTGAAAATGCTTTGGTAGAGTATATTTATTACTTATAGCTGCAAATTATTAAGGGGATCAAATGAATAACATATTAAATCGCTTGTATAGAGAATGTTATCAAGAAAAGCCAAATATCGATGAGATTCGAAAGCTTATCAAAGGTCTTGAGATAGAAATGGAAGAGGATGAGTTTACGGGGGTCTATGCGCTCCGGCTTTTGCGCTCGTTTGCTTCCGAAGGCGAAGTAGAGTATGAGCTTTCTCCAATACGATATGCCGGAGGATTGTCGAAAGCAATGCATCGAGATTCGAGTATAGAGTATCTGGGATTTTTAACAAAAAAGTATAGCTTGGACCAATATGAAGACCGATACGATAACTATATTGAACAGACAATATCAGATCCTGCATACTATATCTCCAAAGAGTTGAAGGCAGAGTGCGTCCAAACCTCTGATGAAGATCTTTTAAGAAATCATCTTTATGGAGACTCGCCACTTTTTAGAGAGTACCTATATAAGATAGAAAACCGACATACTTATGCTTTTATCAAGCTTTTTAAGATCATATGTGAACATGAGATGGTATCTTTTGAAAAAGAAGATCTGATCGAGTTTTTGATGTATCTTTCGTATAATGTGAGCAGTCCTCATTATGTGGAATTATATAAATTGATTTTAGATCGCTTTGAGGAAATGGCTTGCTCAAAAACGGATAATGACAAGGCGCGGAATTATTTGTATTCCTTTGATGATGATGAAGAGGTGGACTGGAGGAAAGAATTGTTAGAAGTTTTGGGAACGGAAGAATCTCATTCCTATTCTTGTGAAAAAGATCCCATCAAGTCCATTACCTGCTATACCTTATATGAGCTAATTTTGGCGTATGAAGAAGGTAAGGACTACCACCAGATTTTTTATTTTGCAGATATGCTCCAAAAAACTCCGCAAAGGATCTATTTCTATAGGAAAAAGCAATACGATCAGGAGGAAATCATCAAACGAGATAACAAAGCCTTGCTTTTATTGTCACCGAACGATCGGATCTTCTTTGATTTTGGGGAGAATGCTTTGTTGTATATCGGGCCTTACCGAGACATGATCTGTACTTCCTTATATAATGAGAAAAATTATTCTGAAGATGAAAACTTTGAATGCATCGACCTGCTCAAAATGGGGCTAGGAATAAAAGGCAAAGAGTTGAAAGACGCATGCCATCAAGTGAAGATCGTTTTGATGAAGAATAAAATTACACAAACGCTATTACAAACCGGCATTGTTTTTGACAATAACTTTGTTCTTGATTCGATAAGTCTTGAAGGATATTATAGGATCTCAGATTGCTAAAGTAAGATGGATCACTTTTACTATACTTGAATATACAATATAAGTGCAACAGATAAATAATGACTCATAGTTTCTGGTAT
>JAUNKR010000067.1 GCA_030532705.1 Peptostreptococcaceae bacterium
AAGAATTTGCTTCCCTGCTTGTCATGGGGATGTCCGAAAAAGAAGTGATCGGGATCGTAAAATTAGAACAATGGCTTATTACAATGATCGCCATCCCTCTTGGAATCCCTCTCACTTCGGCAATGGTCCAAGCGATCGGTGTCGCTTCCAGTAATGATATGTTCTCCCTCGACTTTGAAGTCGATCATATATCATTTATTATCGGCGGTTCCATCACATTGATCATTATTGCATTGGCGCAATTCTCTGCCTCACAAAAAATACAAAATCTAAAACTATCAGACGCTCTCAAGGCGGATGAATAGGAGGTCCTAATGAAAAAACATGTAAAATACATCCTTTTTACCATGATCCTGCTCATCATCATACTGCTGGTCCTATATCAAAAAACTCGACCTTTTGAGGTTTCCTCCAGTAATGTCATTCGTGGTTCTCTTGTTGATTCCTTCCGTGAAGAAGGACTGATCGAATCGAATCGCAACCACTCCATCTATGTGCCTTATGATGGAAAGATCCTACAGATCCTCGAAGAAGGAAGTTCTGTCAAAAAAGGCGATCCAATCCTTATAATGGATGATGAGATTCTTCTCCTCCAAAAAGATCAACTAGTTGCCCAGATCCAATCGATTCGTGGTCAACAAAATATCAGTCTGTCAGCGGTTACCGACAATCAGCTTGAAATAGCAAGGATCGCGATCGAGTCTGCAAAAACGAATCTGGAAGATGCAATAAAGAATTACGATCGCATCAAATCACTATATGAGCTGGGCGGCAGTTCAAAAATCGAATTGGAAAATGCTCAAAATCTATATAACAATGCTAAAAATGACCTCTCCATAAAAGAAACACAGCTTAAAGAACTTCAAGACAAAAAAATTGAAAAACCCGGCTCAAAGCAGTTTTATGGGGGACAAATCGATGCTTTAGAAGTACAACTTCAAGACATTGAAGAAAAGCTTAAAAGAAAAACGATCTTGGCACCGGTTGACGGAATGGTCAAACATTCTCTTGGTAAATCAGGCGGTTATGCTCAAGCTATCCAACCCATCATAGAAATCGCATCAACGAATGATCTGATCGTATCCAGCAAAGTGCTTACCAAAAATATTCCTGCACTAAAAATAGGTCAGCAAATTCGGGTCATCCAAAAAACTTATGCCGGTGATATCCAATACCCAGCAGAGATTACGCATATCAATGATTTCGCGCATCAGAATATCTCGTCGCTGGGATTGGAGGAACAGCGGGTCGAAGTGAAAGCAAAGCTGCTACAAAGTGGATCTTTGAAAGATGGATACGGCGTGGATGTCGTCTTCGATGCATTTCGAAAGGATAATGTACTGGTCATTGATAAAACCTCCTATTTCGAAGATGATAACAAAAGCTATGTTTGGAAAATAAGTGAAGATCGATTAGAAAAGACCGAGATCAGCCTCGGATATATCGGAGCATATGAAGCCGAAGTCTTGGAAGGATTAGATGAAAACGACCGGATCGTCACAGATCCGAACAATAATGATTTTTCAAACGGAGCCCGCGTTAAGATCAAATAAGCGCTTCCCTAATATCTCACGGATCCAATCGTTGACTTCCTTTTATTGGAGCCGATCTTGATAATAGCGGACAAAAAATTCTTTTATAAAATTTTAGATCTTATGCTGTGAATTTCACCTACCCCCTTTATTATTTTGACAAGCTGTGATAAAGTAAACATAGAATAAAAAACAAAGGAGATCATCATGCCAAGAATACTGGAATGTGTTCCAAACATCAGCGAAGGAACCGATTTAGAAAAAGTGGAACAAATTGTAAACGAGGTTCGTCAAGTCGAAGGAGTCAAATTGATCAGCTATCCATCCGACAAAGATCATAATCGTACCGTGATCACATACCTTGGGGAACCGGAAGCTGTCATTGAAGCAACTTATCGACTTGCAAAAAAAGCTTGTGAACTGATCGATATGACAAAGCATCATGGCGGTCATCCAAGAATGGGTGCAGTCGATGTGATCCCTCTTATTCCGATCGATGGAATATCAATGGAGGAGGCAATTGAATTATCAAAGTCTCTAGCCGAGAGGATCGGAAACGATGCGCAGATCAGTGTGACTCTATATGAGCAATCGGCAAGCGCACCGCATCGAGAAAATCTTGCAGACATCCGTCGTGGACAATATGAGGAGATGGCAACAAAAATCAAACAACCCGAGTGGATCCCTGACTTCGGTCCAAAAGATCTGAATCCAAAAACAGGTGTGGTAGCACTTGGTGTGCGACCTCCTCTGATCGCATACAATATCAATCTTGCCACATCAGATGTTTCCATCGCAAAAGAGATCGCCAATGTGATCCGCTTTGCCAAAGGCGGTTACAGATATTGTAAAGCAATGGGTCTTCTGATCGAAGAAACCGGTCAAGCACAGGTTTCGATGAATCTTGTAAACCCTGATCTCACAACGATCTACCGTGTGTTTGATACAGTTGAAAGAGAGGCAAATGCCCACGGGACCTATGTGACCGACTCGGAGATCGTAGGACTTGTTCCGATGAAAAATCTGATCGATACTGCAAAATACCATCTAAAACTAAAAGGTTTTGAGATGGATCAAATTTTAGAAAGAAATCTCTAGGAGGACGAATGCTTACCGAGTTAAAATTAAATGAATTTGTAGAAACCGTTGCTTCCTCAGCTCCCGCACCGGGAGGAGGATCCTGTTCATCTCTTGCAGGCGCACTCGGTGCCGGTCTTGCCGTCATGGTTTGTCAGCTTACCGTTGGGAAAAAAAGTTATCAGGAATACAGCGAAGAAAACAAGTCAAAAGTAGAAGGCACACTTTCTCTTTTACAGGAGTTTTCCAAAGAGCTTACTGAATTGATCGATAAGGATACGATCGCTTTCAATCAGATCATGGATGCTTTCAAAATGCCCAAAGAAACCACTGAAGAAAAGGAACAGCGCTCAAAAGCGATCCAAGAAGCAACTTGGAATGCGATCGCTACTCCATACAGAATGTCTGAACTTTGCCTAAGATCGATCGAAAATCTAACCTGTCTGGTAGAACTTGGAAATCAGAATGCCATTTCCGACTTAGGCGTTGGTATCCTTCTCCTTCAAGCAGGTCTTAAAGGCGCAAATATGAATGTAAAGATCAATCTTTCCGGTGTGAAAGATGCAGATCGTGCAAAAACTACATTGGATCAGATCACTGAGTTCGAAAGAAAAGCAGATGAATTTGCATCCAAGCTTTTGAAACAAGTAAACGAAAAATTATAGGAGAAGAAATGAAAAAGAAAATACTGGCGCATTTTGACTTTTTATATACTCCGCAAGATCGAGGTGAATCGGTAAAAGGTGCTCTGATGAATGATCTCCTGGTCCTTGAAGATGCTTATATCATCATTGATAACGGAACGATCACAAAAGTAGGTACCGGCGATGATTATCAAGAATTTGTTGACTGCAACACATTAGTACGAGATTATTCCGGTTCGATCGCCGTTCCGGGATTTATCGATTCGCATACTCATCTGGTACATGGTGGTTCCAGAGAAAATGAATTTGGTAAAAAACTCAATGGCGTGAGTTATCTGGAGATCTTAAATGCCGGCGGCGGGATCATCAGTACTGTTCGTTCCACAAGAAATGCTTCTTTTGATGAGCTTTTTCATAAATCTGAGAAAACACTGGATGAGATGCTTACTCTGGGTACTACCACAGTGGAAGCAAAAAGTGGTTATGGGCTCGATTTCGAAAATGAAAAAAAGCAACTGGAGGTTGCAAAAAAACTCCACGAAAGCCATCCTATCGATGTAGTGTCGACCTTTATGGGCGCTCATGCGATCGCTCCGGAGTATAAAACGAATAAACAGGGCTATATTGATCTGATCGTAAATGAAATGCTTCCTCAGATCAAAAAACATTCACTTGCCGAATTCTGCGATATTTTTTGTGAAGATGGAATATTTGAGGTCGAAGATTCCCGCTATATCTTGGAAGAGGCTAAGAAACTCGGATTTAAGATCAAGATCCATGCAGATGAGATCATCTCATTAGGAGGTGCTGAACTTTCAGCAGAAGTACGTGCCATTTCTGCAGAACACTTGATGGCTGCAAGTGACAAAGGGATCGAGATGATGGGACAATCTAACGTTATCGCCAATCTGCTCCCTGCTACCACTTTCAGTCTAATGAAAAACACTTATGCTCCGGCACGAAAGATGATCGAGCACAATGTGGCTGTTGCGATCTCAAGTGATTTTAACCCCGGAAGCTGTCCTTCGAGCAATCTGCAATTCGCAATGCAGCTGGGATGTCTCTATTTGCGAATGACTCCCTACGAAGTCCTGACGGCAACAACACTCAATGCTGCCTATGCAATCGACCGCGGCGCGAGCATCGGTTCGCTTGAAAGTGGTAAAAAAGCTGACATTACAATACTTGATGCACCAAATCTTGATTATGTTTACTATCACTTCGGTAAAAATCATGTGAAGGACGTCTACAAGAATGGTGAGTTGGTCGTTTCTTCCAAACAGGTGATATATAAATAGTTACAAAGATTACAGTTTCGTAAAATTTAATGAAAAACTGTTATTATCCTCCCAATCGTGATATAATATCATTTGATTAGGGAGGATATTATGTTTCTAACAACAAATGATGAAATTCAACCAAAAAAAAGAAGGAAGAAAAGAAAGAAAAGATTCAGCATCCTTAAGATCCTTTTTTTGCTCATTTTTATAACGATATTTGCAGGTGGCCTGACAGTCGGCTCATACACACTTTATGTTGTAAAAAATGCAAAGCCGATCGACCCTCAAAAAATATCCGAAATGCTCGATGATACATCGTTCATCTATGATTCACAGGGCAACCTTCTCGAGAAGGTGACCGGTAAAGAAAATCGTACGATCGTTCCGATCGAGCAAATGCCGAAACATCTAAAAGAAGCCGTTATCGCAATCGAAGATGAACGTTTTGAGCATCACAACGGAATTGACGTAAAACGAGTTTTCGGCGCTCTATGGCATGACATCAAAACAATGAGTTTGGAGCAAGGCGCATCAACGATCACTATGCAGCTTGCAAAAAATCTATATACCAGTGCAGACCGAAGCTTAGATCGTAAGATCACGGATGCCTATTATGCTTTAGAGATCGAAAAGATTCTAAGCAAGGATCAGATCCTCTATTACTATCTGAATAAAATCAATCTGGCGCGTGGAAATTATGGGGTTCAGGCTGCATCACATCACTATTTCAACAAGGATGTATCCGAATTGACACTTGCTGAGGCCGCAATGATCGCCGGAATATCCAAAAACCCTTCACGCTATTCTGTATATACGACTTCACCGATCACTTTGGACGACAATTTAGATGGGATCCAGATCCGTCTTTTCTTACGTGATGAATTATCCGAGGTCCCGCTTCCTACAGAAGAAGATTTCAAAGTGTTTGACCGACTGCTCGCTAAGGGATTAGTTTCTCGATATGAATATGCTCAGCTAAAAAACGGTGATCATTATGTGCGTAAAGCAACACTGAATCCGAATGCAAAGGAACGACAAGAGACCGTACTTGATCGGATGGTTCGAAATGAATATATCACTCAGGAAGAATGTGATGCGGCAAAAGCCGAAGAGATCGTGATCAAGATCGGTAAAAATAAGCAATCCAATGTTTCTTCTTACTTTGCAGACAAAGTAAAGATCGAGACTCTTTCAATACTTCAAAATGCCGGTCATACGCCGGAAGAAGCTGCCGATATCTTGACCAACGGCGGACTTCGTATCTACTCTACGATGGATCCGAAAATCCAGGCGATCGTAGAGTCAGAAGTCAATAATAGTGCCAATTATCCAAGAACAAGAGCTGATGAGGAAGGTGTTCTTCAACCTCAAGTCGCTGCAGTTGTGATGGATCATACCAATGGATTCGTCCGAGCTTTGATCGGCGGCAGAGGCATCGGAGGTAGCAAGATCTACAATCGTGCACTCAACCCGCGCCAGCCGGGCTCATCGATCAAACCGATCGCAGTCTATCTACCGGCACTTTCACATGGTTTTACACCGGGATCACCGGTTGATGATAAACCGATCACCGAAGGCTCCTATAAACCAAAAAACTATAGTACCTACGACGGCCCTACTACTGTAAGAAACTTGATCATTAAATCATCAAACGTAGGCGCGGTACGAGTAGCCAAAGAGATCGGGCCTACCGTAATGATCGATTCTCTGCAAAAACTTGGAATTTCAACCGTTGTAACACGAGATATCGATAAGGCGCATAATGACGAAAACCTTTCACTTGCACTTGGTGGAATGACTTATGGTGTAACACCGATGGATATGACCGCTGCTTATGCTGCCATCGCGAATAACGGCGTATACACCAAACCGATCTTTGTAAAACGAATCGAAACCTCGACAGGTTCTTTGGTTTACGAAGCTACACAAGAAACTCGTAAAGTGGCACCACATCCAAATGCCTATCTGATGCAAAGTATGCTACAGGATGTTGTCACCAAGGGAACCGGTGCTCGCGCTCGAGTAAAAAATCAAGCTACCGCAGGAAAAACCGGTACAACGAATGATATTAAAGATGTTTGGTTTGTTGGATTTACTCCATACTATACGGCTACCGTCTGGATCGGAGAAGACTTACCAAAAGACCTTAATATGACAAGTGATGTCCCTTCTGCACTATGGGGCAAGATCATGAATAAAGTGCATACAGGACTTGCGTCCAAAAAATTTATTATGCCTTCCGGTATCGTCGGTCTATCGATATGTAATGAAACAGGATTACAGGCAACGCCATTCTGTCCTCATGCAAGAAAAGAACTGTTCCTTGAAGGAACAACGCCGAAAGAGCTCTGTGGTTTGCACAAAGAACCAGAGCCGGAAGAAAATCCATTGCTCGATCCTACTGAAGAGGGCGAAGATGTGATAGACATCACCCCACCTGTGATCACTCCGGGTGATGGAGGCGGCGAACCTACACCTCCTCCGATAACGGATCCATCCGATGGACAATCTGACGGATCTCTGTTTAACAATGGAGGCTAGATATAATATTTAGAGGCATATAAAAAGACAGCGTTACCCTCTTTACCTATTCGGTAAAGAGGGTTTTTTATGTTTCCCCCAATTCCCGATCCTTTGATCCGGCTTTATCGGGAAACAGACACCGCTGCCTCTCTTTATTTAATACTAATACCTGTTTAACCCCATAAAGTCTAGCCAATCCCTACGCGTAATGC
>JAUNKR010000013.1 GCA_030532705.1 Peptostreptococcaceae bacterium
GCAACAGATTTTCAAGTTACAAAGGAATAGTTCAATTTGTTATTGCAATTTAGGAAAAATTTTCTTCCCGACTCGAAGGCACAAAAAAAGATGGCGACCGCCACCTTTTCATATGATCTTATTTTGACCTCTCCTGCCGACCCTTTAAGATCTTTTGGGATCCACAAGTACAAGCATTTGCACCGATCTTGCTGTCGGCTCAAAAGATTTTTTCTTCCCAAACGCATTTGTCATCCTTTTTAATGTCCGGATCGACATTCCCCAAAACAAAGAACCCCCGAGTGCAGTCAGGGGTTCTTTGTTTTTAGATGAAGAAAATCTATTAAGGAAAGTTTGCGATGGTTAGATTGCGGTATTCCGCAATGTTTTCTTACTATCACTTTATCATACTTTCTACTTTAAGTATAGTCACCTTTGGTGACCTTTTTCGTAAAAAAGGCTTTTTTATCCTTTTATTTTCTTATCGGTCGGGATCTTGTATGGGTTTTCGATCTCCACATCCTTATTGGAAGCGATGGTCTTTTTGAAAAACTTCGGCTCACCGTTCTTTTGCTGTCCTTTGACAAATAGGATCTCTTTATCGGTGATATGCACGATCCAATCCGCGCGGAAGGATGTGGCAAGCTCTTTTTTCTTTCCCGTTCCATCCTGATTCATCGAATAGAGCATACATTTCCCGTCTTTTTGCTCGATATAATACACCTTCTTGCCGATCGCTTCGTGGGCGATCACATTTTTGCCGACCTCTTTGACATGGGCTCCGGTATAAGTCGCTCGCTTAAGCGTATAAGCCCCTTGAGCGCTGATCCCGAAGAAGATCCGATCTGCTCCGTATTTCAAACTCCCGCCATCTTCCAACACTTTGCTGACCTTCCCATCTTTGAGGCTCATTTTGTACAGCGGAGATCTGGCAAATTGCCTGGTCTCGTATTCTTCGTTTTGAAAATATAGATGATCGTCCTTCACCGTTCCCCACAGGATCCGCATCCCATTGCCGAAGGGATCTTCCATCGTTCCGATCTTTCTTGTCTTTTTCGTTTTGAGATCGAGTTCCATCATATCCATCCCGAGCCCATCGGCACTCTGTACAGGATAATAGATCTTTTTTGTCCCGATCATCGCCTGCTCCGCAAAATGATCGATCGCTGCAACGACCTTGCCTTCTTTCGCCGACAAAATCTCGATCCGCTCGCCGTCGATCCCATAGCTGCAAACGATGTGGAGTTCCTCTCTTACGATCAAATGGCTTCCTTCCAATCCATAACGGATCCCATATCTAAAATTGCTTTCATATTCATTCGCATAGACCATCCCCGTTGCAAACAATGCAAAGAGAGATGCGATCACGATACTTTTTTGAAAAACTTTCATCCACTCCTCCTCTTCTTATAAAATCTTCTTCCGGCGTCCAGCATCCGCCCAACGATCTGCCGAAAATTTTTGGTCGATAGCTTTTAGTGCCTCAAACAAGTGTTCCTTATCACGAGCCTTGATCAAGCGCAGACGGACGAGCTCAAGCGGGTCCATTCCTCGAACAAACATGCTCCTTAACCCGATCCCTTCCGTCTCACAGACTCTCTTTTATCTTAACATGAGCCGATCGCCTTGTATATGGTACGAAAGGACCATTTTTATATGATCTTCGGTTCGAAAATTTAGACGAGCTCTCCTAAAAATATCTTTGCACTTTCCTATTTCTCATGATGATGAGGATATTTCTCGATCACAAAAAAACTGCCATCCGGCAGCCTTTGGTGATCATTCTATGATCTTGGGTCGTAACAGCCAAGTTCAGATCGATGAAATAATCGTTCTTCGATCGCAAAAAAGACTGCCATCCGGCAGCCTTTGGTGATCATGTAAAATCTTATAGGGTCCTAACAGCCAAGACCAAATCAACAACAGGACATTCATCTTCGGCATTTTGATGAATTTTTGTCCTTTTGGTCTTAGGGCTTTTTATTTTACGGCAATTGACTGCCGATCTCGATCATATTGTCGAGAAGCTCGGCGCGCAGTTCTACAAGCTCGGGATATTGGTAGAAAAAGAGCATCTTTTGGTCAACGACCTCATTCTCGTTCTCCGGCCTGTTTTCGATCACAAAGCTCAAAAAGGATTCTGCAAAATCCTCGTGCGCTCCATTGACCGCATACGCGTTGACGAACTTATCCTTATTCAGACGATAAAATTCTTCCACATCCTTTTGATGCTTGGATCCGTTGTTGCGCCAATTTTTATCGACATTCGACCAAAATTGTCGGTCAAATTGATAGATATAGGACTCGGGTCTCGCGCAATCGAGCATATCTTTGTGAGGATCGATACATAGGATCCCATCCTTCATTTGCTCATCATCTGTTGAAAAAAGATGGGCAAACTCATAGATCATCAGAGTCATTATGTCGATATTATGTACTCCATCGAATGCTTCAAGATCAAGTCCCAGCACCCTCTTGCGAGCATTCTCCTCGTCCGCTGCAAGATATGCATTGACCAAACTGTTCCGGTAGATCTCCACCTTCGTGAGATCTTCCCGCCATTTTGAAGGGATCAGCTGAGCAAAGATCGCAAACAATTTCTGCGCTTGCTCTTTTTGTTTTTCATCCGGCTCTCCACTGATCAGAGAAAGTCGGTCCTCATTTACATCAAATACTGCAAGGATCTGTGCATCCTCAACATCACCCGTCATCACGATATCTTCCTCTGATAGATCGACCTTGGGATCCACCCCAAGTCTTCGGGTGATCTGAGCGATCATTTGATCGCCTGCATCGCTACATTCTTTCACAGTTCTTCCAAACTGACTGTGAGATACCGGCGCAGCGTCATCGATCGACAACTTTGCATCCACAACAAATGCCGCCGGTCTGCCATACATTTTAGGATCAGTCTGAGAGTTTTCCCCAACCTCATCACCGATCTGAAGCGGCTTCGGGTCGTGGTCTATCGCAAATGGTGCCGTATTCATTGTTGCAAAGATCGCTCCTGCTGCGAGCAATAGAACCAGACCTATCAGCGGTATCAATTTCCTTATTCTCATCATGTCCTCTCTTTTGTCGCCTGGCGACTTTTTTTGAATTTCCGACGAGGTAAGAGCAAAAATATCTCCGAAAGAAACCTCTTAAAAGCGTCCACTTGAAGACAGGATGATCGGGCGCTCCCTCAAAAATCTCAGGCAATGGTCAGTCATCGCCAAAACAGGATATTTTTGCTCAAACATTAGGTCGTGTCGGTCTTTCTTATACTCCGAAAGGGATCGCTGCCGTGGACATCGTGTTAGGCGACAGCCTATCCGCTGCGAAAGATCGCAGTATCTTTTATATATCACCGAGCATTAGCGCTCGATGTAGGAGACGTAAATAATATCTTCATCAGGTGTGTTGAGTATAAATCGGATATCCGTTTCACTTCCTGATCTCATAAAAGGATTATGGTCGATCATTGCCGAAGGGGCAAAGTGCTCGATCAGATATTCGATCTGCTTTTTGTCCGTGATCACGATCACGCCCTCCTCATTTGACGGATCGATCTTTAGGTCCAAGCTGATCTTATCCTTCAAGATCTCATAGCTATACAGATCGATCTCCGCTCTCAAGATGTCTTTTGCATCGATCGAATCATATTTCATATAGTTTTTCTTTGCCAATAGATCCAGCGTATGCTGATAACAATCAAACACCGGAATACTCAGATAGCCCGGATATTCATCGTATCGGCTCATCCAGCGATCATAATCCACATGGATATCAAGGCTGAGGACGGCAAGCGAATTTTTGAGATCTTGCGAACTTGTCGCCAAGAAATCTTCCTCCAGCGCCTTCATCAATTCTTCGATATCCGCTTTTTTCTCCATCGAGATGTCATATGGCGAATTCGGTGAAAAGAAATTCATCTGAACGGATTCGATCATCTCCGCATCCTGACGCATGATCTTCTCGACCCCCGCCATTTTGAATTCCTGCGTATCATAGAATTTTTCCATAAATGCTTCAAAGTCTTCCATCGGGATATTGCGATACACCCTTCTGTAAGACGGTCGTCCCTTTGGTTTGACCTCCACTCGAACCTTTACCGGTCCGGTATATTTATCGATATCCGCGATACCGGGTTCGTCATAAAGGATCGGCTCATCATATCCATATCGATGTTGTTCTCGATCCATCTGACGCATCTTCATTGCACCTTCGATCCCTTTTTGGATCATCTGATCGATCATCGCCTTGCCTTCTTCGGAATTTACCTTGATCTTCACATTATAGTCGTTCAGATACAGATAAGAAGCAGAGTAATACATATCGTCAAAGTTCACTTCATAATACTCCACCTGCGAAAGCTCGGTGTAGCGCTGATCATATTTCCAAAAATCAAATGCAAAGGAGCCCCACACCACAAAAAATGCGACCGCAAAGACGATCATACCGCCCCAATTTCTAAAAACCTGCTTCACATCAAAGTGATAGATCCCCTCGATGATCAGATGACCGAAGAAGATCGTGAAGACAAAACCGAAATACATCCAGCTTTGCGATGAACCGATATCTCCAAAGACGATCCCGCCCAAGATCGCAAGGCTCGCCAACGAATAATACTTGATAAATTGAGGAAAGATCCTTCCCCAAACCGCCTGTCCCGAAAGTTCAGACGGCCGTATGTCAAACAGCATCAGGCTCAGGATAAAAAGTCCCAGCACGACGACCATGATATACCATGCGTCATCCACCGCAAAATTCAAAGTGATCGGCGATGTATAAATATGCCAATCCCAATCCATTGCCTCAAAAGTATAGAGCAGTCGCTCTGCCAGAGTATGTGCTCCCAGCAACATCACCTGCGTTGCTTCCAATAATACCATCGTCATCAACACCGAGGTGACCTTCGTTCCCGTTGTCAGACTTCCGATCACGGCGATCAGGAAGAACAGATTGAAGAAAAACAGATTGCGACTGATCTCCAGCACGAAGGTGCTCATATCGGCATAACTTGTCATCCCTACAAACAGCATCAGTGCCACGATCGCATTGATCAGATATGGAAGGGCAAAAGCGATATTTCCTGCAATAAAGTTGGACAAAAACAATTTTCGTCTTGAGATCGAAAGGGAATGATACAGATCCACCTGTGAGCTGCTATGAAGATACGAGAACATATTCCAGCCCGTAAAGATACCAAAAAGCATCGTGATAGCCCGCATTCCCATATTTCCGCCGCCCAGCACCATCGTAAAATAAAAGGTTTTGTCCGAAGATAAGATCGTTTCCGGCTCATACGGATAGATACTTTGTGCGGTCAAGGTCGCATAGATCGGCAAGGCAAAGAGCGTGATCACAAAAAGGATCGACGGCGCCCACATCGTTTGGGTAAAACGACTTTGGATCAAAAAATGATTTGCCTTTCCTTTGGCTTTATTATAAAAGGATCGAGCGGATATCATAACCTGCCACCTCCGACTCTGTAATAAAGATCTCTTCCAAATTCAGCGGCAACATCTCGAAAAAGATCGGATCCATACTGCGCATCTTCGCATCCAATTTCTCCATCATCTCATCGTCCGCATCCTTACCCGATATCACGATCGTATACACCGAGCCCTGATGATCGATGCTCACCACATCAAAAGGTGCCAGATCCTCCGCCTTGATCGGAGCTGAAAAGACCGCTTGGATCTTTTTCGCATTCAATCGCATATCCCCGATATCCCGCGACATGATCACACCGCCCTTATGTAACAGCCCGACATGGTCGCAGATATCCTCCAGTTCCCGTAGGTTGTGCGATGCGATGATCGGTGTCAGACTTCGCTTGCGCATAGTTTCCGCAAAAAGCACCTTGATCGCCTGCTTTGCGATCGGATCCAGACCGTCAAAACTCTCGTCACAGAGCAGATAATCGACATTGGAACTCAGTCCCAGGATCATCGAAAGCTGCTTTTTCATCCCTTTGGAAAAGGTCTTGATCTTGCGATTCTTGTCCAGTCCGAAACTTTCCATCATCAGACGAAACTGCTCCGCATCCATACGCTCATAAAACTGTGCGTAGAAGTTGAACATATCGATCGGTGTCGCATTGCTCAAGAAAAACTGGTCATCGGATATATAGAAAAAACGTGATTTCACGGTAGGATTTTCGTAGATCGGCAAAGCCTCCAGATGCACCGAACCGCTGTCCGGTCTTATCACACCGCTTAAAATACGAAGCAGCGTCGATTTGCCTGCACCATTGGAGCCGATCATTCCGAAGATCTCATTGCTGCGGATCGTCAGATCGATATCCGACAACGCTTGAATGTTTCCAAAACGCTTTGAAACATTTTTTATCTCTATCATAAATCTCTCCTCATTTCAACTACCCAAAGACTGTAGGGAACCCTAGCTCTTCATCTCTTCTCTAACCCTTGTGTCAGAGCACTTACACCCATTGCCAACATAGGATATCCCCGTAATCTAAACCCATTATATCGTAAAACTATCAGTAAAGCGTTACAAAAAAGTTACAATTTTTTTCAACAAAATTCATACGCATTCAAAAACAGCAGATCCTCCCAAACCTGCTGTTTTATCATCATATTCGCCTTTATCCGCTCACGCGGGTCTTTTTGCTATGATCCGACAAAGGACTCGATAAGATACTTTCCATCCTCGTATCTTAGCGTCAACACCATCTCCGATCCGGCCTCCTTGGCAGAGAATAATTTGATCCGATCTCCATCCACAATGCCTCGTCCGCAGTTAAAATATCCCGGTCCAAAATCGCTGGTATAGACATAGAAAGAGCGATATTCTTCAAGATAGAGAATATCCTTCCTGTTTTTCACATCCTGCGAAGTGATCCCTGCATACTCCTTCAGTACAGCATCCACATCTTCTACTTTGATCCGATGGACCGGTGTGATCGTTTCAGACAGATCCTTGGCATCTTTATATGGGAAGTTTGGAAGTTTTTTGAGCGCCTCGAACTGACGAACATCCTCCTCATTATTCTGCATCAACACTTGCCCCGGAAAATACCATAGGAAGTCATTCAAATTCAGATCCTGCGGTCGATCATAATACGAAGTGAAGAAATGACAGATCGGATTGATCTCAAGTTCTATCCCGGGATCTGTCGAAGGGATCAGCGGTTCCAAGGACTGCTTGATCTGCTCGATCTCCTTGGAGTTTAGCTCCCTCTTTTGACTGCGGTCGATCCCATTCAGCACCTCGATCAATGGGGTATGCTTCATTTTGTCGATCGTGTCCACAGAGGCGTCTCCACCATGCATCTCACTGAAATATCCCATCGCTACCGAAGAATCCGGCGGCATAAAAGGCCTGAACTGCTCAACGATCTCTTCCGCTTCTTCCTTCGAAAAATCTTTCGGATCCATCAACCAAACAAAGAACGTCAACCCATCCTCTTGCTGCGCGAGAGCCGCCCGTACAAAATCCACCTCGGTAGTGCTGCTCGTCGCCAGGTAGATCTGCTCTTCTTTTTTCAACGCATCGGTAGCGGGCAGGATCGTGTACATCGTTGCACCGCCCTCCCCCTTCCAGATATAAAGCTCCAGCCCTTTGAAAGCCTTCCTCTTTTCACCGAAATGAAAATCAACCGGGATCTTCCGATCCACTTTCTCTCTTAAATCTTCAACCACCTTCAAATCAGAGAGCTCATACCATTCGTCATCGACGATAAAATACTCATGGAGCCTCACCTGATGGATCATTCGATCCGTCGTCGTAACAAAAAGATCCACATAATCCACAAAAGCTTTTTCGATCGGCAGTGCCTCTTTCCCCGGACTTTCTCGGATCAGTGCAACGATCTGCGGGATCTCCTCCTTGGAAAACAGATGATATGCCTTGCCATTTTCTTCCGGTGTGACCACCATCTCCACCTGCAATACATCCTCTTCTTTCAAATTCTTTGCCCAAGCCAGAGCAGCGCTATCTTTTTTTGTCACCAAAGTACAGGCGCTGAGCAACAATACCAACATCAGACCGACACATCCTGTCAGCCATCGCTTTTTCCTAAAGATCTTAAGCCTTATCATAAGACCCTCCTTTCGATCCATCCCCTCTTTCAATCACATTTTCCAAACTCATATCAAAAATGATCCGCCAATCCTCCATCTCTATGCTCATTTCTTACCATATTCGAAGATCCCCCTGAATAAACGATGCCCTCCGAGCTCCTTGAGCCCTATTCCGATCGTCTTTATGTAAGCATACCATTTATCTGACAATTTTGCAAACTCCCATACCACACTCCACTCTCTGCGCTCCCTGCTTAACTGCATTGCATCGAGTCGACAGATAGGGTATAATATTCGTTAGGCAAAATGTTTAAGGAGAAAAAATGGAACTCAAAAATTTCAAAGTCGGTCTTAGAACCTGGAAAACCGTGGTGGCAGTAGCAATCACCGCATCCGTCATGACATACATCTTTCAAGAAACACCATTCTTCGGTTGTATCGGTGCTTCGGTGGCGATCGGCCGCTCCGGCAAAGAATCGCTTCGCAACGCACTGATCCGAAACGTCGGTACGCTGGTTGGCGGAACGATCGGAATCCTCATGCTCTTTATCAGCGACAACATCCTGATCAATGCGCTCGGCGTCATCCCTGTCATCACCGTCATCTGCGCGCTGAAGCTCGAAGATTCCGTCATACCCGGCTGCATCGTCTATTTTGCCGTAGTCTATCTGATGGCAGTTACCGGCGAAGGGCATATCTACGCGGTACGAAGGATCTTCCATACTTTTGTCGGTACACTGATCGGTGTTGCCGTCAATATGCTGCTCCAACCGCCACCATTCCATCATCACCATGAAAAAGCACAACCGACCGAAAAAAAGAACGATACACTAATGTCCTAAAAAGGAGCTTTTATGCATCCACTTCTTACAATCTATACCTATTTTATAATTTACAGCTTTTTAGGCTGGGTCTGTGAATCCATCTATTGCTCAATCCTCGATCATCGTTTGGTCAATCGGGGCTTTGTCAGTGGTCCCTTTTGCCCGATTTACGGCGTCGGGGCTCTCGTAATCCTTAAGATCCTGACCCCCTTTTCTACCGATGTGCTCACGATCTTTCTCGTAGGGATGATCCTCACGAGCCTTGTAGAATACATATCGAGCTATCTGCTTGAAAAAACTTTTCAAACAAAATGGTGGGATTACTCAACATATCCCTTTAATATTCGGGGGCGTGTATGCCTCAAAAACTCACTGATGTTCGGTGCACTGTCCGTGACGCTGACCTTTGTAATCCACCCACGCATCAGCCGATGGATCGCCCAAAGCTCCGTCTATTATATCCAAATGTTCGCGCTCCTCTTCACGATCTTCTTTGCTTTTGACTTTGGCGAAACGGTCTATAGTATCCTCAAACTCAACGACCGCTTGAAACTTCTTGAAAATCTCAAAATGGAAGCGATGGCAAAATATGAGGAATTCGGGCAAGAATTCGGGCTTGAAGCAATGCTCAAAAGAATCCGCGATGTCAAAGACCTTGCAGAATTTAACGGACTGGAAGAAATTCTCACCCGTTTCCGCAACAACCTCATAAAGCTCAAATTTTCACAGCGCCGTCTGCTCCGCGCTTTCCCAAAAATGCGTAGCCTAACGACACCATACATTCAAGCGATGCGAGATTTTATCAATGAGCGAAAAAACAACGAATAAAAACTCGGAGAATGATCATAGCGCAGTCCCGGATCCACTGCGCAAAGGAACGATGTTCCGTCGATCACTATGCCGAGTTTTTTATGATGCCCGTCCTCCGATCGCTTCACTGCTCGACAAGCCCTCATCCTGCTTGCCTGCAATATGGCAACCGAAAAAATATTATGATCCGAGAAAATCAGTGTAAGATATTCCCTTTTTGAATATTTTCTTCCACTTTATCGAGCAAATATGCGTATAGCTCCTCGCTCACCTTTGAGATCGGCTCCATCCGCTTTAGAAGCTGCGCCTTCGTCACACCGAACTCACGCCATGTCCCGCCGGTCTCCGAGCGGATATTATTCATGATCGGTTGCAGGCGATCCATTGCATTTGCAAAAAGCGCATCCGCACTCTTCATCTCCTCAAACTCTTCCCAAAGCTGACTGACCAACTCCGCATTCTCCTCGCTCAGCTGCGACTTGATCTTCTCCATCGCTCGAAGCTCCCGATCATGCTTATCTTCATTTCCGCTCGCATCATAAGCAAAGGTATCGCCCACATAGATCTCGACGATGTCATGGATCAATAGCATTTTTAGCACCTTGTCGATATCGATCTCGCTACGGATCCCCTCATCCATATACTTCCACAAAAACATCGCCATCACAGAGATATGCCAAGAATGCTCCGCATCGTTCTCATTCCTTTCTTCACCCATCACACGAGTTCGGCGATACACCTTCTTCATCTTCTCCAACTCGATCGTAAAATCAAGATCCTTCAATAAATCCATTTTGCCTCCTATCGATTACTTTTGATCCAATTATATCATGGGCATCTTTTTACGTAAAACAAATTTGAACAACATCGACTACTTTTTCCGACTACCATGCAAAAATATAAATATGCAATACATCATCTCACTGATAATAATACTAATCTCTATTAAAAGACATATTGAGAATCTGAATACTTATATCACTATTGCAAGACAAATACTTTCATATCTATACTACATTTCAAATGGTATAGAATCTATTAGGTATTACTATAAAATACTGTTTTTGAGCAGCATTCAGTGCGACACAACAAAAGCTCGGATTTCGCCGAGCTTTTGTTGTCTATTGATATCCCACCTTATTGCGCTTCAATCAATCTTATTTCACTTCCATCAACTTCACTTCTTTGGTCAGATGTTCCCATTTTACATCGACTTTCAGCCCAAGTTCTTTGAGCGCTTTTTGTACATCCGTCATCGGCATGAGGATTCTCCCGCCGACATTGAGGATACTTGCGCTAAGCGGTTGTTCTTTGCCGTTGACTTTCATCATAGCTTTACCGAGCTGAAGCTCAATCACATTCTCGATCTTCTTGTCTCCATCCTTGCTCTCAAACACGAATGTAGCCGTCTTACTACTATCATCAAATTTGACTTCAATACCGAGCAACTCTGCAATCACCCGAGCCGGCAACATCGTTCTGCCCTGATGAAGCATCGGTGCAACATCCATCATCTTGTCCACAAGCTTGTTCTCGAAGAATACCTGATACTTGAGTGCCCCGATCTTTAGGATCGCAAGCACCTTATCCGCTTCGGCAAGCGGTGTTTTGTCATCCTTGATGGTAATTCCTGCCGCATCCGGCCTTACCGCTGCACGATGTCCGCCATCTGTCGATCCTCCGCCTGATGAACTTCCTCCTCCCCACTTCGCATAGAGAGTCATATCTTTATTAATCAGATTGCTGAAATCCCACTTGGACGTATAGCTTGTATCCGTGTACCAACCCTCGAACGGATGTCCCGCTTTGGTCGGTGCGGAAGGCTGAGCCGCTGCCGTATTCGGTAATACACTCTCACTTGGAACCCCGCTTCCCCCGACACTGTCAAAAGTTACCGTGTATCTTGGCGATGGATTCCATCTCGCATAAAGCTTTAACGGATTCAATGTTACTCTATCGGAAAAATTAAATTTCACGAATCCCCCCGGAACTGTAGACCAACCGGCGAGAATATGCCCTTCCATGGTCGGGGTCGGCTCGTTGATTCTCTCCTGCGAATTGATAACAACCAGAGTCTCGACCCTGCTTCCTCCCATACTGTGAAATATCACCTTAGACTCATGCGGTGCATCCCAATGTGCATAAAGAGTCATATCCGAATTGACCGGATCGTTGAAATCCCACGGAGTCGAAGAAGATACATACCATCCCTTAAAATTATGTCTCGCCCTGGTCGGTTCGATAGGTTCGCTGATCGGGTTTCCCGACTCCACTTCGATCGGTAAAACGGAACTTCCTCCTCTCGAATCAAAACTTACAATCGCTTGATCCGTCGGTGCATAATTTGCCGTGATCCTCACATCTTCCGGTGGCATTGGAAAAGACGTCGAATTTGCGAGGGCACTACCAAACTGAACCTCCTTATCACTTGTCCATCCGACAAACTTTTGTCCGCTTGGCGGCGTATCCGCTGTAATGTCGACCCACTCTTCCTGTACCGCACGGTCCTTGTCTGCGCTTCCGCCTGATACATCAATCGTATACAAGAAAGGAGCCTTTTTGACCTCTACCGTAAAAGCTGCATCGCTACTATCCACTTTATTCCTATTGATCGGATGAACCAATATATATTCCCGTAAATCATCAGCTTTTGCTGATGATCTGTAAAGCAGATCTTTGTCCGAATACTCGGTGTCCTTAGACGATTTAAAATTCCAACTTGTGATCAAATTCCCTTCTTCCACAAATTGAACTTGAACATCAACGGCATCCGCCGGCTCTTTAACCTCCACTACATAGAATCTATTCGGTTCAAAAGGGATTCTCACATTCGGCGTTCCGGGGCTAAAAATAAACTCCGAGCTTTCTCTATATTCAAACTTTCCGTCGAATACGATCGAAGCATTTGTTAGGTTAAAAAAACTAAGTTTACGGAGTCTTTTTATATTATCAAAAGCATTCGTTGCATCCACATCGAATAAATCATAAAAATTAAGATCTATTTCTTCAGCCGCTTCTGCATTCTTAAACATACCCTTTATCGTTTGGAGATTTTTCGGTCTCCACTCTCTGAGATCGGGTTTTGCCTTCTTGCTGTTCCCAAACATCCATTTCATATTCTTTACATTGGACACATCCCACTTGCTCACATCCGGATTTGCCTGTTCGGTATTACTGAACATCCCCTCCATACTTTTTACATTGGATACATCCCACTTGCTCACATTCGGATTCGCCTGCTGTGCAGAATCAAACATTCCGTCCATAGTAGTTACATTGGATACATCCCACTCGCTGACACCGGGATTTGCTTTTTCTGCCCTCTGGAACATCTGCATCATATTCCACACATTGGATACATCCCAATTACTCACATTCGGATCTGCCTGCTGTGCAGAACCAAACATTCCGCCCATAGTAGTTACATTGGATACATCCCACTTGCTTACATCCGGATCCGCTTTTGCTGTTTCTGTAAACATAAAGGACATCTTCGTTACATTGGATACATTCCAATTACTCACATCCGGATCCGCTTTTGCTGTTTTTCTAAACATTAAGGACATATCCGTTACATTACTTGTATCAAAATCAGACGGAAAATGAATCGCTCCCTGAAACTTTTCAAAGAAACCTTGTCTTTCTGATTCGATTGAAAGAGGTGTGATATCCGGAAGCCGAACCCCTGAGCCGAACTCGAGCGTAAAATCGCTGTTTAGTCCGAATCCCCGATGATCTTTGGTAAAGTTTTTGGCGTCGAATTTTTGTGCCAATTCGATCCATTTGTTCCCTTCGATCTTCCCGGTGCCTGTGATGGCGAGTTTTTGACCTGCCTGATCCCATGTCGCCCGGACGCTGCTGTCCGCATTCAGTCCAAACTCGCTAAAAGACGCCTCGGGTGACACATCCGCATAAGCCGATAACGCTCCCTGTGTCGTGAACATTATCATAAGCGCAAACATAACGGATAATAGTTTGGCTGTGAACTTGTTTTTTGGTATTGTACTCATAATACCCCCTCCTTTTTAAGTACATTTTACGGATCATAAATTCCCAAAACTTCTGAAATCATCACCATTATCTGTGACTTTTTTCATCATTTTTTAGAATTTTCTTCATGTTGATACGAATATCTGAATGATTCCTACCCGGCAATGCCATCATGCGGCTTGAAGAATAAGGATCGCAACCGAAATGATAGTGTAATCATTCAACAGGATTTTCGTATAACCGTTGCAGATTTTGTCTGCTTATCATTACTATGATATCAACAAAATTTAAGAAAGTATAGTCACCTTTAGTGACCTTTTTCGGGTAATGTGTTTTTGTGACCATACCAAACAAATTGTAATAGATTTTAATCTTTGCATTTCTCATCAGTCGCTTATATTTCAGGTATTGCATAAAAAATACCTCTTAATCCTAAAGATTAAAGAGGTATTTTCCGTTGCTGAGTGCTATTCAAAAAGTGCATCTTATATTTACATGCTGAAGACGAAGCCAGCCTTTGAACATCTTGCTACTTTTGCCAAATGATTTATGTCCATCATCGTATCATTGTCACTTCCCGCGATTTTATTTGTAATATGTGTAATCTACGTTTTTTAGGATATATCCGTTGATCGGGCTCTTCTTGTTTTGCTCAAAAACCGCTGTGAAATCCCCTAATATTTCGGGGATCTCTTCTACATAGAATCCCATTTCACCCTTTATTATCAATCGGTTGCCTTCGATCTTTCTGTACTTTAGCTGAACACTTTCGATCGTTCCTCCGCTTGCTGCGATCAGAAGATTCTTTTTTGTTTTATGTGGGATCAAAAACTCTTTAAGGTCTACAGAGCCTCCAAGCACAAGTTTAGAAAATTCTTCCGTTTTTTTCAGATCGAGTGGAATCGTTGCTTGTTCCTGCAATTCGGTACTTTGCATCAATTTGATCTTATTCGTCGGATAGTCATTCATGATCACCCCATGGATGATACGACCACGCTGTTTTGGTGTCAGCTCCGACATCTGAAAGCTTCTTTTCTTGATCTCGCCTTGATCGTATGCACTTTGTATCGTGTAAAAAATCAAACTACGGATATATTTCCAACCCTCCGAGTATCCAAGATCGAATTTGATCCAGCCATTGCTTTTATACTTTTCCGCAGTCTGACTGTTCACCGGATATTTTCCGACCAACTCTTTCTTATCCGACTCAAAAACAAGCTTGTGCAATTCTCCCGTGCTGAGTTGATAGCTATATCGATCGACCAAAGAAGCGGTGCCCTCGCTGAAAGTATTTCTTCGCAGTTCGTACACGATAAGATCGGGATCTTCATACCACCAATCCGAGATATAGTAGAATTCGTCTTTGATGACTTTTTTCTCCAACAGCGTATCCATCACCAGGCGATCCATATCAAAAAGATAGATCATGCCATTTGCTTCATCGATCTTGTATGCCTGATTACAGTTTTTAGCAACCTCATCCAGCGGCATCATCACCTGGCCGCCTTTTAGAACGGGTGCAAAAGAGATTTCTTCTTTTTGGTTTCCATAGAACGCTTTTTTCTGACCGACAAAATAACTTACAGAATTCCCCGGTCTGTTGACGATCGTCAATTTAGATTTTGCCTTGTTCCAAAAATACTTCCCGCCAAGCTTCGGCACAAGAGAAGATACTTCCACCCATATCTTGCCATTTTCTTTGTACGTGCTTTGTTTGAACTTTACTTCATTTGCTCCGACATAGACCTTTGTCGTATCTGCTGCAAAAGCAATGGATGATAAGGTCGTCCATATTGCGATACAGAAAATACTCCATCGCACCAAAAACATGGTCTTGCGCTTCCTCTTTTGATCCATAAAAATTTCCTCCATTCTAAAGACAGTAAAATTTTATAATAAATACATATCGTATTATATCATAAAGTTTTTATGCGGTGTCATTTTATCTCAGTAATGAGGAACTTGAATGCTATTTTGATGTGATACGCCTAATCGATTCTGCACAATTTGAAATGCAATATGCCTATGAATGTATTTGTCTATAAATATAAGGTTTGTTAGAAATTCTTTATGACTTTTAATAGTGATTTGTATGAACATCTGTTTAAGCATCTCATGGTAAATTGAGGAAGATTTGATGCGTCCATTTTTCTAAGAATGACTTGTTCGTCTGATGATCGTATCTTTTGCAATTCGCTCCTGCCTATACAACCCGATGCTTCTGCAAGGTGAGCGATCTCGTTTGGTATCAGTGCTTTCTCTACACAAAAACTGCCGGCTTTCACCGGCAGTCATTCTTATTTCTTATTGAGTTTTTCGACATTCTCGCTCTTGAGCGCAACGACGAGGGCGTACATTCCCCATACCATGATGATGGCGAATGGGAATGCGGCTACGATCGATACGGTCTGGAGCATCTGAAGCCCGTTTTCACTTCCGATCATCAGCGCAAGCGCAAGCAATGCAAGGAGCACTCCCCAAACCACTTTTTTGCTGGTCTTCGGGTTCAGATTTCCTTCTTCGCTCAGCATTCCAAGTACGAAAGTCGCAGAGTCCGCCGAAGTTACAAAGAAAGTACAAAGCAGGATCACAACGACGATGGAGATCGCCGATCCGAACGGATAATGTTGAAGGATCTTAAAAAGTGCAGTGGATGTACTTCCTACCGCATCAGTCACAACATCCAATCCCTTCTCCATCCCCGTTTGGATACCGAGCGTACCGAATACGCCGAACCACAGGAAAGAGGCAAATGCCGGAACAAGCAGTACGCCTGTGACGAATTCTTTGATCGTTCTACCTTTGGAAATGCGTGCGATAAAGATCGCAGAGAATGGTGCCCATGCGATCCACCATGCCCAGTAGAAGATCGTCCATCCGCCATACCATCCGCCGTCTTTGAATGCTCCGATCGCCAAAGTATTTTGTGCGAAAGTCTGGAAGTATCCTCCGATGGACTCAACAATCACATTGAGCATCATCAGGGTCGGTCCGACGATAAATACGGAAAGAATGACCACACCGGAAATCCCGACGTTCAGGTTGGAGAGGAATTTGATCCCTTTGTCCAAGCCGGTGATCGCGGAAGTCATAAACAATATGGTAACGATCGCTACGATGATGATCAGTGCGGTATTGTTTTCCGGAATGATTGTCGGGAATACAAAGTGGAGTCCGGAGTTGATCTGGTATGCACCAAGTCCAAGTGATGTTGCAACCCCTGCCAACGTTGCAAAGATCGCAAGCACGTCGATGGTAATCCCGATCGGTCCTTTGACTCTTTCTTCACCTAGCACCGGAATAAACACGGAACTGATCAGACCCGGCTTATTTTTTCTAAACTGCATATACGCGAGTGCCAGCGCCAGCACAGAGTAGTTTGCCCATGGGTGCAGTCCCCAATGTAGAAAGGCTTTGTTCATTGCAAACTGTGCCGCCTCAGGCGTTCCGGGATCTGCACCGAGCGGTGCCACGAAGAAGTTCAATGGCTCTGCCACGCCCCAGAATACCAATCCGATACCCATCCCCGCGGAGAACAGCATCGCAAACCATGAGATGTTGCTGTATTCCGGTCTGGAATCGTCCGGCCCCAGTCTCATATTCTTGTATTTGCTGAAAAATCCGATCCAGATAACAAAAACAACGAAAGATGTCATCGCCAAGGAATAAAACCAACCGAAGTTTGTAACAAAGGTCGCAAAAAGTGATTTTCCTGCCGCTTCAAAGCTCGCCGGAGAGGCAAGACCCCATCCGACGATCGCGAGTGAAACGACCAGCGCGATAACATAAGTATAATTTATTTTTTTCTGCATAAATCCGTTTCCCTTTCTAAAAAAGTTTTTCGATCTCTATATGATGCAAAGCCGGATGACTTACTCAGGCAGCTTTTGCTTTCAGATTGATTATCCGATCGGTAACAATGGATTTGCATCTAGTGGTTTTTGTGAAAGAGAGCAAAGGGGTTGGCTTTGCTCTCTGAATGATCTTATGGCTTAAATACTGTCTGCTCTTTTACGTCTTTTGTCAGAGCTTCAAGCGCAAGCTTGGTTCTTGTATCACGAAGAAGAGTCTGCTCTTCAACCGGAGTTCCCGGATCGCCAAGCGGGTATGGGATGGAGATCGTCGGTACGATTCTGTTTGCTCCCACGGATAGAGATACCGGTACGATATTACATAGATGAACTACAGGGATTCCTGCACGCTCGATCTCTTTGACCATCGTTGCACCGCAACGAGTACAGGTGCCTCAGGTCGAAACCATCAATACGCCGTCTACTTTGTCTTCCTGAAGAAGCACAAGGATCTCTTTTGCCATTCTGGAAGCTTCTGCCTGTGTTGTTCCTGTTCCTACTGTGGAGTAGAAGTATGGATGAAGTGATCCATATACGCCTTCTTGAAGAAGTTTCTTCATGGAGTCCACCGGCATGATAACATTCGGGTTGGCATTTGCCGCTGCCGGATCAAATCCTGCGTGGATGGTCTTGAATTCGCCTGATCTTAGTGCATCCATTTTGGAGATATCATATTTACCCCATCTTGTTGCCGATGCGGATTGGATCTTGTCCGGATTGTCCACCGGTACGATACCGCCTGTATTCATGATCGCGATCCTTGCATTCTTAAGATCTTTGATCGGTGCTGCTACAGGGACCATATCTTTTTCAGGTACCGGAAGCTCTGTCCGGTACTCTTCCCCTTTCAGCTTTTTGATCAGCATCTCCACGCCACGCTCTGCCGCCGGCTTCATGCCTTCCAACCAAACTTGGTTTCGGATCCCTCTTCCATAGTATCCTTCAATATCTGCCGGAAGAAGTGCCTCGCCTTTAAGGATCTTGTTTCCGTAATCTGCCATCGCTTTTGCGTCATGCTTTGTCGCTGCAGCGGATTTTCCGCCTTTGAAGATCACGACTTCGTTGCGGAACATTTGTACTCCGGGATTTTCTTCATGCATTGAAGTGATCGCCGGTACACCAAATTTATCTTGGACCTCTTTACAGATCGTTCCTGCTGCAAATCCATAACGACCCGCCTGGAAAGTAGGTCCCGCAAAGAAGATATCAAAGTCTAGTTTCTCAAGCATTCCAAGGATGATCTCTTTTGCTTCTTCTTCTCTGGATCCCATGAAGTTGTCTCCACAGATGATCGTATGCGTTACTTCCGCATCCAGCATTTGATTTAGTGCAAGACCCGGTCCTACCGGTCCTTCTTTGATGATCGGCTCTTGATCCGCGCTCTCTTCACCGCCGATCCCTGCAAAAAATTGATTGATATATAAAACTGCTTTCTTCATTGCTTCCCTCCTAAAACTCAGCCATTGTTTTTACAGACCATCCAACGATCTGATCACCACAGAACATCGCATTGTTTTCCATAATGATGGATCCATCCTCACGAACAGATGGTCCTAAGATCTCATCGCCAGCCCATCCGCCGGACAAACCGTCTCTTGCAAGTGACTGAAGCTCTCCGATCACCACTTTTGCAGGAGGCAATTCGATCAACTGAGATACGTTTCCTGTCGATACCATTGCTGTTGTTTTCTTATCCATTACCACAAGACTTTGAGATCTTCCGTCTCGTCCTGTCGCCTCATTACTGATCCCTACTACCTTGATGCCTTGATCTTCCAATGCTACGATACAACGTACATAGTCTGCGTCAGGGTTTCCGTATCCTTCTTCGGTAACGATCGCTCCGTCCGCTCCAAGTGATTTCGCGATCTGTGCTACGAAGATCGCAGAACGCTCTTTTTGCTCCAGCGAAACGTTCAGGTTGGACATGATCACGCCAAGGAAGTTGATCTCTTTTCCATGCTTTTTGTAAAGCTCACGGATCGTTGGGAAGTTTTGCATATCATAAGTTGACCATTTGGATGATGCCGGCATGAACGAACCGCTGATCATCGCGCCGTCAAGCACTTCATTCGGATGCATGAAAGATGGCAGATAGTGGTTCATATCCCATCCGTAAAGAAGATCATTGTATCCCATTTCTTCCATCTGAGATTGTCCTTGAAGCACCAATACTACGCTTGGCAGTGCATTTACTTCTGCAGGACGTTTTGTGATCGGCTCAAGCTCAAATACTTCCGTATCTTCCGGCTGAAGTTTTTCAACTGTCTTTCCCAGATATTCTGCAAATTTATGTGTTGCCATACGAATGGCAGTGTTTTTCTTTTGTTGCTCATAACGCTCAAACTCTTCGTCTGTGTCGATCACCAGGCAGATATTGATAAGCCGGGAGAAATAAGTGTATTTTGCACCCTCGCCGCCCATGTCGATCAATCCATCTCCAAAGCTTCCCCAGTGCATTCCGACACCAAGTACTGAACAGTTTTTAAGCGCATGTACTACACCGCTGCCTGCCGGAGCCAATTCTCCTGTTACCGATGGGAACAATGCTCTTCCATCCGGTCTCACTCGAGGCTCAACTGCTTCTTTTACAGGAACGATACGGATATCCTCACCCGGTTTTGCGATCCGGATATCAGCATCCGTGATATGCTTATCGGTACGGATAAATGCAAGCGCTTCCTCCTTATTGATAGTCAGCACACCGTCCTTATATGCGGTTTGATTTCCAAAGACAACGTCTTTTACATGGAAATTTCCAATTTCCAATCTCATTCTGTGTTCCTCCTTTTTATAGCAAAATTTTCTGTGATAAAAAAGCTTAATAACATCTATTGATTGTGATTATACCATCAACATTCAGCGATTGCAAATAAAAAATAACAAAGTTAAACCAGATATATTTATCAGTATATTTTTTTAGCTATATTGAATTCTTTCCTATTAGTATTCGCTCCGACTGATTGATGATTTTTATATTGAACTTAAGAGATGCCTATGATATGATCGCAGCGTTTGAAGTCGATGGACCGATCAGAAAATAAGTCTGTGGGTGACCAATAGGCGTAGAACGGAAAAAGGGACTGTTTCGCGACAGCCCCTTTTGTGATTTATTCATATTTCTTGAATTCGATATCGAGTATCTTGATCGGATCTTTGACCGGCATTCCTTCGTCATCGGTTTTTTGTGCAGCGATCTTATCGACAACTTCGATCCCTTCGAATACTTGTCCGAATACGGTGTATCGCTTATCAAGGTATGGCAATCCGCCGATCTCTTTGTACTTCGCCTCGGCATTCATTGGAAGTGCGGACAATTTGACATGCTCTTCGTTGAGTGTCGGCTTTTGTACGATATAGAATTGGTTTCCGTTGGTGTTCGGTCCGTTGTTGCCAAGGCATAATGCACCGCGGAAGTTGAACAGATCTCGGTTGAATTCATCTTTGAAGAAACCGTTGTAGATGGATTCCGCTTCTTTCCCCGAGCCGTCCAAAGCGCCGGATTGGATCACAAAATCGTTGATCACTCTGGAGAAGATCATATTGTCATAGTAATCTTTCTCTGCCAATCCTTTGAAGTTTTTGACAGCAAGCGGTGCTTTTTCCGGGAACAGACGCATCTTGATCACGCCTGCCTCGGTCTTCATGATACAGATCTCCTCACCCTTTTTCGGCGGGTCAAGCTGGAACAATTTGACATCGCTCACATCGATCCCTGTATCTTTCCAGATGACATCCCAGATCTTCCAATCGGTCGTTTCTTTTCCAAGCTTTGCTACTGCAAGAAGATCGGTCCTTTCGATCATCTTTCCTGCTTTGTCCTTGCCGACAAATTTGAACTCAGCGATCCCGCGGAAGCAATGGTACTCGTCGTGATCCGCTACTTGATAGAATTTGATGAAGTACAGCTGATCAAATTGGATATCCTTGTACTGAGTCAGCTCCTTCAAATAAGCCAAGATCGCTTTTTCATCCGCAGTCGGTGCTATGTATTTTTTTAGCACTTCCGGCTTGTCCAGATTCTTCACGACTTCTTTCATCGTATCGGTGAAATCTCTCTTATCTCCGCCATGTGCGCGGAACTGGTTGGTCTGGACTTCTTTCCAATACTTCGGCTCCTGTGGTTTCTTCGGTGCTTTGTCATCAGCAAAAGCTGCAATATTACAGCAGCTGATCAACATGCAAAGGACCCCCAATAACACAATACTTTTTTTCATAACTACCCTCCCTGTTAGACAGAAGCTCAGGCGGTCTGGCAGCGACTTCATTGTCTGCATTTGCTGCATCCTGCCTTCGCTGTGGAAAAATGTTATCATATTATGTTAAACCATGATGTACATGTTGAAAACAGCTCGGCATCCGAGCTTATTCTAATGTTAAGCTTGAAAACTCTTTTTGTCAATATTATTTTTCAGAAAATTTAGTAATGCTTCACTACCTTTTCGGATAGATCCGCTCCAATTGATAAGGAAGCTCCATCTTTTGTCCCAAGGTATAGGAGGCATCGATCGTCCAATGCGCATTCTTGAGCAAACCTCTACCGATCGCAACGAGATCGGCATCTTCATTGCCGATGACGGAATTTGCCATATCGACACTTTCGAGCTTCCCTACCGCAATGGTCGGCAAACCGGTCTCTTCTTTGATGCGACGCGCAAAAGGTACCTGATAACCCGCATGAGTCCCCGGACGTCCCGCCGAACCGACCAAAGGTCCTTCACCACCCGAAGTCACATGGAACACCTCCGCTCCCGCTTTCATATATTCTTTTGCCAGCTCTACGGAGTAATCAAGATCATAGCCGCCTTCGACATATTCGATCGCAGAGATCCTGAATATCAGCGGCATCTCTTTCGGCATTTCGGACTTGATCGCTTGGATGACCTCTTTGCCGAACAGCGCCTTGTCTTTTCCATATTCATCCGTTCGCTTGTTGGTGAGCGGTGAGTGAAATTGGTGGATCAGATAGCCATGTGCCCCATGGACCTCGATGCTGTCTACGCCTGCCTTCAGTGCACGGATCGCCGCTTGACGATATTTTTCGACCATCTCTTTTGCTTCCTCCGTTGTCAACGCATGCGGCACTTTGAGATTTTCGGAATATCGAACATCGGATGCCGAAACGACCTCCGGTGCATTCTCCGCCTTTCGTCCGGCGTGACCGATCTGGATCGCGACCTTCGCGCCATAGGCATGACAGGCATCGACCACTCTTTTGAGCGGCTCGATCTGATCATCCGACCACAGCCCCAAGCATCGATCGGTGATCCTTCCATTCGGCTCGACATTGGTCATCTCGATAATGATCAGACCGACTCCGCCGATCGCTCTGCTCACATAATGCACAAAATGCCAATCATTCATCTTCCCGTCATGCGCCCGGACCGCAAATTGACACATCGGCGGCATCACGACACGGTTTTTCAGCTCCAATCCTTTCAGTTTTATCGGTGTAAAAATATTCTTTAGCTCTTGCATCGCTTTCTCCTTCTCAAACTTTTCTTCTCTCCGATCCTACGATGATCCCAAGCCCGCAGCTTAAGATCGAAAGGCGATGACCTTCCCTCCCATCGAATGTCAATCGATCATCTGTTCATTTTTCAGGGTCATGGCTTTTCGCTCATCGATCGGTCTTGCCCTATTATAACATAATTTTCTTTGAAATCGAAAAAACTCCCTCGGTTTCCCAAAGGAGTTTCTCTTCTATTCTTTATTTATGCTCTTTATTCAGATACTCGCTCGGTTTTCCCTCCAGGAAATTGCCTTCAAAGTCTTTTTTGATCTTCACGACCAGACCGGACAGCGCAAGCAATGCGATCAAGTTCGGCGCAACCATCAATGCGTTGAAAGTATCCGCCAGCTCCCATACAAGATCCACTTTGAAAGTCGATCCGGCAACAAGCACGATCGCCACCATCACTCTAAATGGCCATACGCCCGCTTTTCCAAACAGATATTTGACATTGGTCTCTCCGAAGAAATACCAGCCCAAGATCGTCGAGAACGCGAAGAAGAACAGACAGATCGCGATAAATTTGGTTCCCCAGTGCCCAAAACCAAGCGTAAAGGCATGCTGCGTCAATGCCGCGCCCTTAA
This sequence comes from Peptostreptococcaceae bacterium, assembly GCA_030532705.1. Classification (GTDB taxonomy): domain Bacteria; phylum Bacillota; class Clostridia; order Peptostreptococcales; family Filifactoraceae; genus JAUNKE01. The sequence goes on from JAUNKR010000013.1 coordinate 23,581, forward strand.
AGAATTCACCGCCGGCATCTTTTGCACCGAAAGCTCCCGTTGTCAAAATAACCAGCGCCGTCATCGTACAGATGATCCCTGTATCGATCAATACGCCAAGTGTCGCGACCATTCCCTGCTGTCCCGGATGCTTAACATTTGCCAATGCATGCGCATGCGGAGTCGATCCCATACCGGCTTCGTTGGAGAACAATCCTCTTGCCAAACCTTTTTGTACCGCCTCTTTGATCGTTACTCCCAGCAATCCGCCCAGCGCTGCCTGCGGTGAAAATGCCGCTTGGAAGATCAGCGAAAAACTTGGGATGATCTGTCCCGCATTGGAGAAGATGATGATCAATGAACCGATGATGTAGAACAATGCCATAAATGGTACGATTTTTTCCGCGACCGATGCGATCCGCCCGACCCCTCCTGCCACGATCAGCATAACAAGCACTGCAACCATCGCTCCTGTAAGCATTTTTGGCAAGTTGAATGCAACATTTGCCGCATCCGCGATCGAGTTTGCCTGTACGACATTCCCCATCAGTCCGAGTGCCAAGATGATCGCGATCGCAAAAAATCCCGCAAGGAATTTTGCCACTGTTTCATTTTTTAGACCATGACGGATATAATATGCCGGTCCTCCAACTTTTTCACCGTCCTGATATTGAACAAACCGCTGTGAGACAACCGCCTCTGCAAAGATCGTTCCCATTCCGAAAAATCCGCTGACCCACATCCAAAAGATCGCTCCCGGACCACCTGACATGATCGCCGTCGCAACTCCTGCCAAGTTCCCTGTACCGACCTGCGCCGCGATCGCCGTCGCTAAGGACTGGAACGAAGAAACTTCGCCTTCCTTCTTGACCTTCTTCTCCTTTTCAAACAAGAAGCCGAAAGTCTCCTTAAACGCAAGACCCATCTTTCGGATCTGGATACATCCCGTGATGATCGTAAAATAAACGCCCGTTCCGAGCAACAGTGCGATCAAAGGTATTCCCCACAAAAATCCATTGATCTTAACTACTAAATCTAACATAAGACCTCCCTCAACAATAGATTATATTGATAAAGATTATACAAAAGATCTATGGATCCTTCAAGGGAAAACGCTCTTTCAGAAATATTCTCATAATCAGTAAAAATTTCCCAAAGCGTTGAATGCCTTCCATTCGTTGAAGGAGGGACTCGTTTCCTTCAATCGCGGACAAAAAAAGTTTTTTTCAATTTATACAAAATTTATTTGACGCTTAAATGTGCACTCTGATTAAAATCACAGATCGTTCAAAGATCGGCTGATACACTCGTATTTTTCAAAGAGATCTTTGCTTGAATGTTCTCCTTTTGATCTGTTGGGATCTGACATGGAAAGAATATTTATTAAGTTTGAGTTACAAAGTTGTAAAAAAGGATCGATTTTTGTTGCAAAAAGTCCTCCTCCTGTGGTAATATGCTAATGGCTTTTGCCACAGTCATTTTAACTACTTATCTTAATTCAGATCTTGGATGCGATCGCTCGAGCAGAACATTTCTTCTTCCGACGGAAGTTGATTTTGTTTTGCATTTTGTGATTTACGGATCGCGCAAGATCATCGTAAAGGAAGAAACAATGAAAAAAAGTATGAAAAAAGGTCTGATGACTTTTGCGATCCTCTTTTGTACATTTTCCGTACTGATCGCGGGAGGGCTGAAGTTTTATCTCGACTATGACCACGAAAAGAAAATGCAGGAGAATGCCGAAAGCGACATTCAAAGTTTGGAAGAAAGAGAGCCGGAGCTTGAGGAGCGCGTGAATATCCTGCTGCTCGGCGTGGACTATCTGGACAGCAAGCATCTAAAAACGGGTGCAAGCATGCGGACCGATACGATCATGCTGTTCAGCTACAATCCCAAAAATGAGCAGAGTTTTCTACTTTCGATCCCTCGTGATTCGAGAGTAAATGTGGAAGGTCACGGCATGGACAAGATCAACCATGCACATGCTTATGGCGGAACGGATCTTTCGATCAAGACGATCACCGAATTTTTGGGACAACCGATCCACCACTATGTCAAGGTAGATTACAATGCGGTAACGGAGCTGGTCGATGCGGTCGGTGGCGTAGAAGTCGATATCCCGCAGCCGATGCACAATAATTTGGAAAAGATCCACTTCAATGCAGGTACACAGATCGTCAGCGGAGAAAATACGATCAAATATCTTCGTTTCCGAGGTTATCCAAATGCCGATATCGCTCGGATCCAGGTACAGCAGGATTTTATCAAACGACTTTCCGAAAAGATCCTGTCACCGTCTTTGGTCGTAAATATCCCGCAATATGTCGACATCCTGAACAAAAATATCGAGACCGATATGAGTAAAAAACAGCTCCTTGAGATCTCCAAAGTCTTTGCGAAAGTAGATCCGTCCGAGATCCGTCGCGAGATCCTCGTCGGCGAGCCACAGCGTATCGACGGTCTGGTTTACTGGATCATCGATGAGCAGGCAAAGAGCGATCTTTTCGAAGAACTGTTCAGCGATAAGATGCCGGAGCCGGAAGTGGTATCGAGCACCGCAGAAAATGATCCGACCGAGAACAAAAGCGAAACGAATAAAAACTGATCCTAAAAAGATCTTGGAAACTCAAAACGCAAGGAGTTGGCGAACGCTTATTCGACTACTGATACTTGACCGACGAGCTAAGCCGGATCGAGCCTAATAAAAAGCGATCTTCGCTTTCAAACTTTTAGACCTCATTCGACGTCCGAACATAGAGATCTCCTCTGATGACTTTTATAAAGAAATTTGCAGGTTTAGCTCTTTTGGATCGGTACTGCTCACATTTGCAACAAAAATCCTAAGCCTCATGGAGACTTAGGATTTTTTTATAGAACTTCTATTCTTTTTATAAGCCTTGGTATGCCAAAGTGTTCGAGTTGCTATTGAGGTACATTTTATATCCACCTGCAAAGATCGCCGCCATCCTTTTTTGCCCATGCGAAAGATGTTCGCACATTTTTTTGGATAGCTCCTCATAATGCGGGATCAGCTCATTGAGCTTTTCGATATTGGACTGTATTTGACTTTTTGTGAGCCCCTTCATCATCGATAGATAGTATATATTTTCTTCGACCGTGTTTTTCATATAGAGATTTTTATCCCCGCCAAAAACCACCGCCACATCCTTGTATGTAAGATCCTCGGAAAAGACCAGCTCTCCCTCATCGACGCTCATAAAACCCGAGATCAGATTGATGGTCGTCGTCTTGCCGGTCCCATTGGGTGCGACGATCGCCGTGATCTCTCCCTCTTTGAAATCAATGCTCGTGGAATTGAGTATCGTTCTTTCTCCCAATCTTTTTGTAGCATTTTGAAGCGAAACCAATAGATCCATTCAAACCTCCTATCAAAAAAGTTTAAGTGAATAACTTCAATTATGTACAATTTTACACCATATCCCACAGAATAACAACCGATGTCAAAGATTAACAGCTTCTTTCGCATTTATATGATCTTACAAATGATCCATCGCTCATCTTCTGTCCTCTATGCATCATCGCATTTTACATCTTGTAAAACGAAGGAGTTATTTTAGAAAACCGCCTCGATGCGTAAGACCAAAGCAGCGGATGGCGATCACAAAAAACAAAAAAAGGATGCCATCTGTTCATTACAGGATAGCATCCAAGTGTTGTCTCTTATTTATTCCTCAAATGACACCTACATCAAGGGCTGCGATCTCGGATCCTACTTTCTTCACCCGATCCATTGAAGTAGGTAGTAGAGTGCCGATGGAAACAGGATATGCACGCTCCACATAACAAGGGCTAATAGAACGAAGCTTTTGTGCAATGTCAAAAATACTTTCTTTTTCTTTGCAGAAAATGCTCCGCCAAAGCATATCGCGATGAGGATCGCTCCATAGACCAGCGAACCGGTATGCAATCTCAAACCGCCGAGCGCCAAATATCCATGAACGATCGCGATCACTGCCAAGAGCCCTCCTAACAGTGGATGGACCTTTTTGAGCGATCGAACGACCGATTTTACATTCGGGTCATTCTTCAAAAGTTTTTTGTTCGCGATCCGAAGGACCGCCGGCAATATGAGTAGCCCCAACAGTGCCGAACTAAGATAGCCCAAAGCAGAGTACATTATTTCAATGTTCCTACAACAGGTACTCCGTCAAGCTTTGCCACGCCATGCGGAGAGTCTTTCTTGATCGCCTCCGTCAGATCCTGTCCTGCCTCAAAACCATTGTGTCCGCCATCTTTCCATGCCGGAAGATCGGTCACATCATAAACGACCCCGTCCACAGCGATATAAGCCGGTTTACCGTCTTTTCCGTTGAACTCCGCCAACTCCTCAAGTGTAAACTCCATTTGCTCCGTATCGTTTTCCATGTCTTTGTTCTCATTTTGGCTTTCAGTAGAAGCAGGCGGCGTTGAGCTCTCTGCGTTTTGCTCCGTTTTATTTCCACAAGCGGTCATGGATAGGCTCAGTGCCAATGCCATCGCTAAAATAACAGTACGTCTTTTCATATTGATACTTCCTTTCTGTGTTATAACACTTTTTTAGTATACCCGCTTCACCTATTTACTAATCATCCGATCGATAAGTTCTAAAAATGGACTCAAAGCTCCAAGCATTCACGGATCACACAAAAAAGCAGACGATCCGAGCACCCCATGTCCTATCGAAATTCTAAAGTTCATGAGGCGTTTATCTGTCTGCTCTTTATAAATTTGTTTAACTACAGTTCCGCGATGACTTCCCAATCGGAAATATCGGGCAACTTTTTGCTGTGATAGTAATTACCGATATACTCCTTCAAATCTTTAGGATCATCCAGCCGGATACCATAAATGACATCCCCACGGCGTACCTCGAGCGAATACGATCGCTCCGCTTTTTTTGATCCGAAAAAACCTCCGGATGCTGCCTGCTGATTGACCATAAATTGCATAAATTCGCAGTCCTCCTGATCGACATCGCCGATCATGATCGTCATAAAATCACCATCTTCAGCATGTTCGATCATCGAATCCAGTTCGATCTCAAGATCGCCCCAGCCGACTTCTCGATAATCATTGCCATCCGTCGTTATATAAAATTTACTCATCCGATCCGATCCTTTCTATTCTTGTATTCCGCAGTACACATTAAGATGCGATGGTAAAATGCCGACTCGGATCGGTAGTTTGTCCCCTTCGTCTCCATCGACATTGATCCGGATCGATCCGTCGGGATCCACAAGCTCGATGGTCATCTCTTTGAATGTTTTGTATTCCACATTGTTGGTGGAATCATCCACTCCCTTCATAAGATCCGGCAATGCTTTGAGCGTTTCCAAAACCGTTGGGTCTTTCAGATAGATCAGATGGAGCTTCCCGTCATCCACTTCGGCATCCGGAAGGATGGTCTCGAATCCGCCGATCGAATTGGTCATCCCGATCAAAATGATGCTTGTCTGGATCTCTCTTTCTTCTCCGTCGATATTGACACGGAAGAAATAAGGCTGTGTCTCGCTAAACTTTCGGATCGCGGAGATAAAATATGCCATCTTGCCCCACTTGGTCTTGTCTTCGGATTCCACTTCATTGAGCGCCTCCGGGATCGTGCCGACGGATACGACATTCATAAAAAATTTGTCATTGACTTTTCCGATATCCAGCGGACGAGTTCGATCGATCGCCAAGGATCCGATCGCTTCCTGCGGATCAAGCGGGATCCGAAGCGCACGTGCAAGGTCGTTGACGGTTCCAAGCGGAAAAAATCCAAAGGTCGGTCGATACGGCTGCTCTGCCAGACCGCTGATCCCTTCATTGACCGTCCCGTCTCCACCCATCACAAAGACGCTGTGCACCTGCTCCTGCGCCGCAGCTTGAGCAAATCGCATCGCATCTCCGTCCTTTTCGGTATATTTGACGATGACCTCATCAAAAAGCTCCTTCAGTTTTTGAGTTGCCATCTCAGCATACTCCGGTGCCTTCTCCGTACCGGAACTGGGGTTCACGATCAAAACCGCTTTTTTCATAACATCCTCCTTTGGTCCCTCATAGAAAAGTTTACAGGAAGTTTTGCTGTCCATCCTGTGTCCATTGCAAGATCATTGATCTTCATCCTTGTGCAAACAAAGCGATCCGCGATCTATCCAACAATCATTTCTTACTTCTCGTCATCTTTCAGTTCAACGACCTTGTGGCATTTGTCCTTCCCTTTTCGACTGATGACCAGACCCGAAATATTTTGGATAAAATTTTGGAATTTCGTGTAGCCATGGTCTCTTACATTGAAGTCCGGATGTCGATCGTTGATCTGCTGTCCGAGCTTGGACATATCCATCTTGTTATTCGACTCTTTGATGATATTGATGATCTCTTTTTGCAGATTGTCTTCACTCTCATGTTGACGAAGTTTGACGATCATATTGCTCCCCTGCGTCTTGATCTCGACGAAGGATTGGTTTTGCAAAAACTTGGACAATTTGCTGTATCCATAGTTTCGAACGTCGAAATCCGGATAACGCTTGACCAGAAGATTGCCCAGCTCCCCTGTGCTGATGCTCTTGCCGTCTTCCTCACGATCGGAGAGGATCTTCTGGATGGTCTTATTGATGGTCTTTAGGCTGGTGACAGTCTTTTCCATCTGCACCTTCTCCGCCTTCGCGATCTTGGATGGCTTAACACTTCGTTTGTCGATCGAATGTGCCTCCTCCTCTGCAAGATCATCCCCTGCCAATATATCCAGATACTTAAATACATTACACGCCGCACTGAAAGCCTTTGGCGTTTTTTGTTCTCCCATACCAACGACCATTTTCCCCGACTCTTTGAGTCGGATCGCCAGCTTTGTAAAATCCGAATCGCTCGATACGATGCAAAATCCTTCTACCATCTCGGAATAAAGGATATCCATCGCATCAATGATCATCGCCGAATCGGTCGAATTTTTTCCTGACGAATAAGAATATTGTTGGATCGGAGAAAAGGCGTAATCGGATAACACATTGCGCCAGCCATTCGACAAAGGCTGCGTCCAGTCCGTATAAATCCGCTTGTAAGTCACTACGCCATAATCCGAGATCTCATCCATGATATACTTGATATACTTGGACGATACATTCTCTGCGTCCACAAGGACTGCAAAGCGTTTTTCTTCTACCATTATGTCACTCCCTTCCTAATAATTTTTGAGCAAGATCCCTCGTAACCTATGAGTAAAAGTGTGAAGTGTGAAACGTAGAGAGTGAAGTGAAACGACTTTTTCATCCACGGTTCGTTTCCTTCAAAAGCACATAATCTCAACTCTCCAACGGTAACACCTTCACCAAATCCTCACCCTCGACACTACACTCTAAAATAAGGTGATCCCATATTTTTGCATCGTTGCGGCAATAAGGATGAGCACATACATAAAGAGCATCATATCGGATGTTTTGTACATGATCTGTCCGGATCGCAGGATATCCTGTGGCTCAAGCTCCCGAAGTTTATCGCCGATGGTCGGTTTTTCCACGACTTCTCCAAAGTACACATTCGCTCCGCCCAGCTGGATGCCGAGTGCACCCGCAACCGCCGCCTCTGCCCAGCCTGCATTCGGGCTTTTGTGATTTTTGTGATCGCGCATGGCGATCTTTTGGGCATCATTATATGCATAGCCTTTGATCGCCGAGCCGAAAATAAAGCCGATCAAACTGATCCTTGCGGGGATAAAATTCGCCACATCGTCAAGCTTTGCGGAAACAAAGCCCAGATCCGCATATTTTTCATTTTTGTAGCCGACCATCGAATCGAGCGTGTTGATCGCTTTGTATGCGATCATAAGCGGTGCGCCGCCGATCATCGCATAGAATAAAGGCGCCGTCACGCCGTCCACGGTGTTTTCCGCAACGGTCTCCACGGTCGCGCGAATGATCTCTTTGAAGCTGAGCTGTGTCGTGTCTCGTCCGACAAGGTAGCCGATCTGCTTTCGGGCTTTGGAAAGATTTTTGCTCTCGACAAAATCATACACCTTATTGGCCTCAGTGTACAGACATTTTCTTGCGATCCCCGTCCAAATAAAGAGGGTCTGGATCACAAAACCGAAGTATAGATTTGCACGAAAAGCGAGCTCGACCGCCACAAAGACGATCCCATAGCTCAGTCCTACGACGATAACCCAGAGGAACGCGCCCCCGATCCGAAGCGCTCTGTTTGTTTTTGCTGTTTTGCGTATCAGCCTTTCGAGATAACCGATCAATTTTCCTATGTATATAACAGGATGGGGGAACCATAACGGATCCCCCACCAACTTATCAACTATATAGGCTAGCATCATCGAAAGAGGTAACTGAAACACCGCAAAAAGGATCTTATCCGTTGATGTGTCCATATCTCCCCTACTTTTTATACTGCTCCATTAGCTTGACTCCTTCCGCAAAGGCTTGAAGATTGAGTTCTTCGGTCCCCTTCGGGATTCGGTGTAGCATAGCGGTTTTGAGCGCGTCTTCGGTAAGTCCTTCGAGCACTTGGCTGAGTGCGCCGAGTGCAACGATATTCGTTACCATCGTTTTGCCCAATACATCCATTGCCGTATCGATGATCGGCAAGCTGTAGATCGTTCTGTTTTTTGCCTCATCACCGGTCTTGACCATGTGATCGACGATACAGATCCCGCCATCGATTACTTCTTTATTATACTTGTCATAGGAGTCTTGTGTCAAAGCTAAAAATACATTTGGTTTCAAAACTTTTGTAAAATAGATCTCTTCATCACTGATGACGACCTCCGCCTTGCTTGCGCCGCCTCGCGCTTCCGGTCCGTAGGATTGGCTCTGGATCGCATTTTTGCCCAGATCAATCCCCGCCTCCGCGATCACTACGCCGATCAAAATAACGCCCTGTCCTCCCGAGCCACTCAGTCTGATCTCCGTTTTCATAACTCCTCCTTATGCCTGTGCCGCATCGATCACTTGTTGATACATCTGTGTATATTCCGGAACATTATCTTTGACGATATATTCGCCCATCAGTTTTTTGCCGACCAGCTGTTCCTCCGTCATCTTTTCTGCCGCTTTTTTATCCACATAGGTATCTTTCATAAATTTGAACAGTTCTGGTGCAGAGCCTTTTTTGTTCTTTCTTCCATAGTAGGTCGGGCATCCGCTCATTCCTTCGATGACGGCAAAGCCTTTGTGCTGTAGTCCTTTTTTTACATAGCCGGCCATCGCTTTGGCATGGTATGCGGTCGAGCGGGCAACATAGGTCGCACCTGCTCCGACAGCAAGCTCACAGATGTCAAAAGGTCGGTCGATATTTCCAAATGGTGCCGTCGTTCCTTTATCATTGGTCGGTGTGGTCGGTGAATATTGTCCGCCGGTCATTCCGTAGATATTGTTGTTGAAGATGATCGCGGTGATGTCGATATTTCTTCGGCATGCATGGATCAGGTGATTTCCTCCGATCGCGGAGCTGTCGCCGTCTCCCATGATGCAGAGCACATGAAGCTCCGGATTGGCAAGTTTTACACCGGTCGCAAAAGCAAGTGCGCGTCCATGCGTCGTATGCAAGGTCGAATAGTCCATATAGCCGCCTGCTCGAGAAGAACATCCGATCCCGGATACGATGACGACTTTGTTTTTATCTAAGCCCAATTCCTCGATCGCTGTGGTGATGGATTTCATCAATACACCATGTCCGCAGCCCGGACACCAGATATGAGGAAGGCGGTTCGTTCTAAAGTTGTTGATGATATGTTGACTAGGCATTTTTTACCTCCAAAAATCTTTCTTTGATCTCATTCGGCGTGATCACTTCACCATTTGCCTTATAGATCCCGAAGATATTCTTCTTATCGTCTGCGGCAAGCTTGACCTCTTGGAGCATCTGTCCGAGGTTCATCTCGATCACGAATACGCGGTGCTTTTCGCAGATATCGCGGACCTGCTTTTCAGGGAAAGGCCATACGGTCTTTGGAATAAAGAGTCCGACCTTATGTCCTTCTTCGCGCAGTTCGACGACTGCCTCCTTTACAGAACGCACCATTCCGCCAAAAGCGATAAAGATCTCTTGCGCATCTTCCATCATAAATTCTTCATAGACATTGATATCGATGTCGTAGTTGTCCGAGATCTTGTTCATCATTCGATCGAGCTGATTGCCCGCCAAAGTCGTATTGTTGGTCGGAAATCCCGTCTCGTCGTGGAACAGCCCCGTGATATTGTAACGATATCCTGTTCCGAAGGCAGCAAGCGGAGATACCGGCTCAGACAATGAGAACGGCTTATAATCTTTCGGATCGCAATCCGGCTGTCTTCGATCGATCACTTCAAGATCGCCCGGCTCAGGGATCTCGATATTCTCGCGAAGATGCCCGATGATCTCGTCCATCAACAAGATGACGGGTGTTCTGTATTTTTCGGCAAGGTTGAATGCCTTTACTGTTAAATCAAATGTTTCTCTTACAGAGGTCGGTGAAAGTGCAATGATCGGGTGATCGCCATGCGTTCCCCATTTTGCCTGCTGATAATCGCCCTGTGACGGCGAAGTCGGTAGTCCGGTAGATGGTCCGCAGCGCTGAACGTCCACAACGACGCAAGGGATCTCTGCGATGCATGCATATCCCAGGTTCTCCTGCTTGAGTGAAAATCCCGGTCCGGATGTCGCCGTCATCGACTTAAGTCCTGCGACCGATCCGCCGATACAAGCTGCCATCCCTCCGATCTCGTCTTCCATCTGTATAAATTTACCGCCCACCTTCGGCAACAATAACGCAGACAGCTCTGCGATCTCCGTAGAAGGTGTGATCGGATATCCTGCAAAAAATCTCATTCCTGCATACAATGCTCCGTTTACGCAGGCTTCATTCCCCTGCATCAAGACTTTCTTCTTTGAACTACTCATTTGTTTCCTCCGCTACTTCTTCAAGATATATCGCATAATCAGGACATCTCAACTCGCATTGTCCGCATTTGATACAATCCTCAGGACGTGCGATGACGATCTTTCCGTGCTGTACTTCCAGCACCTGCTTTGGACAAAAAGCGACGCATACGCCGCAGCCCTTGCACCAGGAAACATTTGTTATCAGTTTTTTCACAGCTACTCCTCCAAAAATTTTTGAAATCGGTCTTTGCTTTCGTCATCCCTTCCAAAACTCCTCCGAGCTTTGTGAAGATCCATCCTTCAAATCGATCCGCATCGCCAAGACCCTTCATCTAATAAAAACATCTATTCCCTTCCGTCGATCCTTGGATCCGAAAGCGCTAAAGTGTTTTTTGCATTATAAACGCTTTATTCGTTAGATGTTTATCGTCAATACCTATGGATATTTTAGCACCGTTGTCTGAAAACAGCAAGAAAAAATTCACCGCCCAAAAGCCTTGCAAGTTCAATATGCAAATCCGAATTGCAATCTTGCAAATGTCAACTTATTAGATGCTCATTTTTACCTATTCACTCAATCTTTTTCTCGTGCAACCTCTCAGATCGATCAAGCATAGCCTAGGGTTTCACCTTATTTTTCTCGAACATTCGCTTGTTTTTTTATTTTGATCGTTTGGCTTGATCTATCGTAAGCATCTATCAAAAATGCAGGATGAGCCCTCCGAGGATGCATAATTTCTATAAATTTTTTTAGCAACAGAGCATCAAAGATCCGCTTCTTTTGCAGATCTTTTAAGATCACATTTTGTTTTTGCACCTTCCCCCATGACTTGATGGCCTTGATAAAAGAAGAATACAGAAAAAGGTGCTCCATAAAGAGAAGGCGATCCAAGGAGAGATCAAGCTCCGCTCACATTGAGATCCAGTTCTTGAATGCAAAAAAGCATAACCAACCTTTAGACTGTTATGCTTCATACGATATATTGAAATGGCCCTATCATTCAGTGACCGTTTCCCGTGTATTCTCTTTTTGATGGAAAGTCTCCTTTCAGAAGATCTATTTCTTGCTTTTTTCGATCTGGATCTGAAGATAGTTTTTATCCCCCTTCTCTCTCGGCGCCGCACAGTTGACGCAGATCGGTTCATCGGACCGATTGTATCTGCTACAATAACTGCAGAGCCAGTCCGGTCCGCTGCTGATCTTGACCTTGGTCTCATCGACCGCCCGGACCTTGCTCAGATCTTTGGGCAGATAAAATTTGACTTCTTGCCCTCTCGGATTTCCACAGTTGGGACAGCTGTGCTGACTTCCTCCGATCCCTTGATTCCCGCAGTAGACGCAGTCCCAAAGCGCCTCCACTCTAAAATTCTTGATCATCTCCAGTTCTCCGTTGCTTTATTATAGTATTCGATCAATACAGGTCGAGTCAGACGATTGATCTCCACATCCTGCACGATCTCGTCTTTTCCAAACAAAAATAATGCTTCGATATTGTCTTCCGACAGATATCGGGTCTCCACCTCGATCACAAAAGGGCCTTCGATCGCTTTGTTCATCGCCAGATTGAATCCCCAATCTCCGAATGAAGGCACTTCCAGATGGTAAGGCTTCACATAAAAACCTTCGCTCTCGATCGTCTTATGGATGCACCAAAAAGCCTTCGGCGCAAAATAAGGGCTGGTGGATTGTGTCACCAGTGCCCCGTCTTCTTTCAAATGTTTTTTGCAAAGGCGATAGAACACATTGGAATAGAGCTTGTTGAGAACATCCGAGTTCGGATCGGGAAGATCGACGATGATCAGATCGTATTTTTTGTCATTGTTCTCAAGATATTCGTACGCATCCATGATATGAACCGTCAATTTTTCATTTTGAAGACTGCCCTTGTTGATATCGGTGATATTTTTGTTGCTGCTACAGATCCGGATCATCTCTTCATCAAGATCGACCAGATCGATGCTTTGGACATCATATTTCAACACCTCACGCACCGCAAGCCCGTCCCCGCCTCCGAGGATCAGCACATCGCACGGATGCTGCACCTGACTCATCGGAATATGTACCAATGCCTCATGATAGCGATATTCATCCATGGTCGAGAATTGGCAGTTGCCATCCAGATAGAGCCGAGTATCGTCCTTGTGTTTGGTCATGACGATCTTCTGGTAAGGTGTCTGCGCTTTGAGAACGATCTTATCGCGATACAGTCCACCTTCGACTCGATCGGAGATATTTTCTGCATAGATCATTCCAAAGAGCATCACCGTGCCTGCACAAAGAGCCAAAACTCGATATACTCGCACATGATGAATGCGATCGCCATATTTCCAAAGGATCATGATCGCCGCCGAGATATTCAGCAGTCCACAAAGAAATGCCGTCGAAAAATATCCCAGTTTCGGCAGAAGCATCAACGGAAAGGCGACCGCTCCAAGCAATCCGCCGATATAGTCAAAGCTGAAGATCGAGGAGATGGTCAGTTTCAGATTTTTCTCATCCTCTTCGATGATCCTTGTCAAAAGAGGGATCTCCGCCCCTGCCAAAATCCCGATGATCAGGATCTCCAGATACATCACGGCTTCATAGGATGAGATATAGAGATTTGCAAAAAATAAAGTGAGTGCACTCATCCCGCCGATGATCCCGATCGCCAGCTCGATATGGACCAGCGTATTGAAGAGTTTTTTGCTGAAAAAACGGGATAGATAGGAGCCAAGTCCAAGCGCCGACATATACAGTCCGATCGTGATGGAATACTGCAAAGTACTGTTTCCCAAAAGATAGGAGCTCACCGCACTGATGATCAGCTCGTAGCACATCGAGCATCCCGAAATGATCAGGGTCGTCAGCATCAAAAGTCTATATTTATTGGACATAAGTGACCTCTGCTATTGAATGACGCCGCTGATGATCAGCCCGATCGATACAAAGATCCCGAAGATCATGATCCCTGCCGCTTCATTGTTTGCTTTCAATTCTTCATTAAAATTGTATTTTCGATTCACCAGGTCCACCAGATAATAGCCGATCAAAAAGAAGACGATGCCGACAAGCGCATAAAAGACGGTATCGGTCAGCCCATCGATCATCCGGCTCGCTTCTCGGTCAAATGTAAGAGTCTGAACTGCCGTCCGAATGATGATGCCCAGTCCGATATAGATCCCGGCGGACACCCATCCGACAGATCGGTTCCCCTCTTTGATCTCTTTCGGAAAATCACAGGGGATCATCTGATCGATCGCCACATAACCTACCATCATCGTGATGATCCCTGCCAAACAATAGACCACCAATTCTAATATTTTTTGAAACATAGATCCTCCTTACTTCCCACTGCTCAATCCACCGCCGCTCGAGCCTCTGTTTCCGATACTGGAGTCTCTGACGCTGCTTGCATACATATCAAAATATCCATTACCCAGATCCTGAATGACCAGACCATCATACATCGTGTAGGCGGAAGGAGTGTTATGCCATCGGTTCGAGTCAGCACCAAAACCGGCGCTGTAATAATGACTCCGGTACCAATGGTTCGTCGAACTCTTTGAATGATAAGGGGCATTATCCGATGTATAATTATATTTGCGGTCAGAAAGTTGCACATAGATCTTGTGCTCTTTGTCTTCCGGATAATAGATCAGACAATATTCACGGGCAGTCACGATGGCAACGCTTCCATCTTCCTTGTTCTCGTTTTCCGTCGCCAGCTCCACATCTCCGTTGACTCCTCTTAAAATATTACCGGCAACCTCTTCGGTAGTATTAAAAAATTGTTCCTCCGCATAATATACATCCGCTTTTTCGCCCTGATCCCCTGTGATCGAGGTATGATAAACATAGCCCGGATTACCTTGGATATGTTCATGGATGCTGACCGGGACATAGATCGGCTCTGATATATAACTGTCCTCCGGCAAAAATTCGTCTACAACGCCCCATATCATCATACATATAAATAGGATATATCCCACATTCTTAAAAAATCCGTTTTTAGCCACTTTTCTTCCGTCAGATGCCTTGACCAGCCGGATCTCTTCCTTATCGAGATAGTAGCCCTCCGATACTTCGGTCCCTTCCCCCCACATTTCCAGTGAAAGAGTCTCTTCCTCCGTCTCATCTTCAAATTCTACAAAGGTCGCTCTCTCATCTTCTTCGGCATCCACATCCCCGGAGACTTCCACGACGACCTGTATTCCTTCATCGACTTTATGCCATTTCGGATCGATCATCCCATCCTGTAGCGACGACGGCCAGGAGAGTGAATACTCCTCATAATATTCGTCACAGCTGAGCCAATGCTCCCCTTCACTCGTTCTCAAACGATAATCGATCCATTGCTTATTTTCATCCTGCGTATTTTGATATATGATATAACCGATGACCTCGCATTCCTCGCCATCGACATTTAGGATCGTTCCTACTTCATAGCGCACAGATCCACCTCCTACCAAATTTCTACAGCCATTATATCATAACGATTTCTTTGATGTAAATTATTCGCTAACTATAAAAGTGACACAAAAAAGATCCTATGGTTCTCTGACCTCCTCCCGAGGATCCGGACCATTAGGATCTATGATCTCTTAAATGAACTTAAATATCAAAACTTTTCGCTTCGCCTCTTTTGAAAACTTTGATAACAGTCTTTGAAAAGATGGCAAAACGACACTTCCTTTGTATCTAGGATTAGATTTAGGATCTGCTATTCGTGCTCTTTGACTCTGAACGCTTTTCTATCGGATCTGACAAAAATCGTCCATTTTTCCCCGCCTCTTATGAATACTTCGGCAGGATGCACTTATCATTTTTCAAGAAACGAGCGACCGTGATCACTGCAAGCAAAGCGATCCCGATCAACATCAAATTCGTCAGTCCCGATCCGTCTTGCACCGATCGAAGTTTGGAGAAGATCCCAAAGAGTGCCCAAATGACCGGTAGCGTGAGGGCCGCATTTTTTGTCATCAACACAAGGAAGATCACAAGAAACAACACGCCGATGATCAAAGCATAAGAGAGATAAATTTCAGCAGATCCCTGTAGATCCGGCTTCATCTCACCGAGCGAGACCAAAAAGGCATAGAAATTCACAAAGGATGCAATAAGGATCCACCCTCCATAGATCGCAAAGCTGAGCGGTGCAATGATCTTGCCTTTTTGACGGATCTTAAGCAGATCACGAAGCACCATCGACAAACTGACGAGGATCAAGAGGATGAGTAAAAAAGACAGAAGGATCTGTTCATACGAAAACGCTATATTCCATAGGATATTCGCGATACAGGAGAGCCAAAACCACAAACTTGTCTTCTCAATAAATTTTTTGTAATAATCTTCATTGAGCTTCATCCTTGCGGTCAGCAATGCGATGAACAACAGTAGATAGATCACGCCCCAGATGCTGAAGGTAAAGCCCGCCGGAGTGATCAGTGTATGATATTTTGCGGATACTTCTCTTTGGCTCATCCCATTGATAAAACCAAAGGCTGCCAAGGTGTTTGTAGCGATCATACAAAGATACAGTATGATGCTGATGTTGATCTTTGTAGCATTATTCTTCATTCGATTTCCTCGCTTTCGTTTTTAGCAACGCAGGGTGAACATCCTCCTTTCCTTCATACTCTTCCTCAGGGATCTCTGCACATTCCCAAGGATAAGGCTCCAGGATCGTCTGGCTCGAGAGATAGACCTTGCCATATCTTATAGCATGATCTCGTAAAAGCTCTCGAATCCTCGTCCCATCTATACGGTGTTCCCGATAGTCATCGATAAGCTCCAAAAAAGATCTTTTGTCCTCTTCCGTCAGATCTTTTTTGAAATAGCCGAACATATGCATCAAAGAATTGATCTCATTTGCAATGCTTGGCATCTGCAAAAACAGCTCACAAACCGTCGCCCGATATCTTCTGGCGATCGGATCGGACTTTTCTTTCGAATGATTTGCCAGCATCTTGCCAAGTTGGTCTTTGATCTTCTGATCATAGCAAAAAAAGAGGTATTTGTTCTCTGAGTGAAAACGGATCAGCGCTTTCATTTTTTCTGAACTCGGTAAAAGAAGGATCTCCTCCAATCTTCGCCGGATCCTCTCTTCCTGAAAATGATAAAAACGTTCTCTATGCTCTTCCATCTTGACTCCTTGACCGATCATCTATACCACGATCACATCTTTGACCGAATACGATCCCGCCGGTCGATCGATAAGAAACAGCGCGCAATCGACTGCCCCTCTTGCAAAGCATTCCCAGTTATGCGCATGATGCGTGATCTCCAATCGCTCACCCATCATCCCGAAAATGACGGTATGGCTACTGGAAATATCGCCGGATCGGATCGAATGGAAAGTGATCTCCCCATCCTTGCGTACCCCCTTGCCGGATCTTCCATATACCGCGATATCCTCAAAGTCTTTGCCCATAGACTCCGCGATCGTATGTCCCATCTCCTTGCCTGTACCGCTTGGTGCATCGAGCTTGAGATGGTCATGCATTTCGATGATGTCGATCTGGCTCTCTTCGCCGAGCACCTTCGCCGTCATCGCCAGGATCTTATTCATCAAATTGACCGCCTTCGAAGTGTTTGCCGCATAAAGTAGCGGGATCTTGCGGGCAGCTTCTTCGATCTTATCGACCTGTTCTTTTGAAAAACCGGTCGTTCCACATACAAGAGGTTTATTCTGACGGACCGCCGCCTCGATCACCTCCATCGAAAGCTCGGTCATACTGAAATCGATGATCACGTCACATTGATCGATCAGTTTTTCTATTTCGTCCACGACGGGCGCTCCGATCATTCGGCCAAGCTGCGCGACTTCGCCGACATCTTTCCCGATATAATCTCTCCCTTTCGGCCCGATGGCTCCTGCGATCGGAAGCCCTCTGTCCGCCGCCGCTTTTATGATCAGCTTTCCCATCTTTCCTCTCGGTGCGATGACCAGTATCCTTGGCTCTTTCATATTTCCTCCACAAAACTCAATATTCCGATCTCCGTGATCAGATAGTCCATCCGCAAGTCGTAACGAGACATCGGAATTTCTTCATTCGTCAACTTTTCAAAGCAGATACACATTCTGGTAAAATTCGTGGTCTGCATATATCGGTCATAAAAACCGCCTCCGTAGCCCAGCCGCGCCCCGCTATGCGAGCAGGATAGGCAAGGGATGATCCCAAGCTCGATCTCCTCCGGCGCGATCGTCATCGCTGAGGAACTCGGCTCTTTGATCCCGTAGGAACACACGGACAGCTCATCCGGCGAAAAGATCTGCTTCGCCTCCATCACACCCTTTGAGATCACGAGCGGTACCGCCACACGCTTTCCCTGTGCGAGCGCATCTTCGATGATCGCCGAAGTGTCCACTTCGTTTTCCATCCCGACAAAACAAAATATCGTCTGTGCTTCCTTATAATTCGGGGTGGACAAGACAAAATCAGTGATGGCTTTGCTTGATTTTTTTTTGTAGTTTTTGTCCAATGCATTGGATTGGATCAGGATTTTTTTTCGAAGTTGCTTTTTTTCTGTGTAGATCAAATTACTTTTCATATTTTATCTCGTTAGCGATCCGGCAGCACTCGCCGCCGGATCACTTCATTTCTTGGATTTTGTTTCTTTACTAAATTCGCTCTTCGCGGGTTTTGACCGATTATTTTGAGCCGTTCAACAGATTCATGATCGTTTTGTAAACCAACTCAGGCGCTACCTTAAAGCTGTAGTTCTTCTCCACACGCTCCGTGAATTTGTGCGCATCATGCCCGAAGCTTCCGATATCAAGCACCGGCAAGGACAGTTTTTGCATATCCTCAAGCGGCATATAATATCTTGTTCCAAAGCCCGGCATATTGTTTTTCAGTGCCGCAATGATCGCAGGATCTTTTGGCGCTGCACCGTAGCTGAGGTCTGAAATATATGGGAAGAATTTCTTGTAGACCAATTTGTACTCGGTCTTTGTTGTTTTGACCGCATCGTCTACCGCATCGATCAACGCTTTGTCCTTCGGATTGGTTCCGTCGATATAGATATGCGGATAATATGGTGGCGAGAAGTACACAACGACTACCGGATCCTGATCTTTCCACAGGCTGTGAAGTTTTTCGACCATACGCTGTGCAAACACTCTGGTATCGATGCTCTTGTCTTTGAGCATTTCATCGCTGTATGCCTTCAAGATATTTTCTGTATCCGGATCATCCGCTTTTACCTTCTCCAAAAGCTCCGTATAAGTGATGACACGAGCCTTCCACGGAAGCGGCTTGTACTCTCTGCTGCTCGCCATCTCGCAGAATTTTTTGTATTGATCCTGTAATTTATCAACGACGCCTTCAAATGCCTCAAGCGCTGCATTTTTCATTTTTTCAAGCACCATATCCGGTGTAGAAGAATGAGTCGCATAGTTGAAGTATAGTACGGAAGTCTTTCCTACCTGTACGGAGTATTCCGGCTTCTGATCGCGCTGGTACAAACTGATCGGTGGAAGGGATACCTCTCCGTCCACGACATCACAGAACTCGGTATTCATATTGATCCTTGTCATGATCGCAGAGGAGATCTCATTCGGGTCGATCCCGTTGAAAGATTCTCCAACATGTGTCTCTTTTCCGACAACAAAGAAGGATGGCATCAATTTTCCGACCGTTCCGATGTAAACATATTTGTTTTCGTCGCCTTCAAATTCCGCTGTCATATAGTCCGTATCCAGCAACGCAAGGTAATCAAAACCTTCTTTTTCCATCATCTCTGCAAGCTTCGGAACCACCGCGAACATTCCGCCGGAGTTGCTCTCCTCGTCGCAAACTGCCGCAAAGATCAGATTGCCTTCGAAATTGTCGATGTCCGCAGCGATCTCTTCCATGATCGCCATAATGATCGCATCACCGGTCTTCATATCAAAGATACCGCGTCCGAACAGATAATCTCCGCTCTCAAGATCTCTTGTCGCCGCCGGTGTAAGCTGAACATTCTTCAATCTTTCCATCAGTTCATAAGGCTTGTGAGCATAAGGTGCTAAATTTCCGTAGTCCGAGATCCCTACCGTGTCGGTGTGACCGATCATGACGACCGCTTTTTTCGATGGCGCTTTTTTGCCTCGAAGAACGGCGATCACACTTTTACGTCCCAGCTCATCATTTAGATCCACATAAAACAGATCCTCCGGATGCTGCTTGTAATACGGCATCTCCTCAAAGATCTCATAAACTCGTCGAACCGAATCCAATTCGCCCGGTGTATCCACGACGCTAAGCTGTGCAGTCAGATCCAAAGCGATCTCCTCGATGCGTTTGGATAATTTTTCATTTACATAATCCATGTTTATTCCCCTCCTGTAAAAAATTTGGTCTCCAATTAGCATTGTAACATAGAAAAACGTATTCAACAATCATTTCGACCAAGTTATTCAATAAACAAGCTCACACCGAACTTGAGCTTGCCTCTTTTGATGAAAATGCGTCCATAGATCTTCAGCAGATCCGACCTCTTAAGGATCTTTCGGAAAAATTTTCAAAAGAAATTTAATATACCCCTTACAATGATAACGTTTTTACATTATAATATCCATAGGGTTTGTTTTAATTTTTATAGCTAAGTAAACAAACTATTTTTAGAAAGTGAGGAAGATCATGAAAAAAACTCATTCGGTTTCATCCTTGAAGAAATGGTTGCTTTCTTTCTTTTTGCTTGCAATCATCATTCTTATTCCACAACATTCTCTTCAAGGATATGCCGACGAACCAAAAGTTTTTGAGCTGGATCTCGGCGGCAAGGTCCATAAACTCGAAGCGAAGGCTAACGGCGAGACCAAACAGATCGAAAACAATATTACCTGGGACGAGAAGTCAAAGACATTATCATTCAGCAATTATAACGGGACTTATATCTCATTCAAAGGCTCCCAACCTTTTTATAAGGACAATATCACCTTTCATTTTACCGGGGAAAATCGCCTTGTTGGAAGGACCGGCAACAAGCCGGAGGATTTTGGTGCATCTCTCATTACATATTTCCCGACAACCTTGACCGGCGCACCCGGATCCAAACTTGTGATCGCACCGACCGATCCCTCTCAAACACATGTTAACCACGGGATCAGTGGTGAAAGCTCCGTCTCGATCGGAGGAGATCTTAACCTGGATATAAAAGGGATCAGTAACTCTGCTCTTTGGGGGATCAGCAGTTTAGGTACTTTGAGGATCCAGGGCAACTCCAATGTATCGATCGATATTTTTTCAAAAGAAAATAGAGGCGTTTATGGTTTTGCACATGGACTTTCCGGAAACTCCATAATCATATCGACTACAGGGAGAATCCAAGTGAGATCTGCCAGTAATGGCGCCTATGCATTCGGGATCGTTGCAGACAATGTATCGATCCACAATGGCGATATCGACATCGAGATCCCTTCTGCAACCGAGGGAACACATTATGCCAAAGCGATCAGGCTAAACAATGATGAGGGTGTTCTGACACTCGGTGGGAATATGGTCTCGATCGTTGGAAGTGTTGAGAACAAAATATACGGGGGCAGTGATCCTTATAGTGCCAGCGTTCATGTCAGGTATCTCAGAAAAGGACTGCTTGCAGATCATGCTGAAATACGATTTGCCTCCGGGGACAATGGTAAACTCTCGACCACTCCCGCCTATACGATCCCAAAAGGTTCCAAATGGGACAGCAATTATTTGGCGATCCCAACACCAATACCAAACAAGGGATATATTTTTGATCGTTGGGAACCTGCATTACCATCTGACGGCTCAACGATCGATAAGAATATGACTTTTACCGCGCTATTCAAAAAAGACGAAAACTATTCTTCCACAGCAGAGATCCGATTTATCGCAGGAGTCAACGGAGAATTAAAAGGCAATACTACATTCAAAGTCGAGAAGGGAACAAAGTGGGAAGATGCCAAAATAACGATACCGGGCGGATACCCTGCCAAAGGCTATCATTTTGCGGGCTGGAGCCCTAG
The DNA here is from genome assembly GCA_030532705.1 of Peptostreptococcaceae bacterium. Lineage (GTDB taxonomy): Bacteria > Bacillota > Clostridia > Peptostreptococcales > Filifactoraceae > JAUNKE01. Next base: position 45,366 of record JAUNKR010000013.1, read on the forward strand.
ACTTCCTTATCGAAATGATCTGATCGAGGAGTCGATGGTCTACACCGCTCAATTTAAAACCCGGATCCAGTACCCTACACCTGTGTATATTTACTTTTATGAGGGATCACATGGTAAATTAAATGGAAAGGACCATTTTGAAGGTGACTCCGGAACTGCTTGGGCTGCGATCGTATCTGAGGTCCCAAAGGTGATCCCCGAGGTAGGCTATAAATTTATTGGCTGGAATACACCGATCCCTGACCCACATTCAGGAGTAACTTCTTCTCTTTCCTTCGATGCTCAATATGAAGAAGATCCCGGCTCTGTGCCTATCCAGATCGATTTCAGTTCAACAGATGGCGGAACACTCGACGGAGCACTGTACAACACAATAAGCAAAGGAACAAAGTGGAAAGACTCCGGAATAAAGGTACCCAATATCACCTCGGATCCGGGTTATAAGTTTGCCGGATGGAAACCAGACCTTCCGGGTCCGGAAGATGTCCTTTTAGAGTCCACAGGATTCGTTGCACAATTCGTCAAAGATGATGTAAAACCTCAGCAGGTGACCGTCACTTTCGCTGCCGGTGAGCATGGTAAACTGAACGGTACAACAACGCATACCGTCAACAAAGACACTCTTTGGAGCGGTATCAAGGTACCGACTCCACAAGCAGATCCGGGATACAAATTCGACAAATGGACGCCGGCTCTTCCACAGGCTACTGATAAGATCACAGGATCTAAGACATACACCGCAAACTTTGTGAAAGAGGATTTAAAACCTCAGCAGGTGACCGTCACTTTCGCTGCCGGTGAGCATGGTAAACTGAA
>JAUNKR010000068.1 GCA_030532705.1 Peptostreptococcaceae bacterium
TTCATAATCTTATTATATCACATCGTTATGCTTTTTAATAGGTATTAGTATAAAAAAATAACCCCTGTTAAAAGAGGTTATTTTTATCAATTATTTTGCCGAGTTTTGTTTCTCAAGAAGTTCTTTAATATCACGAAGCAACAGTACATCTTCCGGAGTAGCCGGTTCTTCCTGAGCAGCTTCTTCTTTTCTCTTCATTGAGTTTAGAGCTTTTACAAATATAAAGATACATAAAGCAATAATAAGGAAGTCTAAAATATTTTGGATAAAGTTTCCGTACAGTATCGCAGATTCCGCCTTTATTACTTCTCCATTTTCAACAACTTCAGGTGAAAGTACAACCTTTAGTGCTGTAAAATCGGTACCGGCAGTAATAAATCCAATTATCGGCATAAAAATATCATTTACTAAAGACGATACGATTTTTCCAAATGCGCCACCTATGATAACACCGACAGCAAGATCTACAACATTTCCTTTTAATGCAAATTCTTTGAATTCTTTTAGCATATTTCCTCCTAATCTAAACTACCGCATAAAATATACATACTTAATTCTACCCATCCTTTATACATTTATTCACTCAAACTTTTTATTTGACGGTTTTCACTTTTCCGCTTTCAAAAACTCTTGCTTCATTTTATCGAACAAATTATCGTCCGACATCACTTTGTATGCTGTGAGTGCAAGGGAGGCTGATGTCACGACCATACTGTCCAATGCAAATGGTGTGATGGTCGCATCCGCCAGTTCTCTGGTATGTCCGGCAACAGATCGGTCATTCGTAATATCGAAATATGGATGGATGGTCGGGCAAAACTGACTGACCTGCCCCATATCAAGTGAACCTGTTGATTTTTTCGGCTCATCCATTTTAATATTTGCAATTTCGAGGATCGCTTCATCAAAAACATCGGACAGAACTTGATTGGTGATCAGGTTATCATAGCTGAATTCATACTTGGAGATCTTTAGCTCACAGCCGGTCGCCAGCGCTCCCGCTCTGGCACAATTTTTTACCTTTTCCAGAAGTTCCTGATTGTATGTTTTGGTCGTTGAACGAACATAGTATTGTAGTTTGGTGTACTCAGGTACTACATTGGCAGCTTCTCCTCCTTTGACGACGATCCCATGAACTCGAGAGTCCGGCCGGATATGCTCTCTTAATGCATTTATCGATGTCATCGTTATCAAGGCTGCATCCAGTGCATTGATCCCTTTCTCCGGCTCGGATGCTGCATGAGACGGTTTTCCGAAAAATTCAAATTCAACAGGTTCTAAAGCGAGGGATGTGCCACTTTTCATATAGGCACTCGCAGGATGTGCCATCATCGCAAAGTCCAGATCGTCAAACTCTCCATTTTCGGCATAAATAACTTTTGCTCCGCTTGTCTCTTCCGCCGGTGTTCCAAAAACAATGACCTTGCCTCCGATTTCATCCATAAAATTTTTCAAAACGATCGCCGCTCCTAAACTGGTGGCTCCCAAAATATTGTGTCCGCATCCATGACCGATTCCGGGCAAAGCGTCATATTCTGCCATATATGCCACTGTTTTCCCCTTTTTCTTGCTATCATAGATCGCTCGATAACCTGTTTCAACTCCCGAGAATTTTTCCTCGATCTCGAAACCATGTTTTCTTAGAATGTCAATATGCCATTGGCAAGCTTTGAATTCTTGATCTGCGATCTCCGGGTCGTGATACATATCGACAACCAATTTACTTAACTCTTTTTTCACCTCATTGGCTTTTTGTAAAAACTGATCTCTCATAAACAACCTCCTTAAAATATAAAAAGAGCGCACCAAAAGAATGCGCTCCTATCGTTAATGATGTCTTAATGATTTTGGTTTTCCGATCACTTCACTGTAAATGATCGCTTTTTGTAATTTGGAGCGCTTTCTTTTCGGCTTGATGACGGTTTCGTTCAACATCGCTTCGCCTACTGCTTGCGCTTTTTTACCGGATCTTACATTTTTTTGCGTTTTCTCGGGACCCAAAACTTCATCGTTTGCTGTTTCAACATCGACCACTCGATCCTTTTGATCTGTTATCGGCTGATGAGACATATTTTCCGTTTTTTTAGAAGGTCCCTTCTTATCAGCAAAAAACTCATCTTTGATATGGTCGATCTGAGCAAAAAATTCATCCATTGCTGACTCTTTTTTAGGCCAGATCGTCCGGTTGGTCGTTGTTTGGCTGTTTTTTCCCGCAAAGTTATTGCTTAACGTGTCGGTCTTATGTTTCGTTCGGCTTTGGGAACGGATACTGTTTTGTTTCATGATGGCCGAAATGATCCACCCGATTATTATGATGACAAGTCCTGATGGAAATCTCATAGTATTCTCCTTTTATTCTTCAAGGTTGGAAATACTTTCTCTCATTTTGGTATCTGCCATGATGTTCTTCATATTGTAGTAATCCATAATGCCCAAAGTCCCTTTTTCGAATGCCGTTGCTATTGCCTGTGGTATCTTGGCTTCTGCCTCGACCAACTTCGCTTGCATCTCGACAACTTGCGCTTTCATTTCCTGCTCTTGAGCAAAAGCCATCGCACGCTTTTCTTCCGCTTTCGCTTGAGCGATCTTCTTGTCTGCTTCCGCCTGATCGGTCTGTAGCTGCGCACCTATATTTCTTCCAACATCTACGTCTGCGATATCAATCGACAAGATCTCAAATGCTGTTCCGGAGTCCAGCCCTTTTTCAAGAACTGTTTTGGAGATACGATCCGGATTTTCAAGAACATCTTTATGCGTTCCCGAGCTACCTACTGTTGTTACGACCCCTTCACCGACTCGCGCGATGATGGTTTCTTCTCCGGCTCCTCCGACCAATCTTTCGATATTCGCTCTGACGGTAACTCTCGCTTTTACCTTGACCTCGATACCGTCTTTAGCTACTGCTGAGATGATCGGGGTTTCAATAACTTTTGGATTTACGGAAACCTTGACTGCTTCAAGAACATCTCGTCCTGCGAGGTCGATCGCCGCCGCTTGCTCAAATTCCAGATTGATATTCGCTCTTTGAGCTGCGATCAATGCGTCTACTACCATGTTGACATCTCCACCTGCAAGAAGATGCGCTTCCAATTTATCGATCGTTAGCTTGATGCCAGCCTTTGTCGCTTTGATCATCGGATTTACGATGCTTGCCGGACGAACTCGTCGAATTCTCATCCCGGCCAATGTAAGAATGGATACTTTTACTCCACTGAATAGAGCTGTGATCCACAATCCAAGCGGAACAAATCTCAAGAAAGTTATCACCAAAAACAATAAAAGAATCAGAACTAAAACAAAACCTACATTTGGCATTATCTTCCAACCTCCCTAACTAGAATTTTTCCTCCCTCAACTCCGATCACAATGATCTGTTTATCTTTTTCAATAAACTTGTCTTCGGAGCTGACGTAATAAATTTCTCCGGCAACTTTTATCTTGCCGGAAGGACGAAGGATCGTGATCGTCACACCTCTTTGTCCTAACAGATGATCGTAGCTTTCGTTACTTGAAAATCCTTCTTCTGAATTTAACTCTGAGTTCAGAATCAAGGTGTTTTTGAATCGATCTCTTGGGATCAGCTTAAGCAATATATAGATTATCACTCCGATCAGAGCAATAAACAATGCGATCCCGAGGAATAGTTCTCCGAGTGAATCTGTCAGTGAAGCCAGTGAGAAAAACACCATCACCGCTCCAATGGATCCAACGATCCCTCCCGGCACGAACAGTTCCGTAATAATAAGCAGACCTCCTATTATCAGTAGTGCTTGTTCGATTGATATCACCTCCTATTATAAAATCATTGTATATCAGATTTATTTAAATAGCAATTACAAAAAGGTTACAGTATTACGTTAATTTACTTCCTCAAGATCATTTGCTTTTTTGTGCAGTAACAAGTTTCCCTCTGATCTTTATATTTTTCATATTTTTTACGACCTGCTGCGCATATTTTTCAGGGATCTCAAAGAAGCTATACTTATCATAAATATCGACTACGCCGATCGATTTGCCTTTGATATTACATTCCCCGGCAATAGCACCGACAAGGTCTGCAACTTTCACCCGATGATTTTTTCCGACATTGATATGAAAGCGTACCATCCCACGCTCTACTTTTTTTGCTTTTCGATCATTGGATCTACTCATTTTTGAAGTATCTCTGCTTCTACGGTCTTTTTTCTCATAGCTTTCGAATGAGATCGTCTCTTTTTCAAGAAGTTGGAGGTTCTCTTTTAAAACAAGTGCCAGGAATGTTTCGACATTCATAAAGGTTTTGATATACTTTATCATATTAAAATAAATGTCCATATCGGCGGAGATTTCTCTCGCATTGACCTCTTCGATATAATCGCTGATGATGATCTCTTGGATGTCTTTGTATCTGGGGATCTTTTTCTCTTCGATCGAAGTTTTTGCATATCTTTCGATGGCATGGAGGCGATCGATCTCTCTACCATACACAAAACTGTATGATTTCCCGGTCCTCCCCGCTCGTCCGGTCCGTCCGATCCTATGGACATATTGCTCCTCATCCAAAGGCAAGTCATAGTTGAAGACAACATCGACATCATCAATATCCAGACCTCTTGCCGCTACATCTGTGGCGATCAGGATATCCACGCGTCCCGACTTAAATTGATCCATAACGAAGTCTCTTTTTTGTTGTTTCATATCCCCGTGAAGACCTTCTACCTGATAGCCTCTCTCTTGCATTTCATAAGTCAATTCATCGACCATCCTCTTGGTGTTACAAAAAACCATCGATTTTCGTGCACGCTCCAGTCGGATCACTCTTGAGAGCACTTCGGATCGATCCGCGCTTCGCACTCGAATATAGAATTGTTCGATCTTGTCCACGGTGACTTGTTTCGCTTTGATCTTGATAAATCGAGGTTCTTTCAAATAACGTCCGGAAAGCTCTTTTATTTCATCCGGCATCGTCGCGGAGAATAACATCGTCTGTCGATCCTCTTGGGTCATCTCCAGAATAGCTTCAATATCCTCGATAAATCCCATATCGAGCATTTCATCGGCTTCATCCAGCACTGCAAAACGCACATTATCCAGTTTGATCGTATGTCGTCGAATATGATCCAGGATCCTTCCGGGTGTTCCAACAACGATCTGAACATTTCTTTTTAGCTCCTTGATCTGTCTTTCGATACTTTCCCCGCCATAGACTGCCATTGATTTGATGCCCATCTTCTGACAGAGAAGATTGATCTCTCTTGAAACTTGGACCGCCAATTCTCTCGTTGGGCAAAGGATCAATGCCTGTATCACTTTTTCATTCAAATGGATCCGTTCTACGATCGGTATCGTAAACGCCATAGTTTTCCCTGTTCCTGTTTGAGACTGTCCAATAAAGTCAATTCCCTGCAGCCCGAGCGGTATTGCCTCGACCTGAATCGGAGTGGGTGTACTATACCCTTTCAGTTCCAGTGCTTCTAAGGTTTTTTGTGATAGTCCTAATTCATTAAATAACATTCTTTTTTCCTTTCAAAATTACACCCATACGATCTCCGGTTTCCCATTTTGTGCCAGAAATTTATTTGCAAGAAGAAAATGCTTATTGCCAAAAAAATTCCTACAGCTTAAAGGACTCGGATGTGCAGATCTAAGAACACAATGTCTGCTCAGATCCACATTGTTTGCTTTCGAGATCGCATAGTTTCCCCATAAAATAAATACGATCGGTTCGTCACGTTTACTCAACACTTCAATGATCTTGTCCGTAAACCGCTCCCAACCCATTTTTGCATGAGATCCCGGGGTGGATTCCTGCACTGTAAGGACCGAATTCAGCATCAGCACACCTTGCTCTGCCCAATCGATCAAGTCTACTTTATTTCTTTTCACACCATATTCTTCTTCCAACTCTTTGAAAATGTTCATCAAAGAAGGCGGTGCTTTGACTCCATTATTCACACTGAAACACAAACCATTCGCCTGACCTGTTCCATGATAAGGATCCTGTCCTATGATCACGACTTGGACTTTAGAATAAGGGACTTCCTGCAGGCAACGAAATACTTGATCTTGTTTTGGAAAGACTCTTCCGCTATGATACAAATGATCCACTTTTTGTAATAGCGCCCTAAAATAATTCTGTTCTAATTCACGGTTTAGTATCTCTTGCCAATCTTCACTCAGTCGATCCCAAGCATACTTTCTTTTGAGAAGCTGAAGATCCCTTTCAGGCTCCACAGGTCCTTGTGAGATGACGGCTTGGGGCACATTATGCTCTGACGGGATCTGGTCTGATGGGACCAAAAGATTTATCGGGCCTCGTTTGGTCAGGATGCATATCTGATCCTTATTTTTCGATAATACTTTGTATTCCCCAAGCAGTGCATCATGGGCTGTTGTATCGACAGCTTGAGCAAATATCGATCGAATATCCAGATCTCCTGACAAATGTTTCGGTGCGATCGCAAAACGACTCATTTTTTCAAAATAAGAAACCATTTTCTCCATCATCGGATCCACAGGATCCTCGGGTATCTCTCCTAAAGATTTGAGCATTTCGATATTTTTTTCTTTGTTCGATTCTTCAAGATTATCTACGATGGACTCAAACACCGTTTTTTGTTTCATGATAATCGCGATCTTTTCTTTCTGAAAAGCCACTTCTTCTTCCTTCAAAGCTCCATACATTTTATACTCCGAAAATCTAGCATTAAAATCCTCTACATTATACAGAAAATGACACAGTAGACTCACGCCGATCTTA
>JAUNKR010000069.1 GCA_030532705.1 Peptostreptococcaceae bacterium
AAAGTCATCATCCAGTGCAGGAACCTGCTTTTCTTTGATCTCATTCACTTTTACTGTGAATACGGCATCTTTGCCCTTTAGATCTTCTGAATGATATTCCTCAGGGAATTTCACCTCGATGTCCTTCTCCTGTCCGATCTCAAGACCGATCAACTGCTCCTCAAAGCCCGGGATAAAAGATTGAGAGCCTACTGTAAGCTCATAGTTCTCAGCTTTTCCACCTTCAAAAGCGACACCGTCCACTTTTCCTAGGAAATCAAGCAAGATTATATCGCCATCCTTCACCGGACGATCCTCGATCGCGATCAAACGCGCATTATTCTCCAGCATATGTCCGATCTCATGATCGATGTCCTCATCCGTTACTTCAGATGCGACCTTCGTCACCTCAAGTCCTTTGTAATCGCCAAGCTTCACTTCCGGCTTTACTTGAACTTCCACTGTCATGACCAGTTTTTCACCTTTGCCGATCGATTCAATGTCCACAGATGGTCTGTCGATCACCTCAAGTTTCAGGTCCTTTACTGCAGTTGAATAAGCTTCCGGAAACACGATGTCAATCGCCTCGTCATAAAAAACGCCTTCTCCATAAAGCTTTTCTATCATCGCTCTCGTTGCTTTTCCTTTTCTAAACCCTTGTATATTAAACTTTCCCTTGTTCTTCTGATAAGCTTTTTGTACTGCATTTTCAAAAGCGTCCGCTTCGATCTCCAAGCTAAATTTTACAACATTTTTTTCTTGACTCAATATTTGACTCATGATTCCTCCTAAAAGATACTTTTCTCCATATTCTGTTACATTATACCATAACACACTGATTTTTCAAACAAAAATATTTCTTACAAAACCGATCAGCTTTCATTGATGCCTTATTACCCAAAGATCTCTCTCAATGCTCGCTTTGCATCATCAAAAGGAATGAAATAGGGGCTCGTCGCGATAAAGACCGCCTGTGCCGAATTTGCAATATCTCGCACAAAATCGATCCTTTCGCTGCGATCGATATAATCCAGATCCTTCGAAAAAAAATCCAGATCCAGATCCAAAACATATTCCTTTGCAAAAGTTTCTTTCGAAAAGTTTTGCATCGTATAATGGGAATCGATGATCGCAAGCTCCGATATTCTATTTTCTGCCAGAAGCGGTTTGATAAAATTTCCTACGTTCAGCTCACGGTTGGTATACAAAAAATTTTGCGCCTCTTCCGAAAACCTCTCTTCTCCCCAAAGCTCCCGAAGATCCTCTATAAGATCTTTCTCGATCCCAAGCTCTTTGAGCCCTTGTTCCATATTCGATCCGATCCGAAGATCAGATAACTGTAATTTCGGCTCCCGAAGATCCTTGTGCTGATCGATATGCACAAATCCCATCGAAGTCTTTTGTTTCATCCGCAAAAATAATTTATAAAAGTAATAGCAATGATTGTGATTATCAAAAATAAAGTGATCCCCTTGTCGAACAAAATTTTTCAAGCCGAAATTCATCCGCTCGATATTTTGTTCATCGACCTCCACAAAAGCGATCCGATCGGAACATTCGATCGAAGCGATCTGTCCTTCGATCATATTGGGAACATGGATCTCCTTCTGCTTTCTCCGATCAAAAGAAAATGCATTATTGCCGATCGGCTCTCCGATCGTAAAGGGTCTTTGATAAAATCCGATCCGTTCAATATCCGACTTATACATTGAAGCGGAATAATACGACATCGCCGTCCTTCATTACATACTCTTTCCCTTCAAGACGTACCAATCCCTTTTCTCTTGCACTCGCAAGATTTCCGCCATGCTTCATCAGCTCTTCGAAAGAGATCGTCTCCGCTCGAATAAATCCTCTCTCAATATCCGAATGGATCTTTCCTGCTGCCTGAGGCGCTTTTGTTCCATTGATGATCGTCCATGCTCGAGTTTCTTGCGGTCCTGCTGTCAGGAAGGAGATCAACCCAAGCAATGTATAGCTTTCTTTGACCAGCTTATCCAGTCCGGATTCACTAAGTCCCAGCTCTTCCAAAAACATCGCCTTCTCATCATCCTCCAGCAAGGAGATCTCCGCTTCGATCTGAGCGCTCACTACCACTACGCTGGAGTTTTCCGTCTTAGCGAAATCGCGGACCTTCTGTACATATGGATTGTTCTTTCCGTCGTCCGCAACATCGCTTTCCGCAACATTCGCCACATAGATGATTGGCTTGGAACTCAGAAGATTGAAAGATTCTATAAGCGTTTTTTCATCATCGGTCAGGTCAGCCGTCCTTGCGGAAGCCGAACTTTCCAAAACATTTAGGATCTTCGTGATCAGTGCGACCTCTTTTTCCAGACTCTTATCCCCTTTTGCAAGCTTTTGTGTTTTCTGCAAGCGACGCTCCAAGATCTCAATATCTGAAAAGATCAATTCCAGATTGATCGTCTCAATATCACGAAGAGGATCTACGCTCCCGTCCACATGGGTGATGTTTTCATCTTCAAAACATCGAACGACATGAACGATCGCCTCGACCTCACGAATATGCGACAAAAACTTATTTCCCAATCCTTCCCCTTTGCTTGCGCCGCGCACGAGACCTGCAATATCATAAAATTCGATATAGGTCGGTACGATCTTTTTTGACTCATATATCTTTGCAAGCTCCGACAATCTTTCATCCGGTACGGAAACCACACCCACATTCGGCTCGATCGTACAAAACGGATAATTTGCCGATTCCGCTCCGGCTTGCGTGATCGCGTTAAAAAGGGTACTCTTTCCGACATTCGGTAAGCCGACGATTCCTAATTTCATTTATCTTTACATCTCCTTTATTTTTAAGTGCTCCGGGTCTGAAAAAATTCCATCCCCTTGACACCTTTATTCTCATCATTTCCGCGAAAAGGCACAGTGCAACTCGCAAACACAACAGCTTATTATAACATTGTTTTATACGAATTAGCAATATAAAAGCTGTCTTCTTATCGTTTTATACCTTTACCCCTTTGTGTTTTGTCCCATTATACTTTATGCTCCTCGATCCTTCGCTCCTCTCTGCATGAGATCTTGGGATCAAAAATACATCCCTTCGATGAACAGTCACCTTTTGAATTGTCGGGCATAATTTTCTCACAAAGTCCTATCAGGTCTTCAGGAGACAAAGGACAATTTTTCATTCCGAGTATGACCATCGATCTGTATCTTATTTGAGATATTCCAGCGCCGCTCCGACAAACAGCTCGCATCCCATCATCATCAATTCTTCCTCAATGTCAAACCTTGAATTATGATGCGGTATCGGATCGGATCCGTCTTTCGGATTGGACAAGAAGAAGAAGGTCCCCGGCACTTCATTCAAGAAGAATGACATATCCTCGCTACTCATCACCGGCTTTTTAAGAACAACCAGCTTTTCTTTCCCCACCACATCCAAGCAGACCTTCTCAAACAAGGCAGTAAATTTTTCATCCGTTATCGTTGCAGGATATTTGGGATCATAATGCACTTCGGCTCTTCCTCCAAAGGCCGCCGTGATCAAATTTGAGACTTCCGAAATTCTTCTTGCGACCTTTTCACGAACTCTCGGATCCGTCGTTCGCACGGTCCCTTCGATCTCTACGACTTCCGGTAAAATATTATGATTGATGCCGCCTTGGATCCGACAGATCGACAGGACACAAGCATCGACTGCCGCTACTTCGCGCGATACGATCTTATTGAGCGCTCCGACCAATTCCGCCGCGATCGAAATAGCATCTATCGAATCTTGAGGATATGCTCCATGAGAACCTTTCCCGATCACCTTGATCAAGAAACAATCCACCGATGCCATCAAAGGACCATACGCGATACCGACCGAGCCCTTCGGCACTTCCGGATGGATGCATCCTTGATGCAGACCGATCACCGCATCGACCTTCGGATCTAAGAGTGCTCCCCGTTCGATCATCGGTCGAGCTCCGCCCGGATACTCTTCTCCCGCTTGAAAAAGGAGTTTTACTTTTCCGTTAAAATCTCGGCTGTACTCTTTTAGATATTTTGCAGCCCCGAGCAAGATCGCCGTATGCCCGTCATGCCCGCAAGCATGCATATTCCCATTCTCCGATCGAAAAGGTAGATCCGTCTCCTCACGAACCGGCAAAGCATCCATATCTGCCCTGATCGCTAAGGTTTTTCCGTCCCCACTTCCATCAATAACTCCGACGATACAGGAAATATCCTCATATACTTCATATCGGATCCCAAGCTCATCCAATTCTTTAGTCACATGCTCCACGGTCTTTGGAAGATCCAGCCCAAGCTCCGGTATCTGATGTAGCTCTCTGCGATTTCTGATAATATACTTTTGAAGTTCTTCTCTATTCTCTAACATATACGCTCCTCTTTTGATCTCTTTACACTATTCTACGCTTTCTTTTACCCATAAGCAAGCTTGAACAATCCTTTTTGATGCCGATACTGTCACTTCCATACCAAGTCGATGCCTAAGATCGCATCATTGCATGTGAACAGCTTTGGTTCGGATCTTATCGAAGCAGGCATATCGAAGCTCAACATCGTCTCGCAAAAACTTCTCGTACTTATTTACCCTCAACAGCCAGCATAAAATTTTCTTCGCACATCTCATCGATCACAAGCGAAAAATATACCCGGATCGAAATCACGACCTGAACGCTTTATCAAAAGATCGTTAGAAAAATAGACCCTTTCAAACAGAAAAGGCATAAAGTCAAAGAATAACACCCACAAAAAATACCGACAGAACCCAAAAGTCCTATCGGTATTTAGGAATACAAAATATGCAATTTTGTAGAAAATGATTTTAAGAAACGAATTATGGGATCACTGTGATCTCTTTCGCCTTAGCATCCCAGATCAAATTCTTTCCGCTCTCTAATCCAAGTGCTTTTCCGATGTTGCTGATCGAAAGGTACGTTCTGCCATCTTTTACGATCGGAAGTACATCGCTCTTTACTTCTTGATCATTCGCCATCATCTTAAGGCTGTTTAGAGGGATCCGGATCTTCTTATCCGCATTGCTCAAAACAACAGACTTGCTCGCCGCGTCCATCTTCACTTCCAATCCAAGCGCCTCCGCTACATATCGAAGTGGGACCATCGTTCTTCCTTTGTTTACAAAAGGTGCCGCATCCATCATGGTCTTTTGATCCGCTCCGTCAAGATTCTTGATCATTTCTTTGGATCCGATCTTTAATTTGATCGCACCATTTACTGCACTGCTTGGAGATACATCAGCAGATGTCTTTGAACCGATCTGAACAAAATCTGCTTCTTGTATAGACTCTTGCTTACCATCCCATTGGGAAGCATCTTTCCCATCGATCTCCTTTGAGATCTTGACTGCCGTTTTCAAAGAATCTTTAACGATCAATTCACCACCAAACGCAGATGTCACCCCTTTGGCAATAATATTTCCCCCTTGAACTTCGATCCCATCACCATAAGTGAAAGCAAGCTCGTCGCCTACAAAAAGTATGTTATTTACAGATGCGATCCCAAGACGCAGTTTCTTTCCTGTCATCGACTCTGCATATACCTCTCCGCCTTTGATCGTTACTTTATTTGATCCCCAGATAGCTATCGCCACCTCTTCGTCATTTCCAGCTTTTGCGGTAACATGACCTTTTTCAATGACAACTTCATTCAAAGCCTGTATAGCTGCTGTTGTACCCTCTGCAGTCACACGGCCATTTTTTACCAAAACATCTCGATCGGATAGGATCGCTAAACTATTCCAACTGTTTTTCCCTGTTTTTGCATCGATAGTTCCACCCGAAATCGTCATGTCCTCAAGAGAATAGATCCCTTGAGAATTGTTTTCTTTTGAATCACCGGCAATGACCTGCACATTCCCGCCACGGATATCAAGCTTTTTATTTGCCTTAATCGCTACAGTATAACCATCATCGTCAGTTGTTCCAAGTGCATCACCTGTTTTTATTTGGATATCACCAGCTTGAATATCGATATTCCCTCCTGCAAACAAGCCATAGGTGCTTCTTGCATTTTTAGTAGTGATCATTAGCTTTCCGTTTAACATCTTAAAATTGCCGTTAAGATCTAGCCCCACTGAATCTTTTTTGCCAGGAATATCCTTTATTGTGATCGTTCCGCTTTTGATCGTCAGGTCTTCCGCTTGAATTCCGGTCCCATAATCACTCTCCGACTTTGCACCATGGATCATCAAGCTTCCATCTCCTGCAACAGTAAGATCCTTGAACTTTTCATTTTCATAATCATAGGCAATGATCCCGATACTGTCCGCATCCTCACCTATCGCCGGAACAGAATATATTGTATTCTGCCCCTTTAGCACGATATTAACATCTTCTGTGCTCCAAATAGCCGATGTATCATAGCCTTTCTCTCCCTTTGGTGCTGTGATCTTTGCATTGCTCAATGTCAAAGTGCTTGTCTTAGGATCGAATTTTACCGTACCATCCCCCAGTACATTGTCTTTGTTCTCTTCGCTTACCTGCACATCTCCGACCCATACCGGATAGTACTTTTCTTCCGCAAAAGCGGATGTTGGAAGAAGACTTAGCACCATCATCAGTGTAAGTACGGCTCCCCAGATTTTTTTGGTTGTTTTCTTCATTTTTTACTAACTATTGAATTTTTTTATTTTAAATTAATTTTACCCCCCCCCATTTTGATAGGACTGAGTTTAAAATATCTTGGT
>JAUNKR010000070.1 GCA_030532705.1 Peptostreptococcaceae bacterium
AAATATTTACGAAAGCATATAAAGAGTGATAAGATAGGATCAAATGCATTATCAAGATGGTTTTATAAGAGGGGCTTATTGAGATCATGAGAAAGAGTTTGGGATATTTGCTTCATAGCATCTGCATGCGATGCTTTGGATCCCCAAAACCGACAAGATCAAAAGATCGATTCTTATTGGAAGGAAGTATAGGATGAAGAATTTACAAATTATGCGGAATAAAAATCTATCCACTATGTTTGTTGCCGATTTTATTTCTTCTTTTGGCTCGGTTTTTCTTGGCATGTGTATGATGCTCAAGATCTATCGTGAGACAAGCAGTCTGATCACGGCATCGATCATCCCGTTTGTGACCTTGGTCGGAAATGTGATCTGTACACCGATCATCAGCAATCGGAAGGTCACAAGATCTTTTCGAACATTGTTTTTTATGGGCGAAATGTTGGCTGCGATCTTCGTGCTTTGTTTTTTGTTTATTGAAAATATATATATTCTGCTAGCTGTCTTTATCACTTTTCAAATCATCTTTTTTGCACTGGAAACTTTTCGGGCGGAATACTTGCGTATCAACGCAAACGATACCGAGATCTTGAAGTGGCAAAGTCTTTCGCGCGTTGTGAACGGATGGGTCCCGGTAATAGCGAATCTGTCGGCAGGTTATGCAATGCTCCATTTGAGTTATAATATCTTGGTAATGGGAACGGGAATATTCTATCTTTTGGCAGGGCTGATCATTCTCGGGATCGACCGAGATCAGTATCCGCTCAATATCAATGATGCAGTAAAAGTTACTTTCCGTGATTTTTTTGTAAATGAAGGACGGAAGAAGAATGAGATCTACTTGGGAACTTTTTTGATCCTGTTTTTGGGGAGTGCAGCTTCGATCATCACGCTATCTTACATTGTAAATTTTTTGGAGGCCAACGATAGCCAGTACGGTTTTTTGATGGCTTCGATATCATTCGGAGCGGTAATTGGATCAAGTTTACTGAATGTATCCTTTGTTCAGAGGAACTTGGAGGAGTTTTCCAAAAAAGGAACTTTACTGATGGGGCTTCTACTCCTGACTGTGTTATTTGAGCCGGGATATTTTGTGCTTTTGGGTATTTTGTTTGTAAGCGGAGTCATCAGTTCTGTGATCATGACCTATTACAGTATTGAAATTTATAAATTGTACAAGCCGGAAGAAATACGGTTTCAGTTTGCAAAATTTGGAGTCATCTCTAATATGGCGCAGGGCATATCCCGTCCGATCGGCGGTTATGTGGATAAGGTATTCGGTGCGGTCAACGGACTTGCGTCTGCCGGAGCGATGTTCATTCTTCTGGCGATCGGATTCTTTTACTACGATCGGGAAGATCAAAAAAAGCCGATGGCAGGATAGAGATCATTTTCATCTAAAAATTTCGTTTTATTAAAAATCATTTATCTAAAATCACCCTACAAATTCTAGGGGTGATTTTTTTTGTAGAAATAGACACCTTATTAACGATATGGAAATATTGTTAGTTACAACTAATTTTATAAGGAGTTAGAATGGTTTTAGCTTTATGAAAAAGTAAATATTTCGTGCTAAAATATTTACGAGACAGTATAAAAATGATAAGATATAGTGTAGGTATGTTATCAATTTGTTTATGTAAAGGAGAGTGATATTGTGCAATGTAATTGTAAACAAAATTCAAAGAGCAATATCGATCTGAGTTTGATTGCCGACGTTGTCGAGAAATATAAAGACATTGAAGGGAGTCTTATAACGATTTTGCAAGGAGTACAAGCGGTATATAACTATGTGCCGGTGGAGGCGATCGAATATATTTCGGACCAGACAGGGATCAAGCCGTCCAAGATCTATGGTGTATTGACCTTCTATACACAGTTCAGGATGAAGCCTGTCGGTAAATATCTGATCATGCTATGTCAGGGAACAGCTTGCCATGTCAACGGTTCGGAAGCGATCGAAGAGGCGATCATCGAAGAGCTGGGGATCCAAGAGGGAGAAACGACAGAAGATGGTCTTTTCACCTTGATCAATGTAGCATGTCTCGGTTGCTGCAGTCTTTCACCTGTGATGATGGTCAATGACGAGACTTATGGAAAGTTGACCGCGCAAAGTGTTAAAAAGATCCTTGGTGAGATCCGACAAAGAGACCAGGAGGTTGCAATATGAGAATTTTAGTTGGCGAAGGTAGTTGCGGTTTGGCTGCCGGTGCAGGAAAAGTTTTTAGTTTCCTTGAAAAAGAGATCACCGATGGCAATTTAGCGGTTCAGCTGGATGTCACGGGTTGTATCGGAAACTGTTACTTAGAGCCGATCGTAGATGTGATCGAAGATAATGGTGAAAAGACTACATATGTAAAAGTTGACGAAAAGATCGCAGCGAAGATCTTGGAAGATCATATAAAAAATAATTCAAAAGTTCTGGAACATACCATACCTGGTGAGGATGTCGATGCACAGAACAAGCAGATCAAGGTTGCCCTTAAGAATTGTGGTATCATTGATCCTGAAAATATCGATGAATATATTGCGGTACGAGGCTATGAGGCGGCTAAGGAATGTTATATGAACAAGACACCGAAAGATGTGATCGAGGAGATCAAGATTTCGGGCCTTAGAGGACGCGGTGGAGCCGGATTCCCTACATGGTTCAAATGGAATGCGGCACTTGCTTCACAGGATAAACCGAAGTATTTTGTTTGTAATGCGGACGAAGGGGACCCGGGTGCATTTATGGATCGAGCGGTCATCGAAGGGGATCCGCATGGACTGATCGAAGGAATGATGATCGGGGCATTTGCGATCGGAGCGGAAGAAGGGGTCGTTTATGTCCGTGCGGAATATCCGCTTGCGATCAAAAGACTTTCCCATGCGATCGAACAGGCAAAAGAACGTGGATTTTTAGGAGAAGATATTTTTGGCATCAAAGGTGCAAAATTTAATATGAGGATCAAGGCGGGAGCAGGAGCGTTCGTATGTGGTGAAGAGACCGCATTGATCGCATCTCTTGAGGGAGAGCGAGGGATGCCGAGACTAAAACCGCCATTCCCTGCTCAAAAAGGATATTGGGATAAACCGACCAATATCAATAACGTTGAGACCTTGGCCAATGTTCCTTGGATCATCCGTGAAGGCGGAGCTAAGTTTTCGGCAATGGGAACAGAAAAGAGTCCCGGAACGAAAGTTTTTGCATTGACAGGTAAAATAGCAAAAGGCGGATTGGTCGAAGTACCGATGGGAATGAAGATCTCGGAGATCATCTATGACATCGGAGGCGGGATCAAAAATAACAAAGAATTCAAAGCGGTCCAGCTGGGCGGACCATCCGGAGGATGTATCCCGAAAGAGATCATCGATACGACCGTCGATTATGAGAGCATTGCAAAAACCGGTGCGATCGTCGGGTCGGGCGGAATGGTCGTAATGGATGAGACGACCTGTATGGTAGATATGGCTAGATTTTTCTTGGATTTTACAAGAAAAGAATCTTGCGGAAAATGTATCCACTGTCGTATCGGAACGACCAGAATGCTGGAGATCCTGGAAAGGATCTGTGCAGGTGAAGGACGCGATGGCGATATTGAGCTGTTGGTGGAACTTGGTGAAAACATTAAGGACGGATCGCTTTGCGGTTTGGGACAGACTGCACCAAATCCTGTACTCAGCACGATAAGATATTTTAGAAACGAATATGAGGATCATATCTATAATAAAAAATGTACAGCACATTCATGCAAGGCGCTGATCACTTTCTCCGTAAAAGAAGATAAATGTGTTGGCTGTACAGCTTGTGCAAGAAATTGTCCGGTGAAGGCTATTTCCGGTGCACCAAAGCAGGTTCATCATATCGATCAATCGATCTGCATCAAATGTGGAAAATGTCTTGAAAGCTGTCGATTTGATTCCATTCTGAAAGATTAGGAGGCACCGATGTCATTGATTAGATTAAATATCGACGGGGTTGAGGTCGTCGGAAGAAAAGGACAGACGATCCTTGAGATTGCAAGAGAAAATAATATAGAGATCCCGACTCTTTGTCATGATGAGCGTGTCAAGCAGTACGGATCCTGTGGTCTTTGTGTGGTGGAAGGCGTAGGCATGCCGAAGCTTATGAGATCCTGTTCCACAGAGGCAATGAATAATATGATCTTAAAAACAAGATCACAACGTGTAGTAGAAGCGAGAACGATCGCATTGGAGATGCTGATGTCCGATCATACGGGCGATTGTCAAGGACCATGTGTTCTGGCTTGTCCTGGAAATACGGATTGTCAGGCGTATGTCGGATTGATCGCCAATGGACAATATGAGTTGGCGAACAAAGTGATCAAAGACAAACTTCCACTTCCTGCAAGTATCGGGCGAGTTTGTCCACATCCTTGTGAGACAAAATGTCGTCGAGGGTTGGTCGAAGAACCGATCCAGATTGCCAGCCTGAAATATTTTGCCGGCGATAAAGATCTGGCGCTTGAGGAGCCATATCTTCCGGAGATGAAAGAGAAAACAGGCAAGAAAGTGAATATCATCGGAGGAGGTCCGGGAGGACTGACCGCGGCATATTTTCTATTGGTCAACGGCCATGATGTAACGATCTATGACCAAATGCCAAAGCTTGGCGGAATGTTACGCTATGGTATTCCGCAATACCGTTTGCCGAAATCGATCTTACAAAAAGAGATCGACATCATCGAAAAAATGGGAGCAAAATTTGTTCCGAATACGAAGATCGGTCGAGATGTAAGTTTTGAGCATATACGCAATTCTGCAGATGCGACATTGGTTGCGATCGGGGCGTGGAGTTCAACAAAGCTCGGTGTCAAAGGGGAAGAGAACGAAGGGGTACTCGGCGGTATCGAATTCCTGGAAAACTATGTAACAAACAGACCTTTTAAAGCAGGCGAGCGCGTTGCAGTCGTTGGTGGTGGAAATACGGCGATGGATGCTTGTCGAACTTCTGTACGTCTTGGAGCGAAAGAGGTATATAATATCTACCGTAGAACCAAAGACCAGATGCCTGCCGAGCAGATCGAGATCGAGGAAGCAGAAGAAGAAGGCGTGATCTTCAAAGAACTTGTCAATCCGATCGAGATCAAAAAAACAGAGGAAGGTTTGGAGCTTACATTACAAGTGATGGAACTTGGGGAGCCGGATGCAAGCGGAAGAAGATCGCCGGTTCCGGTCGAAGGTAAGGTTGAAAAACTGGTCGTGGATTGTGTGATCTCGGCGATCGGACAGATCTTGAATCCAAAAGGATTTGAAGAACTTGAGCTTACAAAACGAGGAACGATCGCAGCGGATGAAAAAACCTATGCAACGAATCTGGAAGGTGTATTCGCGATCGGGGATGCGACCAACAAGGGAGCAGATATTGCGATCGCGGCGATCGGAGAAGCGAAAAGAGCGGTTGAAGTGATCGGGACTTATCTGGACGGAGCGATGGTTCCATATCAAGCACCTTTCTACTCGATCATCGAAGGTCTGACAGCAGACGATTTTGAAGATAGAGAACGAAGTTATCGTGTAAAACGTGAACATATCAATGCAGAAATAAGAAAAAATAATTTTGAAGAGGTCGTGATCAATTTCAGTGATGAAGATGCCAGAAAAGAAGCTTCCAGATGTTTGGAATGTGGATGTATGGATCTTTACGAATGTCGCCTTCTCAAATACTCCAATGAATACCATATCAGACCGGAGCGCTGGGCAGGAAAGAAACATCATCGCAATATCGACGACGGACATCCTCTGATCGATCGTAACTCGGACAAATGTATCCTTTGCGGACTATGTGTCAGGACCTGTGAGGAAGTCATGGGGATCTCGGCGCTGGGATTGGTACATCGTGGATTTGAAACGATCGTCAAGCCGGAGCTGGAGTTGCCGCTTCAAAATACAGGATGTATATCTTGCGGACAATGTATTTCGGTATGTCCGACCGGAGCATTACAGGAGAAAGCGGCGATGCGTAAGCAGGTACAATTGGTACCGACCGTTACGAAGACGATCTGCTCAAGCTGTAGCGTGGGATGTAATCTTAATGTGAATACAAACTCCAATCTGATCATCAGAATAGAAGGGGATAAGCATAGCAAGGTCGATAATGGGAATCTATGTGTCAACGGAAAATTCAGCTTTGATGCGTTCCATAATCTAAACAGGATCAAAAAACCATTGTTGAGAAGAGGGGCACAGCTTGAAGAAGCAACGATCGAAAGTGCATTTGTAGAGACTGCAAAAGGCTTGCAGAGCATTGTGAATTTGTACGGAGCGGATTCTGTAGCATTCCTGATATCCGACCGTTATACCAATGAAGATGCTTTTGCGATCAAGACCTTAGCAAATAAGATCTTTGGGACTCAAAATGTATACAGCTTGAATTCAGCGCCATCTGCACTGAAGGAAGTAACGGGGATCGATGCATCGACAGCTTCCTTTGAAGAAATGTTGAGCTCCGAGTTGATCGTCGTGATCGGATCCGATCTGATGATGAATAATGAGATCATTGGGATCAATGTGCGTGAAGCGGTCTAGCATGGTGCAAAAGTTGTTATATTCTATGATAAGGAAACGATCCT
>JAUNKR010000014.1 GCA_030532705.1 Peptostreptococcaceae bacterium
AATTCGCTGCTCATCACATCGACTCCGTTTTCAAAAGTAAGCGGTACAAATCGCTCGCCCTCTAGTCTAGCGGAAACGGTGACCTGCGCTCCATGGCAGATTTTGCCAATTTTTTCATCGCCTTGCAAGCTTTTTTGAACCATAGCATCGATTGCGTTCTTGGTTTCTTCCAGTCGATCACTCTCCTCCGAAGATGGAAAAATTCCTTCTTTTGCCACGCGATAAGACAGCGGAATATAGCTGCCGATTTGATTTTCGACGCTGGAATAGATGGTCAGCGTCACTGCAAGCACGACGATGATGCCTGAGCATAGGATGCAGATGCTCGCCAATCCGACCGCATTGGACTTCATTCGATAAAGCATGCCCGAGGTCGAAATGAATTGCGAGGTGCGATAATAATATTTTTTGTTGTTTTTCAGCATTTTCAAAACCGCTACGGACAGCGATATAAACAATCCGTAAGTTCCCGCCATTACAAAAAGTATCGCGGTGAAAAAATGCATCAGCGATTGCAACGAACCTTCGACGGTCAATGCGATATAGTAGCCGACGCCCATGCAGATGAGACCGATGATCAGGAAGATCCAATTGACTTTGGGCTCACGCTCTCCGGCAAACTGTTTGTTCATCAGCTCGATCGGATTTGACAGACGCACTCGGAAAATATTAAATAGATAGCTCAGCGTCATATTGAGCAGAATAATTTTCATTGTTCCCCAAATCGCCATAAGATCCAAGGAATATTTGTCAAAAGAGATATTTTTGTCCTGCAAAAGAATATTGCTTGACCAAAATACCAGTTTCCCGATCAGAAAGCCTCCCAAGATCGCGATGGCGGCAATTGCCGTAAAGTTTACGAGCTGTTCAATCAACAAGACGCGTGCAATATGTTTTTTCTCCAAACCCATCACACCGTACAGTGCCAGCTCTTTGTTTCTTCTCCCCATCAAAAATCGATTGGCATAGAGTGAAAAAATAATGAGCACAATGCCGGTTATCAATACGCCGAATTCCATCATCATCGGCAACGAGGAATGTCTGCTTTGGACATACTCATTATGGATCAGCGAAAGCATGATGTAAAACATTGCGGACATCGTACCGTTCGCCAAGATATATGGTATTTGCAACAGTCGATTCGCTTTGATATTTTTGAGCGCGAGTGCCGCCAAAATTTTATTCTTCATCGGATGCCGCCTTTCTGTTCAAAACCACCAAACTTTCGGAAATGCGCTCGGCAAATTGCGATGTCTTGTTGTCGCCTTTGTAGATTTCGTGATACACGATTCCGTCTTTGATGAATAAAACCCGATTCGCATAGGATGCCGCGCGAATGGAATGCGTCACCATCATAATGGTCTGTTTCTTTTGGTTCAATTTGCCGAACAGATCCAATATCATATCCGAGGATTTGGAATCCAATGCTCCCGTCGGCTCATCCGCCAATAAAATGTCCGGCTCGGTTATGACCGCTCGCGCAATCGCGATGCGCTGTTTTTGTCCGCCCGATATTTCATAAGGATATTTCTCCAAAATATCTTGAATGTTGAGCATCGGTGCAAGATTCGCGATGCGCTTCTCCATTTCTTCAATCGAGAATCCCGATAATACCAGCGGTAAAAAGATATTGTCCTTGTTTGAGAATGTTTCCAGCAAGCTGAAATCTTGAAAAACAAAGCCCAGCTTTTCACGGCGGAAAGCGGAAACCTCTTTGTCTTTAATCTGTGCAAAATTTTTGCCGCCGAGCACGACCTCTCCATTTGTCGCTTTGTCCAAAGTTGCAACGATGTTGAGCAAAGTGGATTTTCCGCTTCCGCTCTCACCCATAATCGCCACGAATTCTCCGTCGCTGACTGAAAAAGTAACATCCTTCAGCGCCTCCGTACTCGACGCACCCTTTCTTCCACCGTAAATTTTCTTTAGATTTCTTACTTCAAGCATAATTTCTCCTTTTTCATACATCATATTTTATATACTATTTCAAATATCGTGTTGTATCATCCGCCAAATATAAGTTTTTCAGAAATGGTTTTACAGATTTTTCAGACCCTATCGATCAGGGTTCATCCATAAGATGTAATGCACTGCATACCCTCGATCACCTCTTGTAATTATTATATTTGAACTTATGCCGATCTGCATTTATTTAACATTACAAAAAAAGATCCAACCTTACAAAATCGTAAGATTGGACTCCGTTTTTTAGCATAAAAATGCCGAAATTAATTCTATTGTTCTCTGCCGAATGCTTTTACAGCATCCTCTCGCAAAAAGCTGTAAATATGATCGTCATAATAAATTCCATTATATACATGATGTTGCCTTAGTTTCGCATCCGGTTGAAACCCTAATTTTTCAAGGAGATTCCGAGATTTCAAATTCATCTCGCAGGTTTGTGCATATATTTTGTTCAAATCACTCATCCCAAATAATTTTTCCATGACAATTCGTAAGGAAGTTTTCATTATTCCATGCCCTTGCCAAGTTTCCATCAACAAATATCCCATTTCAACGCTTCGATTGCGCGGATTGTTGTCAAAAAATGATATCCTGCCTATTATCTCCGCTCCCTCATCATGATATATCCCGAACAGCAAATTGGAATCATCTTCAATCAAATTGCTGAATATCTCGATATACTCCTGCTTCGTTCTTTCTATAATCGGGCGACATGTCATCAGTTCAATATCAAAATTTCCTTTTTCTCTTAGCTCCTCCATCTCAAATGGCGTTGTAAAGTTTATAAAAAATCTTTTGTCACCGACGCTGAAATGTATTGGAAACTCTTTCCTCACCGTCTCAAAGTATCCACCCGGATTTCCCTTGCTCATAAATTCTTCCTTTAACTCAAACCACTCTATCCCATAAAATCATTCTTTTATTTCCTGAAACCGAATCGAAAAAGTTGTCTCCACTTTTAATTTAGACCGGACTTCAATGTTATGATTGAGTCTCTTTGCGATCCGCTCGACCAAAAATAATCCTAAGCCGGTCGATTTCTCATTCAACCGGCCGTTAAAACCGGAGTAGCCTTTATCAAAGATCTTTGGTAGATCCACTTCTGAAATTCCTATTCCGGTATCTCGAATATAGAGCCGATCATCCGAAAAATAAATATGAACGCTTTTCCCTTTGGCATATTTGACGGCATTGCTCAAAATTTGCTCTATCAAGACGCTAAGCCATTTCCCGTCGCTCAAGACCTTTTTGTTGATCTCCTCATAATCCAGCTTGATTTTACCGGAGATAAAAAATATGCTATATCTTTTGATGATCACTCGAACGATATCATCCAGATCCACAAAATCAAATTCCAGATCCGTACCGGGATTGATCAATTTCAAGTAATTCATCGCCATATTGGAATAATTTTCGATCCTTATCAACTCTTGACGCATCGACCGAATTCTTTCTTCCGCCTCCTGCTTGTCATCCTGCGCCAATAAATTGGCTGCAGTGATCGGAGTTTTCATTTGATGGAGCCAGAGTAGAAAATATTCCTGTACCTCTTTTCTTTCTCTGATCAAGCTATTTTCAATATCAAGTTTCTGTTGTCTAAGTTCTTCCAACTCTTCTTTTAATTTGAGTTCTTCTACAAAATTGACGTATCGGATAGACCAATAGATACTCACAAAAAAGATTATCAATACACAGGTATAGATATACACTTGTAGGTCGACACCGCTTAATGTCCAAGTCGCTCCAAAGATCAGCATCGAAAATAGCAGTATCTTCATTTCTTTTTTTATGCTCCGGAAATATGCTCTTGCTTTACTCATATTTATTCTCTCTTTATGATTCCATATTTGACCTATAGGATCAAACGCCGATCTTATAGGTCTCATTCAATCCATACCCAACATTCTTCTTGGTTATGATCAGATCCCCTAGGCCGATCGAATCCAGTTTTCTCCTTAAACGTGCTACATTTACCGCCAATGTATTATCATCGATATATCCGTCCTTTTGCCAACATTTCTCCATTATGGCATCTCTATTTACAAATCCTCCGTTTTTTTGGAACAAACTCTCCATAATTTGCTGTTCCGTTCTGGTCAAATGGATCTGCTGATCTTGATATAAAACTTTCATTTCCCCTAGGCTTAACCGGATCTCACCATAAGTCAGATAGTCGATCACATCTGAAAAATCATAGCATCTTCTCAATATCGCCTGTAGTTTAGCGATCGTGACCGTAAAATCAAAGGGCTTGGTAATATAATCATCTGCTCCTGATTGCATCGCCATCACAATATCCAGATTTTCTGATTTTGATGAAAGAAATACGATCGGTACCTTGGAAATTTTGCGGATCTCATTGCACCAATAATATCCATTGAAATACGGAAGCATGATATCTATGATCACCAGATGAGGACTTTCTTTCTCAAAACTCTCCATCACTTTTGAAAGATCCTTTGGTGTTGCCACCTCAAAATTCCATTTTTTTAATTCATTCGATAATGAAGTTAAGATCACCTCATCATCTTCTATAATAAAGATCTTCATCCGCTCTCCTATAATACATAATATGTGCCAATTTGAAATAGCTTATACCGAAACTTTCTGCCGTCTTGTAAAGACCAAATAAAAACCCTCTATAAAATCATCATCTGATCTGAACGAGGGTTTTTGAATATCATTTGCTTATTTATCCATTCATCCTTCTGATGAAAGATCTATTTTTCACGTCGATCCTGTTTTTCAGTTCTCTCTGCACGTTCCGGTTTTGGAAGGAGAACCTTTCTTGAAAGATTCAATCTACCTTGTCCATCGATCTCTGTTAGTTTTACTTGAACTTCATCTCCAACTTTCAGTACATCATCGATCTTTTCGATGCGTTTGTGATCATACTGAGAAACGTGAAGAAGCCCCTCTTTACCCGGCAGGATCTCAACAAAAGCTCCAAACGCCATCATACGAGTAACTTTTGCAGTATAGGTCTTACCAACCTCCGGCTCCTCTACGATGCCTTCAATGATCTCTTTTGCTCTCTTACCCATATCTCTTTCGACTGCCAGAATGAATACCGTACCATCATTCTCGATATCGATCTTTACGCCGGTCTCTTCAATGATCTTATTGATAACTTTTCCACCGGTCCCAATAACATCACGGATCTTATCCGGATGGATCTGCATCGTAATAACCGCCGGTGCATAAGGCGAGATCTCCGGTCTAGGTTCGGTGATCGTTTTTTGCATTTCGCCCAGAATATGAAGTCTTCCATCCTTTGCCTGTGCTAGAGCCTGTCTCAAGATCGCTTCATCGATCCCGGAGATCTTGATATCCATCTGGATCGCTGTGATCCCGTTTTTCGTTCCTGCCACTTTGAAGTCCATATCTCCAAGGAAATCTTCCATCCCTTGAATGTCGGAAAGGATCGCAACCTTTTCATCTTCTTTGATCAATCCCATTGCGATACCTGCAACCATGTCTTTAAGAGGAACCCCTGCATCCAATAAAGAAAGTGTACTTCCGCACACAGATCCCTGAGATGTGGATCCATTGGATGATAGCACCTCCGATACAACACGAATTGCATACGGGAACTCTTCTTTGCTTGGGATCATCGGTTCCAAAGCACGCTCAGCCAACGCTCCATGTCCGATCTCTCGACGTCCCGGTCCTCTGGATGGTCTTGCTTCTCCAACGGAATATGCCGGGAAATTATAATGATGCATGTAGCGTTTTTCAACTTCTTCTCCAAGCCCGTCGATCGTCTGTGCATCACCAAGTGAGCTCAATGTAGTTACAGAAAGAACTTGAGTTTGACCTCTTGTAAATATTCCGCTTCCATGAGTTCTCGGCAGCATTCCGACCTCTGTCCAGATCGGACGAATTTCTTCCATCGCACGATTGTCCGGGCGAATTCGATCGACTAATATCAGTTCTCTTACACCATTTTTTGTCAATTTGTAGATCACTTCGTCAACCTCTTTCAGTTGATCCGGATAGATCCCTGCAAAATGCTCCAATGTTTGTTCTTTAACTCGATCCATATTTTCGATACGTTCTGTTTTATCTTTCGTTAGGATCGCTGATTTCATCTTATCTTTTGCATATTCGACCACTGCCTGCTCGACCTCTTCGGAGACAGCAAATACTTTGTACTCTGTTTTTTCTTTTCCAACTGCTGATTGGATGGTTTCAACGAAAGCAACGATTTTTTTGATCTGTTCATGAGCAAAAAGGATCGCACCCAGCATCACTTCCTCTGAAACTTCATTTGCGCCCGCTTCGACCATCATGATCGCATCCTTTGTACCGGATACGACTAGATACATTTGGCTTACAGCTCTTTGCTCCAAGTTCGGATTCAATATATATTCACCATCGATCAACCCTACCGCTACGGACCCTGTTGGACCATTGAACGGGATCGAGGAGATCGAAAGTGCGATCGAAGAACCGATCATTGCGATCGTATCGGGATTGACTTGCGGATCGACGGAGAGTACAGTTGCTACAACTTGTACATCATTTCGATATCCTTTCGGAAACAACGGTCGGATCGGACGGTCGATCAATCGTGATGTAAGGATCGCTTTTTCTGAAGGTCTTCCCTCTCTTTTAATAAATCCTCCCGGGATCTTTCCGACTGAATATAGTCTCTCTTCAAAATCAACGCTTAATGGGAAGAAATCGATCCCTTCTCTCGGTTCTTTCGAATTGGTCGCCGTTACAAGCACAACAGTGTCTTTACAGCGAACCAAGCAAGCACCATTGGCAAGTTCTGCAACTTTACCGATCTCTACTTCGAGGGTGTTGCTTCCTAATTGCATTTCAAATTTTTGTACCATCAATACCTCCAAATTATTATTATAGAAAAAGAGCGGAACACTCCGCTCTTAATTGTCTTACTTTCTAAGTCCAAGTCTTTGAATAAGTTCGTTGTATCTCACAAGGTCTTTCTCTTTTAGGTATCTTTGAAGATTTCTTCTTGTACCGACCATCTTAAATAGTCCTCTTCTTGAGTGGTGATCTTTTTTGTGAGTCTTCAAATGCTCATTCAGCTCATTGATTCTGAATGTAAGGATCGCGATCTGAACATCTGCAGATCCTGTATCTCCCTCATGGGTCGCAAAATCCTTGATGATTTGCTCTTTTTGTTGTTTAGTCATTTTTTCCTCCTATTTTACAATGCCCTGACCCAAGGTTTTCGTCGGAGTGTCGAAAATCTTAGCGACAGGTAATATTCATACCTTGTTATAATAACATAAATTATCTCGAACGTAAAGCCCTGATCCTTTATAAATTGAAATCTTTTAACCAAACCGACTAAAGACTTTCTCTGATACGGCGAACATCTTCGTCCATTTGTTTGATCAGATCCCCCGGATCCGAAAATACCATCTCGTCTCGAAGCTTGCGAACAAAACGTACCGTGATCACTTTCCCGTAGATCATTTTATCAAAATCCAATATAAAAGTCTCAACTGTCAGCGGATTTTCACCAAAGGTCGGATTATTCCCAACGGACGTTGCTCCCTTGTACCATTTTCCACCTACAAAGACCTCGGTCTCATATACCCCCTTCGCCGGGATCGCCTGGTCTATTATCAATTCCAGGTTTGCCGTCGGATAGCCGAGCGCTTTTTTCCCACGCTTCATCCCATGAACGACACGACCTCGGATCTCGAAAGGTCGACCAAGATATTCCTCCGCTCTTTTCAGATCGCCCGCTTCGATCAACCGACGTATTTCAGAGCTTGAAATCCTCATCCCATCTACCTTTAGTAATGGGATCAAAATGACCTGCACACCTTTTTGCTGCAGATATGCTTTGATCTCTCTCGCCCCCAGCATCTCACAGCCAAATCTCGCATCTTCGCCCATGACAAGATATTTCGCTTTTAGCTTTTTGATCAGCACCTCATCGCAGAATTGAAATGCCGTCTGACTTTGAAGTCCTTCATCAAAAGGCACTTGAAGAACGGTATAGATCCCTTTTTCAAAAAGGATCCTCTCCTTCTCTTCCGGTGACATGATCAAATAGACCAATTTTTTATATAGGACATTTTGAGGATGTACCTCATAACTGAATACGATCGAAATAAGACCTTCCTGTTCAGCGATCTTTACGGTCCGATCGATCAATTCCATATGCCCTCGGTGAAGTCCGTCAAAATTCCCGATCGTAATCACCGAATGATCTTTTATATGGATGCGCTCTATATATTCTTTGAATGTAATGGAGTTTTGCATAACCTCTCCTTATCTACCTTGTCATTGTTTCTGATTTTAAGAAAGTATCCTCTTCACAAGTTACCCTCCCGATCCCGATAAAATTATCCATATAATAAATGCGATACAGCCCGATCTTTGGTCGGGTTCCTATATACCGGCTTGTACGGATCTTTGCTCCATTCGTGTAGAGCTTCGCCCCATCCTTCAAGTGGATCGAAGGATATTTTGATAAGACGTCATCGATCCCGATGATCGTCGTATAGATCGTGTTGTCCGAGATCCTCTGCTCGATCTCTTCGAGCGTGTAGCTTTGCTGTATCGAATGACCATCCACATCCGTTCGTATAAGCATAGATAAGGTCGCCAATTCGCTCAACTCTTCTCCAATATCGTTGGCAAGGCTTCGGATATAAGTGCCTGCAGAGCAAGTAACTTGAATGCAAAATCGTTCGTCCTTGTGGTCGATGAGAGAGATCGCATCGATCTCGATCTCTCGTGGCCGGATCTGCGGTACCTCTTTCCCCTCCCGTGCCATCTTATATAGCCTTTGGCCATCGATCTTGAGCGCAGAAAATTTCGGCGGGATCTGCATTGATTTTCCCAAAAACTTATCTAATACTTGCAGGATCTCTTTTCTCGAGTGAACCTTCGGTACGCATTCTTCCTCGATCTCTCCATAAGTGTCCAGTGTATCGGTGCGCTTCCCTAACAAGATCTCCGCAATATATGTTTTACGTTTTTCGATCACGTATTGTGTGAATTTGGTAGCACCACCTACCGCGATCAGCATCACGCCTGCTGCATTCGGATCGAGCGTTCCCGTGTGACCGACCTTGATCCGTACACCGTAATGTTTCTTGATGATCCCTCTCAATTTTGCCACGAGATCGTTCGAAGTCATCCCGGTCGGTTTGAGTACATTGATAAAACCGTCTTTAATCATTATGCATCCTTTTGGATCTGTTCTTCGGCAGCCCGTTGAAGTTTTGTGATGGCATCGTCCAGATCACCGAAGATCGTGCATCCGGATGCGTTAAAATGTCCTCCGCCATTAAATTTTTGTGCGATCTCACATACATTGATCCGATCTTTCGATCGTAAAGAGATCTTAAACACTGCAGGCTCTTTTTCTTTGATGAATATACCGACCTTGACCCCCTTCGTATCGATCGGGATATTTGCAATAGGTTCCGTATCTTTATAATCCATCCCTGAATCTTCCAGCATTCTCATCGTCATGTAGATGATCCCGACTTCTTGTTGGAGTCTAAAAGTTTCCAGCACCATTTTGGTGAGCATTCTGAGCTCCAGACTGTTGTTTCGATAAACTTCATTTGCGATCCGATCACGATCGGCACCTTTTTTTGTCAAAAATGCCGCCGTATAAAAAGTATCCTCTGTCACGGACGGAAACATAAAATTTCCTGTGTCGGTAGAGATCCCTGTATATAACGCCGTTGCGATCTCCTCATCGATCGCGTCTTCATCGATATTTCGGATCACATTGGATAACACTTCACAGCTTGAACCGATCGAGGGAACGATATGGTCCAAATCCCCGAATCCCGTATTGCTCATATGATGATCGATATTGAGAACACATTCTGCGTTCTCTATGATCTTCGGATCGATCGCCACTCTATTTTTTTCAGCAGAATCGAGTACGATCAAGTCATACTTTTCATCTCCGAAATACTCTTTGACCGAATCTTTATTTCTCAAAATCTCATAGTTTGTAAGCAGAAAGATCAGATTTTCCGGAATATCGTCCTCTAGTATGTGGATCGCATTTTTTCCGATCCGTCGAAGGTATTTTGTCATAGCGACCGAGGAACCCACGTTATCTCCATCCGGATTAACGTGGGAAGTCACTACAAAATTTTTGCTTTTTTTAATTCTATCTATTATTTTTTCCACTGAGTCTACTCCTCTGTGCTCTCTTCCTGGTCATCAGTAGAAGGGTTTAGCTCGCGAATCAACTTACTCATATATGCACCCTTCTCGATCGAATCGTCCAACCGAAATACGATCTCCGGCGTATAACGAATGTTGAGTTCTCTTCCAACCTCTTTGCGCACATATCCCGCTGCATTCGTCAGCCCTTCCATTACAGATGCTGCATCGTTTCCGAGTACTGAGATATACACATAAGCATATCTTAGATCGCGTACAACATCAACAGATGTAACGGAAATGAGGGATCCTGAGTTTTTGACTTTTGTATCTTTGATCTGCCCCTCATAAAGCATCTTGCTTATGATCTTTCTGATCTCTTCCCCGACACGTCGGGTCCTTGCATAAGCCATATCGATCCTTTCTATCTCTTAACTTCTTTCATTTCATACGCTTCAATGATGTCATTTTCTTTAATGTCGGAATATCTCTCCAAGCTGATCCCACATTCAAAGCCTGTTGCAACTTCTTTGACCTCGTCTTTAAATCGGCGTAATGAATCGATCTTTCCGTCGTAGATCACAATGCCATCTCGGACCAATCGAACCTGTGCATTTCTTGTGATCTTTCCATTGGTCACATAAGATCCTGCAGCAAATCCAGCTCCCGGTACCTTGAATACCATACGAACCTGTGCCGTTCCAAGCTGCTCTTCAACATATTTCGGTGCAAGCATTCCTTTCATTGCCGTCTCGATCTCTTCGATCGCTTGATAGATGATAGAGTAGCTTCTTATGTCGACCTGCTCTTTCTCTGCGAGGGACACTGCTCCTGTTGTCGGTCTTACGTTAAATCCGATAATGATCGCATTCGATGCAGATGCCAGCATAACGTCAGATTCCGTGATCGCTCCTACGCCGCCATGGATCACACGCACGATCACTTCTTCGTTGCTTATTTTTTCAAGCGATCCTTTCAACGCCTCGATGGACCCTTGTACATCCGCCTTGATAATAAGGTTCAATTCTTTGACACTGCCTTCCTGCATCTGAGAGAACAAGTCTTCCAGATGGATCTTTGAAGTCGCTTTCATATAGTCTTCACGAATCTTTTCTTTTCTCTTTTCAGCAATATCACGTGCCACTTTATCACTCTCGACCGCTACAAAAGGATCTCCCGCGTTTGGTACCTCATTGAGTCCAAGGATCTCTACGGCTGTGGATGGACCCGCTTTTCCGGTCTTATTCCCTTTTGAATTGATCATTGCACGAACCTTTCCATAAGAAGCTCCCGCTACGACCGCATCGCCTACTTTAAGAGTTCCGTTTTGTACTAAGATCGTCGCAACTGCACCTCGACCTTTGTCCAAATTCGATTCGATAACTGAACCTACGGCTTTTCTGTTTGGATTTGCTTTCAGCTCTTCCATCTCGGCAACCAAAAGGACCATCTCCAACAACTTATCGATACCTTCGCCTGCTTTTGCAGAAACCGGAACATCTGCAACATCTCCGCCCCAGCTTTCTACAAGCACATTGTATCCCGATAGTTCTTGACGTACTTTCTCAATATTCGCTGCCGGTTTGTCGATTTTGTTGATCGCGATGATCATCGGTACATTCGCTGCTCTAACATGGTTGATCGCTTCCACGGTCTGAGGCATGATCCCGTCATCCGCCGCAACGACAACGATCGCAACGTCCGTAACTTTCGCTCCCCGAGCTCTCATCTCCGTAAAGGCTTCGTGTCCCGGAGTATCCAAAAATACGATCTTCTGGCCATTTACCATGACCTCGGATGCCCCGATATGCTGAGTGATCCCGCCTGCTTCTTTCAGTGCCACTCCTGTGCTTCGGATGGTATCCAGCAAAGTCGTCTTACCATGGTCAACGTGACCCATTACAGTCACGATCGGTGCTCTTGGGAGCAGATCTTCCGGATCATCTTCTTCGATCTCCATCTCAAAGATATCCTCCTCCTCGATCTCTTGTTGCATTAACAGGATATTATATTCCTCAGCGATCTTTTCGGCTGTTTCAAATCGAATATCCTGATTGATACTTGCCATGATACCCATTTTCATCAGTTTCATGATGACTTCGGTCGCCTGTACTTTTAGGATATCCGCTAATTTTCCGACCGTGATGTCTTCCCCGATCACAAACATACCGTCTTCGATACTTCCATCAAATACTTGAATATCTTCTTCTGTCATATGATGCTTCGTTTTATCTTTTTTCTTTTTGGTATGCGTCTTCTTACTCAAATCACGACGTTGATACTTCACCTCACCGGATTCAAATCGGTTATCCACCTTTTTCTTATCCTTGAGTTTTTTCTTTTCTTCGATCTTGAGCTCTTTACGCTTTTCTTCTTTTTTGATCTGGATACTTAGCTCTTCTTTTGTCGGATCCGGTTTGCTGTCGCGTTTGAAGTCTTTTTTTATCGGCTTTCTGTCACCAAAATCCTTGTCCTTGCTCTGAGCAAAGTCTCTTTTTGGCGCGCCCTTATCTCCAAAAGATTTTTGATATGGTTTTTTATCCCCACTCTGTTGTCTTTGACCTTGATAGCTACGTCTTTCTCCTTGCCCTTGCTGAGCATTCGGTCTGCGATCTCCCTGATAATCTTTTCGATTATCCGAATGGTGTTTGCGATCGCCTTGCGGTCTATCCTGTTGTCTATCTTGCTGTCTGCTCTGATTTCGATTGTCTCTATGATCCCGAAACTTCCTATCCTGTGCACCTTTATGGGTCCCATCGCCCTTCTCACGATGCATCTCTCTGTGGCTTTTGTCTTTTCCCTGATCCAAGTCTACCGACGACTCCTTTTCTTTTGACATTTGTTGTAGCGGTCGCTCTGATTCGACCTTTTTATCTATTTTTGTTTCTTTCTTTTCTGCTTCCGAAACTTCTTGTGTTTGCTTTTTTTCGGTCTTATGTTCTTCAGTCGGCTCCGTTCTGTCCACTTTCTTTTCTTCAGGCTTTTCTTGTGCTTTCTTGTCTTCTGCCTTGATGTCCTCTTGTTTCGGTTTATTTGCACCGGCTGAAGATTTTGCAGAACGGCTTGCTTGCGCAAGCTTTCTCATCATCTGTTGTGCCTCTTGCTCCGTTACGCTCCCCATATGATTTTTTATATCAAATCCGAGCGAATTCAGCATCTCGACCAAATCTTTCGATGACAGATGAAGATCCTTTGCAAGCTCATATATTCGTATTTTTTTCATGCATATTACCTCCCACTATGGTTTTTATGCTATCGGCAAATCCTTTATCAGCGATCGATACGACCACACGATCACCAACTCCGGTAGCCTGTCCTATTTCTTTTCGAGTTAAGCTCTCTATTACCAAAATATCTCTGTAATTCGCCTTATCTCTGATCCTTTTTGCCGTATTTTCCGCTGCATCATTCGCTAAGATTACGACAAGTGCTTTTTCTTTTTTTATATTCTCTAAAGTTATCCCCTCGCCCGATAATAGCTTGCCTGCTTTCTTGGCAAAACCGAGCATGGTCATCAATTTATTCTTCACTTTTTTTCAATTCCTCTTTCAGAAGATCATATATGCTCTCCGGAATTTCTGCTTTGATACTTTTTTCAAGAGATTTTCCCTTGATCGATCTTTCGATACATTCCTTGGAGAGATGGATATAGGTTCCTCTTCCGTTCGCTTTCCCGGTCGGATCCAAAAAAATTTCACCCTCTTTATTTTTTACGATCCGTATCAACTGTCGCTTGTCACCTCTTTCGTTACAGGCAACACATTTTCTTTGAGGAATTTTTCGCTGTTTCACAACCTGAGCCATTCAGTTTCCTCCTTCTATTAAAGGCTTTCCTGCTCACTTTTGATATCGATTTTCCAGCCTGTCAACTTAGCTGCAAGTCTTGCATTCTGACCTTCTTTCCCAATCGCCAATGAAAGCTGATATTCCGGTACGATGACGGCAGCAGATTTTTCCGCCTCATTGACATCAACACTGATCACTTTCGCAGGGCTGAGAGCGCTCGAAATATATTCCACCGGATCTTCCGAGTACTCTATAATATCGATCTTTTCTCCTTTCAGCTCGTTTACGACTGCTCCAACACGCCCGCCGCTTGGTCCGACACAAGACCCGATCGCATCGATATCCGGATCCAAAGATAGTACAGACATCTTAGTTCGCGAACCTGCCTCTCTTGCGATCGATTTGATCTGGACCAATCCTTCATGGATCTCAGGGACCTCACGCTCAAACAATCTTTTTACTAATCCGGTATGCGTTCTTGAGACGATGATCTCCGGCACATTATTTTTTTCTTTCACTTCAGAAATATACACCGTTTTACGTCCATTGAGTCGGTAGTCCTCTGTTGTCATCTGCTCATGGATCGGTAACAATGCCTCACATTCGATCACTTGTCCCTGTTCTCCGATCGTACTTAAACTGATCAGAACATTCGTTCTCGGTCCGCTACCGATACGTCTCACGATCTCTCCGGTCAATATCTCGGATTGGATCTTCGAAAACTCCTGGTACACGATCGCTCGACTCGCTTCCTTGATCTTCTGAACGACCATCTGGCGAGCCGTCTGTGCAGCTACACGTCCAAAGTTCTTCGGAGTCACGGTCTCTTCGACGATATCCCCTACTTTATATTTTAAGTCGATCTCTTGAGCTCCTTCCAAAGAGATCTCTCCATCTTCCAGATCGATCTCTCTCTTATTCACAACAAGCTTTGAAGAAAATACTTTGATCTCTCCGGTCACCCGATCGATCAGCACCTGCACATTATTCGATGCTCCAAAGTTTTTCTTATACGCGTTTACCAGCGCATTTTCCACTGCAGCAATGATCACTTCCTTACTGATCCCTTTTTCCTTTTCAATTTGATCCAATGCTGTAATAAAATCAGCGTTCATTATTTGATTTACCTCCTTATATCCATGCGATCTCTAAAAGACAACTTTTAGTCGGATGATCGCTATTTCTTTTCGATTGATCTCTAAGATCTTCTTGTCCGTTTGAATTTGAACGATGTCGTCTTCTGTAAGGCCGATCAGTGTACCGTCATACTCTTTACGTCCGTCTAAAGCCTTATACAATTTCAGCTCCACTTCTTTGCCTCGCTCACGAATGAAATCCCGTTCTTTTTTTAGCGCGCGGTCCAGACCCGGCGAAGAAATTTCAAGCATATAATGTTCCTTGATCAGATCTTTCTTATCCAAAAGTTCGCTGACAATATGAGATATCTGTTGACAATCATTCAAAGTTATTCTCTCGTTCTCCGCTTTTTTGTCCACAAAAATCCGAAGATACCAATCACTTCCCTCTTTTACATACTCTGTGTCCACCAATTCAAACTCTTCCGGTAAAATCTCATGGACCAATCCTTCTACCAACAGCTCTGTTTTATTTGCCATCGCTCCTCCTCAAAACGAAAGAGTGGGTTTTTCCCACTCTTTTCCAAAAAAATCTATCTACTATTGAAAATAATACCATACTTAGCGTTAATTTTCAAGCGATTTAAGCGATTTTATTTGTGATTTCCTAAAGTACTCGATACTTTATCATTCCTCTCGAATATCATCAACCGACTAGCCTTGGTTCTTCGGATTTGGTCGATAACCTTCCATCAACTGATCATTCTCCAGTATGAACGGTCTGGCGGTAGGCTGTCCCCAAGCCACATCGTAACGATTCATCAGATAGTCGCTGAGCTGTACGCGATCATCAAATTTTATCGCCTGATATGGCTCCTGGAAAGTCAACTTCTCCAAAAATAGCAACTTTCCATCCTCCAAAGGAAGAAGGATCCCGACATGACCGATGAACAATGTCGGCTGTTCATTTCCGTCATCGAAATTGAAAACTACGGAGATCATACGGATCTTCGAAGACTCTTTGAATTTGATCCCTTTTGCTTTCCAGCTCTCTTGAAACTTCGCTAAATGCGTATCCAATTCATTTGTTTTTTCTGTCGGAATTTCTGTAAACAAATTGTCGAACAATTGCTTTTCCTGATCGGTAAACAACTGTTTTTTTTCGATACTGTCCCGATCCATAAAAAGATTTGAGTTTTGTTCAATCTCTACCGGATCGCTGATCTCGATCAGACCTTTCATCAATCCTAAGGATGTGATCCGACAATTATATCCGATGAATTCAGGACTTTTCTTGTCCAACAATTCCTGCATCGTAATGATATCATATTCCGGCGTCAATGTATCGACTGTCTCAAAACCTTCTTTGGTCAAGGTCGTGTTTTCTATCATTTCATTAAATTCATTGACATGAGAAAAGAACTCTTCGATCGCGCTCTCTGAAATTTCCGCATTGACCAGTGCCTTTCGAACTTCTTCTTGGGATGCTTTATCCGATAAATTGGTATAGGTCAGAGATTCTGCCGGTTTCTGCTCTCCGCTCTCTTGTTTTGCGCATCCTGCTAACGCAAGGATCGCAATGATGCATAACAATACTATATTTTTCTTCATTTTGATACCTCTTTCTAAAAACTGTTCCTATAATTACTTCATCTCTCCTAATCTTTTGATCAGAAAAGCAAAAAAATCATTTTGTGTTTCGTCACTTGTAAATGTCGCCTGCGCTTTAGCTCCTTTGCCGCCGCCCTTGCCGCCGATCAGCTGAAAACCTTCTTTGAATACCTGTCCCAGATCCTCCTCTTTTTTTGTCATCGCTATAATGCGTCCATCTACCTTTGAAGCAAGGACAAAACTCTCCACATCCTTCTCCAAAAAATCTCCTATATGAAGGATCGTCTCATAATCCAAGTCCTCAAAGAACCTAAACACATTTTTGTTTTTGTCTTGAAGAAGATCTCCAGAAACATATTTTGCCAAAAGCTTTTTATTTCCATATAGCTCTTGCTTACTTTGCTCCAGATCTCTTTTTATCTGGAGGACTCGATCCGGAATACGATCCTCATCGGTGTTGAGTTCTTGACGCAACTTTTTTGTAATGTCAAAACGCTTTTTATAGTCCCTGACCGCCCGATCTCCGCAAACAAAACTGATCCTTGTCATTCCTTTGTATTGTTCGGTCTTTAGGATCTTCAACATCCTTACTTCCGCAAGGCTCTTTACATGAATTCCACAACAGGCACAACAGTCCACATCCCCTATCGTGACCACGCGGATGCTCCCCTCTGCCGAGATCTCCTTACGAATATTGTACTTTGACAGATTTTGACGATCCGTAGTCTCCGAGCGGACTAAAAGATCCTCCGTTATTTTCCGATTCACTTTTTGTTCAATATTTTCAAGATCCTCCCAGCTCATTTTAGGAATATCGATATCGATCGTCACTGTCTCGGCACCCATATGAAACCCTCGGTTGTTTCCTCCATATTCCGACAAAATAAGCCCGGACAATACATGTTCACCGCTATGCTGTTGCATCAGATCATATCGTCTGTCCCAATCGACCTGCATCTTTGCAATGTTGTCTTGCGGTCTCTCCTTCATATAGTGGTAGATCACTCCATCTTTTTCTTGCACATCAAAAACTTCTAAGCCGTTTATTGAGCCTCGATCCGCCGATTGTCCTCCCCCTTCGGGATAGAAGATCGTCCGATCGGTAATGATCTTAAAAAAACCTTCTTCTTCCACTATATTCGTTATCGATGCCTCATGATCCTTTCGGTACGCATCTTCATAAAAAATTTTTTCAGTCATAATCAAAACCTTTTCTATCTAATGATCTATAAAATTATTCGATCCCTCTGACCAACAATGAGAGCCAAAGCCTATTGGCAGGTGGGCTCCAGAAGCATAACCTCTTACTTCCTTTCGAGACCTTCAGCTTTTGTTTACCTCAAAATTTATTCCGCCACCGCCCTCTTAGATATCGGAGAGATCCCGATGGACTTCCCTCCATTCTTCCGATGCCGTTTCTTCGATACATAAACTGATCGGTACTCGCGGAAGCATCTTATTCTCAAGATCCTATTAGGACTTATATAATATTCGGTGTGATCCTACGTTTGATCTGGTATCTATAATAAAAATTGGCACTCATATAGAATAAATAACGACCGGGATGCTTCAAAAATTCCTTTCGCAAGATCGTCCGATCTAAAATGGATCTTATCTCAAACACTTTGTTATAGAGCTCCCAGTAAGCTTCCGTCAATTCTTCCGGCGTCATGTTCTTTGGGATATGAACCGCTTGGCTCCCATTGTAAGAATACATATCTTCAATATAGATACGATCTGCCGCTTTCATCTCATCATAATACTTTGTTCCGGGGATCGGTGTCAGAATATAAAATCTTGGCACCACGATCTTATTTTCCCGAATGAAATCTGCGGTCCTTCGAATCGATTCAAGCGTGTCCCCATCGGCACCAACCACCATCTCTGTTGAAATATCGATCCCTGACGATCGGATATTGCGGATCAACTGCGGATAATCTTTGACCCTTGCCCATGACTTGTTCATGCTGTCCAGGCTTTCCTGCAAAATGCTTTCAAGACCAAAACTCAATGTCGTACATCCGCTTCTCGAAAGCTTCTCCAGAAGTTCTCGATCCTTTCCGATCTCAATGGAACATTGGCTCATCCATTGCATTTTAAGCGGGATGATATGATCCAAAAGATCCATCATATACTCCCGATCGGACATGATATTATCATCTAAAAGCATGAATTTCCGGAATCCTAATGATCGAATATGCTTGATATCCCGAACGACATCTTGGATCGGACGCCGAATATATTTGTTTTTGTATAGACAGTACACCGAGCAAAAGCTGCATGATTTCGGGCATCCTCTACCCGCCTGCACCGGTAGCAGATCCCCGATCCTCTTGTTTAAGACCAATTCAAATCGAGGAAGCGGAGTATTGATCTCTCGGATCGGCATCTTGTATTCATTTTTTAAAGTACCTGCCTCAAAATCCTCCAGCATCTTCGGATATGCCAGCTCTCCATCCCCAACAATGACCGTATCACAATATTGCTTTGCTTCTTCCGCCATCAAACTGACCATATAGCCGCCCATAAATACGGTTTTCCCACGGCGTTTGAATTCTTTTGCAATATCGATACTGCGTACCACAGCATGTCCCATACTCCCGATCCCGATCAGATCCGCATCGGTGTCAAAAGGAATTTCCTCTATGGTCTCAAATATGATCTCCACATCCCAATCTGCAGGGGTTAGGGCTGCAAGAAGCGGCATTGCCAATCCTACAAAATAAAGCCGCGATTTTTTGATCGGTTTCTTCTGATTATCATACGGCGAAGATTGGATCAATAATATCTTTTTCTTTTTCATTTTTATACCGAACGACTACTTTCCTTTGATCATCTTCGTAAAATATTGCCAACTGACAAAACTGCTTCCCCAAGACATTCGAAATACTTCGCCAAATCCATACTTTTTGATCATCCGAAGGATACTTTTGGGGCGCATTACGATGCGATAGTATAAACGGATGATCTGCCAATAATATGCACGAATACTCATCTGTGTCGGCTGAAGGACGATATGGGCAAGATCCCATCTTGCATAATCTTCACGAGGGATGATGATATGCTTTGCATAGCTCTCAAAAATATCCGTTCCAGGCAATGGTGTAAGAGGTTGAAGATTGACAAAAGTGATATCCATCTCTTTAATATTTTTTTCAAGCTCCCTAAAATCCTGTTTGCTGTAATCCAAATTGAGGATCATCGTAGCATAGATCTCAATATCATATTTCTTCAAAATAGAAACCGCTTGACGATTGGTCTCTACCGTTGTTTTTTTATTGAAATTCAAAAGGTCCTTTTTTCGAACCGATTCGATCCCGACGATCACTGCCCGAAGACCGTGGCGAGCAAGTCTTGAGATCAATTCTTCATGGTTGGCGATAAAATCAGCGCGCCCATAGACTAAAAAGCGTTTATCCAGCTTTTCTTTTTCCAAAAGATCACAAAAAAGGTTCAAACGATTGGGATCGAACAAAAAATCATCATCCACGATATAGATCTCTTTTTCAGGGATCGTTTTAAGCTCTTCGATGACCGACTCGATCTCACGAGCAAAATATTTTCCATCCGTCACTTCTTTACAGAAACAAAAGCTACAATCAAATGGGCATCCGAAAGATGTCTTGATCAATGCACAGGGGTTATGGAACATATAATAATATCTGTCTCGGTATCGTGATACCTTCTCTCTCTTCGGCGGGTCATAAGGAAATTCCGCTTTTTTCGTCCATCGAATAGTTTTGTGATAAGTTCCTTCGATGTGTTCTTCGTTATTCACTCCTAAAGAAAGTTTTGATCTAT
Source organism: Peptostreptococcaceae bacterium (assembly GCA_030532705.1). Classification (GTDB taxonomy): domain Bacteria; phylum Bacillota; class Clostridia; order Peptostreptococcales; family Filifactoraceae; genus JAUNKE01. The sequence goes on from JAUNKR010000014.1 coordinate 20,361, forward strand.
TTTCTCGCAAATGATCGACGATCCGTTTGAATGTCCCGATCGGATCCGAACAAATGATAAAGTCGATCGCATCATCTACAAAATCCTCCGGCACGACCTCTGCATGAACTCCTCCAACAACAATGACCGCATTAGGCAGTATCTTCTTGATGATCCTTGAATACTCCTTAATAACACCTACATGCGTGATATAGCCCGTTATCCCCACCACATCCGGTCGATATTTTTCAATATATACGGAAAGAGGTTTTTTTTCCAAGATCATATCCAAGATCGTGACTTCCGCCTTCTCCTCAGAAATATTGCCGGTCAAATATTCCAACTCCAGCGGTTCACATATCATTACATGCTGTAGACCGATCGTTTCTTTAGGCGGTCTCGGTCTGATCAAAAGAACCTGCATCCTACTCTATTCTCTCCTTTTTAACGATCGTTGAGCACTTATGCAAAGCATTCTGTGACCGTATTCCACTTCCAAATTTTCGATTCAAAATTTTACAGCTATTTTCTTTCTTTTTTACGAAATACCGTCACCAAAAGCGTCGGCATCCAAAAGCACTCCTTGAGCACATCCATTGCCAAAATCACCAGGTCCGGATCACAAAATCTGATCACCTCTCTTTTGGAAAGATATTTTGCAGATCCTGTAGTCATCTTAGTCAACGTAAATGCGATCTTATCGTAGATGCTATTTGATGAACCATGTGCCAAGATGAGCAAGCCACCCTCCCGAAGAAGACTCGTCATATCTTTGAACGCTTTTTTCTGATCTTTGTAATACGGAAGAGAGTGTGTGCACACTATGATATCGAATGCTCGATCGATCGTAGCCAACTCGGAGACATCCTTGACGCAAAAATCCGCTTTGATCCCTTTTTTTCGTGCCACATCGATCATTCCCGGTGAATAGTCTATCCCAAGCATATGGAAATTTTTATCCTTTTTTCCATCTTGCTCAAAATATCTCTCCAGATCCTCTAACAGCTGCCCTGTCCCACAGCCGATATCCAATATATTTTTTACCTTTAGCCTGTTGTATTTTCGGATCATTTCGATCACTTTATCTCTTGTTACGCTCAGCGAATACTTTTGCATGAGCAATCGGTCATATCGGCTTGACCAATAGTTCCAAATCTTTTTGCTTGACATATACCTACCGATCCAAATAAATTTTACGTAGCAAATATCTGGACAACATTCTCTTAAAATATTTCAGATCCAAAAAATCGTATAGACCCGCTTTGCGTGCGCGCTTATACAGCTTTATAAACAAATCATAATAGTAGCGATAAAACTGTCTTCTGGTCAGATTTTTCGGCTCCATGACCAGATGAAGAAAATCCCAGTCTTCGATATTATCTGATGTGATCTCATCTTTGTACTCTTCATATAAGGGAGTCCCGGGGATCGGAGTAAAAATAGATATCGTCACATGTAGTACTTCGTTACGCACGACCCAATCATAGATCCGATCAAAATCTTCTTTTTTGGCATCGACTCCTACGATCATCAATGCGATACATTCTCCACCCGCACCATTGATATTACGTACCGCCTCTTCGTTGTTCGTCACACTGGTCTTTTTATTGTAAGCAAGCAGCTCTTTGTCACTGGTCGCTTCCAATCCCACCAAAAAATATTTAAATCCGATATCCACGAGTTCTTCAACGATCTCTTTATTTTGAGAAACAAAATCCGCCCTCGCATAACAGGTATAAGTTTTTTTGATGTCATTTTCCTTCACCAAACGGATAAATTCCCGAACTCTCTTTTTATCGACCAAAAAGTCATCATCGACGATCTGAATATTATCGACATCGATCCCTTTCAACTCTTCGATCACCAAGTCCAGATCTCGAACTTGATAGCTCCCCTGATTTAGCAAGGTACAATAACAAAATTTGCAATCAAAAGGACAACTGAACGATGTCTTGAGCGTTGCCATCGGAGTCATGTCCAAATATCGAAATCGATGTTTATGTTCATAAAAGAAAGTACGATCCGGTATCGGCAAGGTATTGATGTCTACACGTTCGTATGGATTTACGATCCATTGTCTGTTCTGATCTTTATAACATAGCCCATTGATCTCTTCGAATCTTTTGGAAAGCGGTCTCTTCAATCGGACATCCTCGATCATTCGGATCAGATCTACAAATCCATCGACGGACTCACTTCTTGAAATGAAGTCGATATGCTCATCATAAAATCGCTCATAATTGAGCTGCACATGCACTCCACCGACGATCGTAACAATATCTTTCCGGAATTTTTTTGCCGCTCTAAACATATTTTTCATGACATTTTCTTGTGTCAGGTAGCCGGTGATCGCCACCACATCCGGCTCAAATCGTTTCAAGACTTTATTAAATGGTTTATTTTCACATATATAATCAAAAATGTGATCTTCGTAACCTGCCTTCATCAACCCCGTATGCAGATATTCCAGCTCTAGAGGTTCATTATCAAGCATGCCGGTAAAGCTCAATCTATTCGGTGCCGGTGGTCGTACCAAAAGCACTTTCATAATCTTACTCCTTATTCCCTTCCAAGATGATCTTTTTTCCTGCCTTCTTTACAACAAAATATCCTTCATTATACTTGTATGGATCAGTCAGACTCTGCAAATTCAAGGAAGGACGCTTTCGTTTCTCAACAAGCCTCTCTTATTCAACGGGCATCAGATCGATCACAACATACTCCGGACGATTGTAAAAACGCGGGATTCTCGTTGACTCTCTGGCAAGCCCTCGACTGACGATCATCTTGCTGTTTTCAAATTCATACAAGCCCCCTGCATACTTAGGGAAAAAACCCTGATTGGGTGCCAATAGTCCATTCAATATCTTGGGAATTCTCCACTGCCCTCCATGAGCATGTCCTGCCATAGACAGATCAAAATCTTTATAGAGCTCATATCGTTCCGGACGATGCGTCAAAAGCAGCGAAAACACTTTATCATCTATGGATCCTTTCACTGCCTTTAGCTGTTGTTGCCATATCGATTCCCCAACTTCCGGATCATCGATCCCAAAAAGATCGATCCGTTGACCACGGATCTCTATTTCATTTTTCGTTCCCTCCAATACAGTGATCCCATAGGAGCTTACCATTGATTTCAAACGATCGAGATCATTCGTCCAGCATTCATGATTTCCCGATACATAATAACTCGGGTAATTTTTCCCCGCCCATTCTAAAAACTCCCATGCTTTCTTCTCCGGCAGATCATCATCAATAATATCTCCGGCAAGAAGTATGATGTCCGGCTTACTTTCATCGATCATACGAGTCAATCCGCTTTGTCCTTCTCCGTAATTACAACTATGAAGGTCAGCGACCAATGCGATCCGAACAGAGCTGTCGATCCGATCATCTTTCAATGTATAATATACGGTCTTTGCTCTTTGATCCAGCCCGATCCCTGTGAATAACACCATCGCTCCTACGATCAAGAACCATTTTTTACTTTTTTTGATTTTCTTCATCCTCTTTTCTTCTCAGCTTCTTCCTTGTAACGCCCCTGAACCGATCCGGCGGATCCTTATCGATCAGAGTGACTCTTTGCCCCGATCGTTCGTACAGTAGGCAGTATAACGATCTTGGGGATATCCTGATCATCCTCCGATCTATCCAAGCGTTCTTGCATTTTGCTGCAATCTTTGTTTTATCTCTTTTTCTCTCTTACCCGCGTTCCAGAAATTTTTTATATATACAGAGATCAAAGTATTAAAACCGAACAGCATACGGATCGTATTCCCGATCGGAAAGGCTTTGACCGTGTATTTTACGGAATGCCAATTCAAATTGACGCCAAAAGTAAATTTCAGCACTTCCCAATAATAGCTTCTCAGGCTCATCTTGGAAGGCATGATCAACACATCCCCAAAATTCCATTTATCATAGTCCGTCTCATCATAAAGCAGACGGCCCTTGTATTGCTCAAAAAGCGGTGTCAGCGGATGCGGATTGAGCGGTGAAAAAGTAAGAAGCTCGGGCTTAAGCAATTTTTTGTAGGCATTCAGTTTTCTAAAATCCGATCTATCCCAATCCGGATGCAAAATAAACGAACCCCAGCAAGCAATCTCATTTGCACGCAAGATCTCTGTCGCTTTTAGATTTTCGTCCACCGTTGCCGCTTTGTTATATTTTTTCAGCTGTGCATCGTCAAAACTCTCATATCCCACGATAACTGCTGTCAGTCCGTTCTTTCTTAGTCTTCTGAACAGATCCGGTTTTTCCAAAATTGAATTCACGGAACCATAGCAAATATACTCTTTATAGATCCCTTTTTCTTCCAGCAGATCACAAAATCTTTCCAATCGTTTTCGATTGATCAAAAAATCATTGTCACAGATCATGATATAAGGTTCTTCCAACGCCTGTATCTGAAGAACGATCTCGTCGATATTGATCTCTCGAAGTGTCGGGCCCTCCAACTTCCATCTCACGCAGAATTCACAGCGATTTCTGCATCCAAAGGAGGTTTGGATCACCGCACAGGGCTGAAACCCTACATAGCGGTATTCTTTCCGATATCTCCTTGTGGATTCCGTATCGGGTACGATATATTCATTAAAACAAAACTCTTTATCATTCGAAAAATCGAGCATTCGACTGTAGATCCCCTCGATCGGCTCATCAAGTATTCTCCTCTGCTCGATGGACTCCATCAGCTCTTTATAGTTCGCTCTTGTAGTAGACTTAAAAACATGATCGACGCTCTCATCAAAAAATGAATTTGGATACACCATAGCTTGTACTCCACCTACGACAACAGTGATCGAATCATTATATCCCTTGACCGCTTTTGCAATGCCAAGAACATTCTCTACATCAGTGCATTGCGAAGTGATGCCTACTACATTCGGACTAAAGCGCTCCAGATACTCTTCCAAACGAGCATTGGTCTCGACCATAAAATCTGCAAGCAACACTTCATGCCCTTGTTCCTTCAAGATAGTAGCTACACATTCGATCCCCAAAGGCTCTCCAAATAAAAAATTTTTTACCGTTGTGATATTTTTATTGACCCAAGGTCTGATAAGCAAAACTTTCATATTCCCTTCCCTTATCTCAGATCTGCTCCATTTATACCAAAATAGAAACTTTTAGAATCCTATTCTATCATAGGACCTTATGATTTTTGCGGTTTTTTTGTAGTATCATAATCGATCGCATTCGCTCTGTTTCAAAAATCAAATCCCTGCTCGAAGTCCACTCCCTGATTTTTCATGCAATACATTTGTTTTTGAAGACCGCGATGCTCCACATAGCTCACGATCTTTCTCAGCAAAAGATCCGGAATATATCGACTGCCAATATGTAAATACAGTTCTTTCGGATTTGCTCCGACTCTACATTTTGAATATTCCGTCGTTTGTCCAAGCAAGATCTTTTTCTTTCCCTGTCCAAGCGAAAGGATCTTAAGAAGAATGTTGATATAGAGATCATAAAACTTATTTTGCGTATGATCAAAACCGCAAAACAAAAAAATCAATTCCTCTTCGATCTCTTTCGTTTGAAAAAATGCGAGTACCTTCCCACCCTTTGTCCTCACACGATATAGATCGGCATCACATTTTTGAAAAAAATCAATGTTCAGTTTTTCCAATTTGCCTTCCGACCTTTCATGAACTTCTTCATACAAACGATATAGCTCTTCATCAAAGCAACTTGGATCGATCTTCTCAAAAGAAAGTGTCTTCCCCTTTTGGATCGCCTTGTTGATACGATAGCGATAATGACTGCGCATTTGCAAGATATGCTTATCCAAAGACTCCACCACCACTTCAAAAGATGGCAAGGTCCTTCCTTTTGGCAGATCCAATTCTCCATCGCTATTGAGAACAAGAATGCCCCCGAATTTTTTCAAGTATCTCGACAGCTCCCCGACTCCCTCTTTGGACGAACAATAACCCGGACAGGCGATCGATAATGGGATCCCCGCGATCATGATCGGCATTTTAACGCAGAAGGCTTTAGTGAATGTAAAAACATCCAGCCACAAACGATAGGTCACCAAAAGGATCCCTGCGCTTTCATTCAAATGGTAGCGCTGATCACAAGGATTTACCTTTTCCAAAAATGACAGAAAAGATCTTTTCTGAAATGGATGATCTGCGATCTGGTCCCAAGCTAAAGGCAATTCCTCCGCCTTATCATAAATTCGAAATTTTTTTGCCATCATAGATCGATCTCAAACACTTTATAAAGTGTTTTCTTCTCTTCTAAAAATTTTGAAGTCAAATTTCTGGATCCTGCATTTCCTTCTAGGATCCACCCTGACTCGATATAACGATACCGTTCCTTATTCAATTCGTAACAATGCTTCAAAAGCGCATAGATCGCTCCTGTCCTCTGATACTCTGGGATGACTCCAAACTCGGTCAACTTGATCGTGTCTATGCTTCGAGGAAACAGCCTGCTTTTGATAAAAGAACATGGTCCCAGCTCCTGTCCTCTTTTGATCAATTGGTTGAAATCCGGATACCACAAAATAAATGCGATCGGTTTTTGATCTTTATACGCAAATAAAATATTTTCAGGTTTCAAAAATAATTTGTACTCATTAAAAAGTTCAATATCCTCGTCTTCTCTACTCTCATAATAGTATTCATGGTCCGAAAAGGCTTGATTATTGATCTGTCCGTAAATCCGGGCAACCTTTTCGATATTCCTAAAATCTGCATATCGGATCTCAAATCGATTTAGTCGCTCCTGCATCCCTTCCGAAAGTTTCAGATCCAGATCTGCGACCCTCCCTTTATAGCTCATCAGTCGGTTTACCTTTGATGCCCAAGGTTCGATATGGTCGATATAGTATTTTGGATTATAGGCACTTCCTATACTTTGCATCTCTTCAAAGCCGGAAGCCAACATCCCCAGCCCATAGTTCACATGAAAATTCATCCCTATCAGAAGCTTGGAGATCCCTTTCTTCTTTGCAACAACCTCTGAATAGTTTAGGATCGCTTCGATTATTCGAGGATCATCTTTCATCTCAAGAAATGATATCTGCAAAATGTTGCTCATTCGATCGATGATACCCAAAAAAGCGCTTCCGACCACCTCATTCTCCCGCTCTACGATAATAGGTATGATCTCTGAGCTTTTTTGGATCTGCATTTTTCGTTGCAAAAGAGATTTGATCGTCCTCGTTTGATTATCTCTATAATAAGGGTTCCCTTGATAAATCTTTTTTCTAAAATGTATGATCGATGAAACATCAGATTTGTCTGCAAGGCGGACTCGGATATTCCTTTCTTTTCGGATCATTGTTTGCCATCTCCCTAATGTTAGATTACTGTCACTGCGTTTTAGGATCTTCATGCACCCATTCGATCGAAGGAATTTTTCTTTCGCTTGACAAGCTCACAGAAGATCTCAAGACAGGAAGCCTAGTTTGATCTGTTTCTATTATAAAGGAGAAAGCACTCTAAGTCTATAAATCCCCTCTATTTATTTCCGGAGAGTTAGGTATCATTCCTAGTGTTTTGAGTTTTCTTCCCCCGACAAAATACTTCACGAGCTGCGAATACATTTTGTCATTTGCATTTATGAGGTCCGGATCTTAGCAAAAATAAAAGCGCCCCTTAATAAAAGAAGCGCTACTGCCATCAGATCCTATCCTGATGATCTTTCTATTCTTATCGATAGGCATCCATAACTATACTTGATCTCTGCCTAACAAACTCAATTTTGATCCCTCTTCGAATCCGATCGCATTTGATCTGTGAACAAAGCTTTGTCTTGAGTTTTCATGATCACATTTCCTCTATGAGATGTTTCCAATAATACTTCGGCAGATTCCCTCTTTGAAGGATCTTATTCTCCCTTTCTTTGATCGAGATCGATCGGTGAAATAGCTTCCATAGCTCAGAAAAAACAAGTTCTTCATCGCTCCACTCCGCATTCACGCTTTCCGTTAAAAACAGCTCCGTCGATTCGGTATCATAATATGCCAACATCCCACGCTTTTTATCAAAGATCGCAAATCGTTCATTGCGCAAGCGATTCTTGAAATGAGCGATCAGTGTAGGTAAAATATTGTTTTTAGGCTCGATCACCGAAAATAAAGTTCCATCCTTCATTTCTCTGAAACGAACCAGCCCTAAATACCGATGTCTCTCCCCAAGGACCTGCTTTACATACTGTCTCATCCGGATAACATCATCTTCCATGATATCCATGATTTTCGCACCGATCTTGACCGCTCTGTAGATCGTTCGTACAGCTACTGTATCTTTATCCTGTTGATAGGACAAAAAACATGCCCGCACATCATCCATGAACTGCAATGAGATCTCATTTCGAATATACTTCTCCACTCTCCTTGCCTTTGCGAAATCTGTAGGAACGAATATTTCAAGATCATCCCATCTCATCTGCTTTGTATTGCAACAGACACGACGGATCTTCTGCTGCTCTTTGTAGGCATCGAATACCACTGTCAAAAGACCGTCAAAAGTTCCATCATACCAATAATCGATCATTGGATCCTCCTTGTAAAAGCTTCATCGATAGACGATCGCTTTCCAAAATATTTCCTTCGTCAAAAAAACTCATTTGCTTTCCCTCTAAAAACGAATTATCTTGAAGCTGATCCCTGATATATCCCGCATCATCCTTTCGGTATCCGTAAAACTCCCCATCGACAGTAATAAAATACTTCGCTCTTTTTAAGACTACGCCGATCTTTTTCAAATGCTCATACTTTAGCTTCCCATGCTTTCTCGCTTTTATGATACGCAGTGCCGATGTCACCCCCAAGCCCGGGATACGCAAAAGCTCCTCATAGCTCGCTTTATTGATCTCCATTGGAAAGAGATGCAGATTATTGACAGCCCAATTCGCTTTTGGATCCAATAAAACATCAAAAAATGGCTGTTTTTCACTCAAAAGCTCTTTTGCTTCAAATTTATAAAAACGGAGCAACCAATCCGCCTGGTATAAGCGATGTTCTCGCAGAGGAGATCCCGCTTTATGTTGTGCAAGCAAACCTCTTTTATTTACGGGTACGTACGCGGAATAATAGACCCTTTTTAAATCGAAGCTTTTATACAGATATTCACTCTTACTCAGTATCGTATAATCATTTTCTCCACCTGCTCCGACGATCATCTGAGTGGTTTGCCCTGCCGGAACAAATGCAGGCGTACTTTTGATCAATTTTTGTTCATGTGCTCTTTGGATCTGACGCTCATGAACACAATTCATCGATCGCACGATATCGCTCACCTTTTTATCCGGTGCTAAAAGTTGCAGACTTTGATTATCCGCCATCTCGATATTCACAGAAACTCGGTCCACATACATCCCCAATGTATAGATCAATTCAGCACTCGCTCCCGGGATCACTTTCATATGGATATACCCGTTGAATTTTTCGACCATGCGAAGACGGCGAGCGATCTGGATCAATCGCTCCATCGTGTGATCCGGATCCTTCAAAATGCCGGAACTCAAAAACAATCCCTCGATGTAATTGCGACGATAAAAATTTATCGTCAATCGGACGATCTCATCCGGTGTTAAAGTCGCACGCTCAATATCATTGCTTCTTCGGTTGATGCAATACTCACAGTCATAGATACAGTGATTTGTCATCAGGATCTTCAGCAAAGAGATACATCTTCCATCAGATGACCATGAATGGCAAATACCGCTTTTATGTGCGTTTCCGATCCCATCTTTCGTATTCTTTCTCTGACTCCCGCTCGACGAACAGGATACATCATACTTTGCAGAATCACTTAATATCCTTAGCTTATCTTCCAGACTTTTGCTCATCTTTACCTCCGATCCACCAAAAAATTCTATGTTCCACACTTTTTCCGGAATAAATTGTTTTTAGATCTGATCTTTTTCTACATTTTCTACTTTTAATCACACTATATCATAAACAAAACAAGAAAACCAGAAATTTTCTCATTTTATTCTTTATTTTTCTATTGAATTTTCTTCTTTTTTAGTATAAAGTATAGAAAAGTATTTCTTAGAAACCGAATAAGCGGTTTCTTCTAAAGACGGAGTATTTCTACTCAATGAAAAGGATGGAAATTATGAAAACAGCTCTTTGTATTGAAAAAATGATCGAGTTTTATAATGGTGATCTACGCGAAATAAATCACTTCCTAAAAGTTTTTTCATTTGCTCAAACGATCGGAAAGCTGGAGGATCTGGACGAAAAAACACAGGAAATTTTGGAAGTGAGCGCTATTGTACACGATATCGCTTGTCCCTTATGTCGTGAGAAATATGGCCATGCGGACGGAAAACTTCAAGAAAAAGAAGGAATGCCTCTAGCGATCTCTTTTCTCTCCTCACTGAATTACGAAAAGACCTTGATCGATCGTGTAAGTTATCTGGTAGGACATCACCACAGTTACGATAATGTCGACGGATCGGATCATCAGATCCTTCTGGAAGCCGACTTCTTAGTGAATGCTTTTGAGAGCAACTATTCCGAGGAGCAACTCTATCATGGATTTAAAAAAATTTTCAAAACAAGATCCGGCAAACAACTTTTTCTGAAAATGTATCCCATACGATCTCTTTTAGATGTAGATATTGCTTGATCTTATAATAAAATGGGCTGAACGATCGTTCAGCCCATTTTATTATTCTATCTTCATTTTCTGGATCACTTCTTCAACAAATACGATCGCATTTTGAATATCATCTTCATTCGGATGATCCGGCCTTTGCTCATACATCGATCGGAATGGTCCGAAAGTATCGTAACCCCTGCACTCAAACTCACCGAGAACATCAAAGCCTTTTTCGCTCAACTCTTCTGAAAATGCATTTGCAAACTCGCCTTTACCGATACCGCTCGTGAGGATCACAAAAGTCTGATCAGGCAATCCTTCCTGTTCATTCAAAAACTTTCGGATCAATTTATGCGGTCTTGCCATATAGATCCCGGATGCGAACCCTATCATTTCATAAGGAGACAGATCTACAGATTTTATTTGTGTAATATCATATAGATCTACCGGGCATTTTTGAGCAATCCTCTTTACCAACTTTTCTGTATTTTTATGATGCACGGATGCATAAATGATCGCAACTTTCGGCATAAAATCCCCCTTTACTCGTTGAACAAAAAGAAAGCCTTAGGAGTTGTAATTTTGCTATATTATAGCACAAAATTTTTCACCTTTTCAATGTTTACACCAAAAACCCCCATATATTTCAAGCTTTTCATAAACTTTCTTCAACTTTGGAACAAACTCCTCCCCTAATCATATCGGCTTTTATTCTATTTTGTGAAGTCTTTTGAATAAAACTTTATATATCGCAATATGCCTAGGAAATTTACGAAATAGAACTTACCCTACTCTTAGCGAATAATTTGTTCCTTCATTTTTATAAATCGTAATAATTTTTATATAAATCTATTTACAATTTATATTTTGAATGTTAATATTTATATATGGAGGTTGTTATGAAAAAAAATATGTATAGTTTAATGTTGTCGAACGGCATTATGCAAGAGATCGATCGAATCGCTTACAAACTCGGTACCAACCGAAGTAATTTAATAAATCAAATTTTAGCAGAATATATTTCCTTCGAGACTCCGGAAATGAGGATCCGCGAGATCTTCGGAAAGATCTCAAAACTGATCGAGAGCACGGACTTTATTTTGCTTTCGGAAGGAAATTCTACACTTTCACTAAAAAGCCCTCTCGAGTATAAATATCGTCCAACGATCAAATATTCTTTGGAACTTCATAAGCACAGTGAAGACTCTCAGATCGGAATGCTACGAGTGCACTTTCGTACACAAAGTATAGAACTGTTGGATCATTTGGATGATTTTTTTAAGGCATTTGTAATTCTTGAAAGAAAATATATCCACGGTCTTTTTCCGAAGGACAGTATCCAGTATGAGATCGAAAGCGGAAAATTCCGCCGAAGTTTCCCGATGCCGATCTGTGATAATGAAGCGAACAATCAGATCATCAGCGAGGCGATCAGCTCGTATATCAACTGTTTTGACAAACTTTTGAAATGGTATCTTGCTTATCCCCACACCGGGTTTGAGCAATTGGAACAACAATATCTGAGCATAATAAAAAATAAAATTGTGATTTAGGAGGTACAATGAACACACAAAAATTTACTCAAAAAACTATTGCTGCTTTGACTGATGCTCGAAGCAATGCAATTTCAAGAAACAACACTCAAGTTGAACCGGAGCATCTGATGTTTGCGCTACTGGATCAAGAGGACGGCCTGATCCCCCGACTGCTTCAAAAGATGGGGATCGATCTGCACTTTGCCCTAAGCATCGTCCTCGAGCATCTAAACAAGCTTCCTTCCGTGACCGGCGGAGAACAAACGGTTTACTACTCTCCTGCGATCGAAAGGATCTTGATCGAATCCGAAAAAAGCGCTAAAGAGTTCAAAGATGAATATGTTTCTGTCGAACATCTGGTACTGGGCTTTCTCGCCGACAAAAACGATAAAGTTCGTTCAATGATGCGATCCATCGGAATTGAAAAACAAAATTTCCTAGAGGCTCTACAGAGTGTTCGAAGCAATCGACGGATCGATAATGATAATCCTGAAGAAAATTACGAGGCACTGACCAAGTATGGTTATGATCTTGTAGAGCGTGCACGAAGTCAGAAATTAGATCCTGTGATCGGACGTGATAATGAGATCCGAAACCTTATTCGTATCCTTTCCAGAAAAACCAAGAACAATCCGGTTTTGATCGGGGAACCCGGCGTTGGAAAAACAGCTATCGTTGAAGGTCTTGCGATCCGAATATTGAAAGGGGATGTTCCGGAAGGCTTAAAAAACAAAACCATTTTTTCACTCGATATGGGTTCATTGATCGCCGGAGCAAAATTTCGGGGCGAGTTTGAAGAACGTCTCAAGGCCGTCCTAAATGAAGTCAAAGAATCTGACGGAAGGATCATTCTTTTCATCGACGAGCTTCATAATATTGTCGGCGCCGGAAAAACGGATGGTGCTATGGATGCCGGAAACCTTCTAAAACCGATGCTCGCTCGTGGCGAATTGCATTGTATCGGTGCCACCACATTGGATGAGTATCGAAAATATATCGAAAAAGACGCCGCTTTAGAAAGACGTTTCCAACCCGTACTTGCAGACGAGCCGACGGTCGAAGATACGATCACTATCTTACGCGGCCTTAAAGAACGTTATGAGTTATTCCACGGTGTATCTATCGCAGACTCCGCACTTATCAGTGCAGCGACTCTTTCCCATCGATATATCAGCGATCGATTTTTACCGGATAAAGCGATCGATCTTGTGGACGAAGCCTGCGCAATGATCCGAACAGAGATCGATTCTCTCCCGACTGAACTGGATGAGATCTCCCGAAAGATCATGCAGCTTGAAATCGAAGAAGAGGCACTCAAAAAAGAGACCGATAAGCTTAGTTTAGAAAGACTTGAAAACACTCAGCGGGAGCTGGCTGATTTTCGGGACGAATTTGCTGTCATGAAAGCAAAGTGGGAAAGCGAAAAAGAAGGTATCGTTGCGATACAAAAATTAAAAGAAGAATTGGGCAATGTCAATTCAGAAATCGAGCGTGCTGAAAGAGAATATAATCTGGAGCGCCTTGCTGAATTAAAATATGGCATCCTCCCAAAATTACAGGCTGATTTGGAAAAAGCCGAAAACGAAAATCAAAATTCGAATCAGCATACTCTCCTTCGAGATCGTGTGACTGATGAAGAAATTGCAAAGATCATCGCAAGATGGACAGGTATCCCGGTTACAAAATTGCTGGAAGGAGAAAAAGAAAAGATCCTGAATCTGGAGAATATCCTACACCAAAGAGTGATCGGACAAGATCAGGCTGTGGCAAAGGTATCTGAAGCGATCCTTCGATCTCGCGCAGGAATTTCCGACCCGAATCGTCCGATCGGATCCTTTATGTTCCTTGGGCCTACCGGTGTCGGTAAGACCGAATTGGCGAAGGCCCTTGCAGAAAGCTTGTTTGATGATGAACAAAATATCATCCGGATCGATATGTCCGAGTATATGGAAAAACATTCCGTCTCTCGTTTGGTAGGAGCTCCTCCGGGATATATCGGCTATGATGAAGGCGGTCAGCTGACAGAGGCTGTCCGAAGAAAACCTTACTCGGTCATTCTGTTTGACGAAGTGGAAAAAGCACACCATGACGTATTTAATATTCTTCTTCAGGTGCTTGACGATGGACGGATCACCGACTCGCAAGGAAGAACAGTCGATTTCAAAAACACGATCATCATCATGACCTCCAACCTCGGCTCAGAATACCTTCTCTCCGGGATCGATCCGGATGGGAACTTAACTCAAGAAGCTATCGATCAAGTAAATAGTCTTCTTAAAATGTCTTTCCGACCGGAATTTTTGAATCGATTGGATGAGATCGTATTCTACAAACCACTGAACAAAAACGAAGTTCTTTCGATCATTGATCTGATCATCAAAAAACTTGGCGACCGACTTGAACAGCAGCAGCTGAAATTAGAAGTGACGCCAGAAGCGAGAAACTTCATTGCGGATGCCGCTTATGATCCGCTTTATGGGGCACGTCCACTGAAGCGATATATCCAAAGTAAACTGGAGACCTTGATCGCACGAAAGATCATCATCGGAGATCTTGATCTCGATTCAAAGATCATCGTTGATCTGGAAGAAGAAAAGCTGATCATTCGATAAAAATATAAACAGCAAAAAACGCTTGAATTCAAGCGTTTTTTGTTATGATAAGAAATCCTTCTATTCTTTTTTATCATTTTCCGTTACGACATTATCTCCCGTCGTGGTCGCACTTGGCGGAGGGTCCACCGCATCCGAAAGCAGTTCGATCAATAGATCATTTTTCCCTGTTTCATCAACGATCCAATAGTCTACTCCACCGATCCGCTGACCTCCTCCCGGAATATGCGCCTTCTCGATCGTGGATGGATCAAATTTGAGCAATAGCGACTTGGATAGGTCCAGCATCTGCTTTTTACTCATATCCGTCTCAACATTTCGAGAAAGGATATCAATATATGTCGGCACGTTGACTACTAAGGATGGCGATACGATCTTTTCCATCATAAGTTTTACAAATTCCTGCTGAGCTCCGATCCGACCAATATCCGGAATAACATAACCGCTCCTAAAACGAAGATACTTCACCGCTTCTTCTCCGCTGAGCGTCTGTAATCCTTTTGTGAAATGGATCTTGAGTGCTGCATAATGCATATCCTGAGGAATATCGATCTCCAGACCTCCAACGGCATCTACCAATTCCGTTACCGCATTATAATCCACCTTCACATAATGATGGATCGGTATTTCCAAAAAGTTTGAAATGGTCCTGATCGCCAGATCCGTTCCTCCATAAGAGTGGGCATGATTGATCTTGTCCATTCCGTAACCTTCAATAGGTACTCTGGAATCCCTCGGTATCGAAAGCAAAAACGATTTATTGTTTTTAGGATTATAGCTAAAGAGCATGATGGTATCCGTTCTGGTGCCTCGCTGACCTTCATCACTTCCAAGCTTGAGATAATCTACTCCCATCACAAGAATGTTGATACGTTCGGTCAATTCCGGAACGACCTCTTCCAAACTCTCGATATTCTTTTCCTCGTTTTCCTTCATCTTCGCCTGATGATCCCGCTCTAAATAATAGCTGATCCCTGCACCGATCGCTACGGAAAACACAAAAAATAATGTAAAAAATAATAAAACTCCGGTTCTTAGTTTTCTTCTCATATGCCTCACTCCATTTTGGTTTTGCTCGATCATTCTAACATATTTTCGGCAGATTGTAAATAATCCTAAGAGCTAGAGGTCGTGTCAAGCGATGCTTTCCATATCGACCAAAGTCACAGTACAGACTAGGTATCTTATATCCCTTATCCGTGCACTTCTATGTTCAATCCCCTGTTCCTTCTTATAACTCTATTCCGGTCAAGTACTCCACATGCCGAAGGTCACTTATCATAAACCGATATTCCGGTGTGATCAACTCCTCCCCAATCTCAGAAATCTTATACCAGCAACTGTTGGGAGAAGATGGGTTTTTGAGTATATGAAACTCTTGCGCCGGCATAAAGCCTTGCGCCAGAAGAAATGCTTTGTCCCCATTCTGATCTTCGCAAAGATCTGCAACCATCACAACATGTCCCGGGCTGCCTCCTTTTATAAAAATATCACCGATCTGAAGATCGGTAAGCTCTATTTTTTCACTTTCTTCTACCATTGAAAGAGTTGATGAGTATGCAAAAACCATATTCAGATACTTCTCAAAAGTCACTTTATCGTCTAGAAGTCCCGTCTGTTTCTGCCAAGTAGTTCCCGGTCCACTAAAAACAACTCGATAACCTTCTCTCCAATGCTTGTAGTCACATAAAAATCCATCGACAAAATGAAAAGCGATCTTATCTTTTTGATCTGTTTGATAAAGATATTCCGCATAGATCCGCATGACAGAATCTGCGCATTGTTGTAGATCTCTTTCACCAAGCTTCATATCAAAAACAGCTTCATGATCCGATTGATTCGCTTTCTTTTTTCCATCGAACAGAAGAATCGGACTGCCGTGTTCTTTGAGTGGATAGTGACGAATAAAATCAGCAAAACTTCCCTCTTCGGCCGCAACTCTCTCAAATCCCTTCGGTATGTAAAATCTACTTTCTATCGTGTTCCCTGCCGGATCGATCATTTGTTCAGCCTGCTCAGACTCCTGTGAAGTGATGTATCCCCTCCCGGACTCTAGATCAACACAACCTGTCAAAAGAATCAGAATGACAAAAAGAATAGTACACTTCTTCATCACAGCCTCCTTCTGCTCACAAAGTAAAATGATAACCATTTTCTGCTATTGTAACATATCCATCTATTCGATTCCAATTTTGGAAGTTTCACAAACAGACAAAAAGAGCTGTAACGACTACAGCTCTTAAAAATGATCTATTTCCCATGTTCATCGATGCGCGTATTTGCATCATTTTGAATAAATGGGTTCGGATAATTGATAACGAGTATTCGTACCTTCTTATTGGTGTTATTTTCCCAATTATGCGGTGTCTTCGAATCTAAATAGGCGGTATCTTCCGGATACATCTCATAAACTTTGTTTTTATAGTTCAATGTCAAAACACCTTCCAGGACATAGATGAATTCTACTCCTTCATGAACATAGGTTTTGACATGGTCATTATCTGATGATGGCCACAATTCGTAGATTCGAGGCAAAAACTTTGCATCTTCAAGATCTTTTGCTAAATAAAATTGGACATACTTCGTATTGACAGACCCAACCTGCCGATCATAGCTGCGAATGACCGGCTCTTCATCATAAACTGATTTTTTGGGCATATTAAAAAAACTGTCCATATCCATGTCTAAGATTTTTGCAATGTTTTGAAGTGAATCGATCGCGATCGATGTCATTCCACGCTCAAATTGTGATAAAAAACCTGTCGAAAGACCGGTGCGCTCACTCAGCTCTTTGAGTGTGATCTTTTGTTCCTTCCGTCTATTTTGTACCCTGCTACCAATATCCAAATTGTTCATATTTAACCTATTTCTTTTCTAAATTTGCAGTAAAGACCTACATCTTTCCTGATTTATCATATACGGCATTCATCGCTTGGATCACAGCCGAGCGCATACCTTTTTCTTCCAATACTGCCACTCCTTCGATCGTTGTCCCTCCCGGTGAGCAAACCATATCTTTCAGGTCTCCGGGGTGCTTCTTCGTCTCCAGAACCATTTTTGCACTTCCGAGCACGGCTTGTGCCGCAAATCGATATGCCTTATCACGAGCCATCCCTTGGAGAACTGCCGCATCCGCCATCGCTTCGATAAACATAAATACATATGCCGGTGAAGATCCTGAAACAGCAACGACTGAATCAAAAAGTTTCTCATCGATACGCTCTACGATACCAAAAGTACCAATGATCGCTTCCAATGCCTCTTGGTCTTCTGGTGTAATATTTTTATTCGGGCAGATCGCTGTGACCCCTTCGCCCACCATTGCCGGAGTATTCGGCATCGTTCTAAGTATTTTTGTGCTTTTTCCAAGACCATTCTCAAGATAATCTAAAGTCTTGCCGGGAGCGATCGATACAAAGATCTTTCCCTCTCCCAAAGGCGCGACTTCCTGCATCACGGAATCATACATATTCGGTTTGACTGCAAGAAATATCACGTCACTTGACTTCACGACTTCTTTGTTATCCAACGTCGTATGGATCCCCAAACGTGTCTTTACATCATCCAAGCTCGGTTGATATCCATCGCTTGCAAAAATATTCTTCGGATCGACAAGCTCCGCTTTGATAATGCTTACTATCATCGCTTTCGCCATATTTCCACAGCCGATAAATCCAATTTTTTTGTTCATTTTTTTCACCTCATCATTATATTTTATCAAAAAACTTCAAGGCGTGCTAGTAGCACGCCTAAAATACTAATTAAAACTTTGTTCTGTTCTTCCGATGATCTCATCTTGCAATGCTTTGCTCAAGTTATGGAAATGATCGGAATAACCTGCAACACGTACGATCAGATCTTTGTAATTTTCAGGATGTTTCTGTGCGTCGATCAAGATCTCACGATCGATCACATTGAACTGGATATGATGGCCATCCATATTAAAGTAAGCACGAACCAGATTTGCCATATGCTCCAATCCCAGATCGCCCTCTACAACAGATGGTGTGAATTTTTGATTTAGGAGCGTTCCGCCTGTTGCCAAGTGGTCCATCTTCGAGCATGATTTGATAACTGCCGTCGGTCCTTTCACGTCTGCACCTTTTTCCGGAGAGATCCCCTCGGAAACCGGTAGATGTGCCTTTCGTCCATTCGGACTTGCCATCATCACTTCACCGAAATAAACATGGCAGGTCGTCGGCAACATATTGATCCCGTATTTTCCGCCTTTAACATTCGGTCTTCCCACGACCATTCCACGATACAGGTCAAATACCGATTTCATGATATCATCTGCATAGTCATCGTCATTACCATACTTTGGTGTCTTATTGGTAACAAGATGGTGGATCTCCTCGTAACCTTCGAAGTTCGCATCCAACGCCTTTTGCAATTCTTCCATCGAAAATTTCTTGTTGTCGAAGACATTGTATTTGATCGCTGCCAATGAATCCGTGATCGTTCCGATCCCTACACCTTGAATGTAGTTTGTGTTATATTTTGCCCCACCCGCATTGTAATCTTTTCCGGATGTGATACATCCATTTGTTACAAGAGAAAGGAATGGCACCGGCATATACTCTGCATAGATCTTTTCGATAATATTATTTCCTTCGATCTTAATATTTACAAAATACTCTACCTGCTTTTTATATGCTTCAAAGAATTCACCATATGTTTTAAAATCTTTTGCCTCTCCGGTCTTTGGTCCCAACTGTTGATTGGATACTTTGTCAAATCCATTGTATAATGTCAATTCAACGATCTTAGGAAGATTCAGATATCCTGTTAAAATATAGGCTTCATTTCCAAACGCACCGGTCTCTACGCAGCCGCTTGTTCCGCCTCGTCTTGCGTCTTCCAATGTTTTTCCGGCATTCAGAAGCTCTTGAACGATCGCTTCTGTATTATAGAATGCAGGCTGTCCCCAACCTCTTCTTGAGATCTCGCATGCTCTCTTCAGGAACTTGTGCGGTGTCTTTCGGCTGATCTGAACATTCGAGCTCGGCTGAAGCAGTCTCATCTCATCCATACAGTCAAGGATCAGATAGCTGACCTCATTAACACCATCGCTTCCGTCCGGAGCGATACCGCCGGTGTTGATATTGGCAAAGTCCGTATAAGTTGAACTTTCTTTCAATGTGATACCCACCTTTGGCGGTGCCGGCTGATTGTTGAATTTGACCCATAGGCATTCAAGAAGTTCCAACGCCTTAGTATCATCCAAAATACCATTTGCCGTGTCATTCTTATAGAATGGATATAGATGCTGATCCAATCTTCCCGGGCTAAATGCATCCCATGGGTTCAGCTCTGTTGTTACTCCGATATGAACAAACCAGTACATCTGAAGTGCTTGGTAATATGTCTTAGGAGCATGTGCAGGTACGACGCGGCAGTTTTCCGCGATCTGAAGAAGCTCCGCTTTTCTAGCCGGATCACTTTCTTTCGCTGCAAGCTCTTCTGCGTATTTTGCATATCTTTCCGCATAGATAATGATCGCATCACAGCAGATCTTCATCGCTTCAAGCTCTTGCTTTTTACTTAGCGCTTCTTTATCATTTACAAAATCCAATGCATCGATCTGAGATTGAACTTCCGCTTTTAGATCCAAAAAGCCTTTCTTATAAAAAACTTCTCCACCGACAGTATGTCCGGGACCTCTTTGCTCCATAAACTCTGTAAAAATTCCCGCGCCATAGCATTTTTTCCACTCTTCGCCAAGATTGTTCAACATTTTGTTTCGAAGTGCCCGCTTTTCCCAATATGGAATGATCTCTTCTTCCTGGATCTTTCGGTCATTATCATTCACCTTGAAGAAAATGATGTCTCTGGAATCCATAACATTCATATCCTCTAATGTGTGACAGCAAAGCTCAGGGAATGTAGGAGCCGCTTGAGGAGAGTCCCCTTTTTCACCCACGATCAGTTCATGGTCATTGATACACAGACTTCGATTTTCCATAAAATGCTTGAACGCAAGCGCTCTCATCTCCGGAATAGAAACTGTACCCTCGTACATTTTGTAAGCATCCGTGATCAATTTTGCACGCTCGATGTAAATATGCGGAACGGCTTCAACACTTTGCTTTCTAAGCGTTTTAATTCTTTCGTTCATTCCTCTGTTTTCCATTTTAACCTCCAATTTTTACAGGTATATTTTTCCGTTCAAAAATATTTTTAAGCTCCAACATGCGTTCTTCGCTTGGAGCAGAAAAATCTGTTCCTTCATACACCATATCGATGCGATCATATTTCCCTTGACCGATCGCATGATACGGTAGTAAACTCACCATTGTGATATTCAGATCTTTAACAAGATCGGCAATACCGCTGATATTCTCATCATCGCTGTTGACCCCTTCGATCACAGGGATTCGAACATGGATCTTTGCATTCTTTTCATTTAGTTTTTTCAGATTATCCAAAATAAGTACATTATCCTTGCCGGTCAATGATCGATGTTTCTCCGGATCAATATGTTTGATATCATATAAAAAAGTATCTACATAAGGCAACAGTTTTTCAAAGCGTTCAAAACTCGAATATCCACAGGTATCGATATTCACATTATATCCCATGCGATCACATCTTTTTAGGATCTGCAGAATAAAATTGATATCCTGCGTCATCACCTCACCACCGGACAGAGTCACTCCACCCTTGGATTGTTCATAGAACATTTTATCTTTTTCGATCTCTTTCATGACCTCATCCACAGAATATAGCTTGCCTGCCTTTTCTCTTGCACCATAGATGCAAAAATCAACACAGGTAGCACAAGCATCACATTTATCTCGAGGAACAGGATAGAATCCATCCTTCTCAATAATGCCTTGTTGTGGACATTTCATTACACAGCGCATACAAGCAGCACATTTTTCTTTGTTGTACATGATCTCTGCCTGATAAGATTGACTTTCAGGATTATGACACCATTTGCATTCAAGTGGACAGCCTTTGAAAAATATCGTCGTACGTATGCCATCTCCATTATGTATTGAATATTTTTGTATATCTAACAACAAATGTTCCATCGTACTCCCTCTATCATATAATTCTGATCTGCTATCTGATCAAAGGTTCGATAATATCGCTTTAGCTCCCCTGTTTGATATAAACTTATATTTCTACTCCGTCATTTGACCGAGCTTCGATAGCCAGATACTCCTAAACGTTTTGACGAACTAAGCTGTTCTTTTATCATGAGATGATATCTATTCGTATCTACAAATATAAATCGTATCCTCTTTTACTATTACATCAAAGCTCTGATTTGCTTCTACCACAAAGCTTCCATGATTTGAGATCGATTTAAACGCTGTTTCTCCGGGAAGTTTCACATCCATCTCCCCGCTTGCCACAAACATAAATTCCTTCTTTGAGGTCGAAAATTGATATTCGCCTGCCTTCATTACACCCACTGTCTGTTCCCCATCTGAGTTTTGAACAGCTATCGATTTTACATTTCCTGAAAAATATTCATTGACCTTAATCATACTACCTCCTATTTTTCATTATAGTGAATTTGATTTCTTTATATGACTATGATATTTCATTTCAATGAATATGTCAAGAGCATATCAATATAATTACCACAAATCAACTTATATCTTTTGTTTTTGTACATAACTTATTTTATCATATTCCAATAATGATATATTTTCTTTCTATACTTGGTTTTGTGAAACATATTTAAGATAGGGCAAATCCATCCGATCCTATTTCACTTTGCTCCATAAGGCAATTCTTTTCAGAATATCCCTTTCTTTTGATCTTAGTCATTAAACTCCAAGATCCATCGGATGCTTCTTCCGGCGATCTAATAAAAATCCTCCCCTCTGATACCGCCTGAAAAAACCGCTTCTCCGTCGAATCATCTAACAACTCGCCTGTTCACAAAAAACGAATGACCCTTGACCCTGATTATGAAATTCAATGGCTAATCCAATATACAAAGCTCCTTAACTCAATGTATAGAAAATACAGGGTTAATTTATCCTATCTCCTGATCTCTTATGTTTTAACTTGCCGTATCAAACCCGCAATGATAAAATATAAGAAAGAAGTAAACAAATAGGGAGGCATTATGAACGAAAAGGACCAAAATACTTTTCTTATTTTTTTGTTACGCCTTGCGATCGTTGTCGTCATCATCGGATTGATCAAATCTGCTTTTATTGAAAATGTTTCTGTACTTCAAACCAGTATGAACGATACATTGTATGAGGGCGATCTTTTATTGGTCAATAAGCTGGCAAAAAACAAATTGGAAAGAGGCGATATCATTATTTTTCGAAATCCTGAAAAAAGAGACCCCGATGATTACGAATATTTTACCAAGCGGGTGATCGGTATGGAAAATGATGTGGTGAAAATAGAGAACGGAAAAGTGATCGTCAATGGAGAAACTCTGGTAGAAAACTATGTGACCCCTAGCAATAATCAAATCAATGTAGCTGGAGAATGGACAGTCCAAGACAATTATCTTTTTGTACTTGGCGATAACCGCGACAGTTCTTTGGATAGTCGCAAGTTCGGAACCATTCCGCAAGCCTATGTGCTAGGTAAAGTATTTTTGCGGATCTACCCTTTCGAAAGTTTTGGTAAAGTGGAATAACATTTGCTTTTTTAATGACTTTTAATTCTTAGGTTTTATTGGTAGATTGTAAAATGAAATTGAACAACTGAATAAAAAAATGATCCATAGTTG
>JAUNKR010000071.1 GCA_030532705.1 Peptostreptococcaceae bacterium
TGAAGCGATGATCTTGGATCCATTCTATTTCTTCTAAAACCGGTGATGCCGGATCGAAATCTGTCAGCGGTTTGAAGTTCTGATGCATTCGGAGCGAAGCATCTCTATTCTTTGAACAGGATCACACCGTCTTCGGTGATGCCGGTGACCATCGCAAGCGATTCGACATGGTAGCCCTTTTCTCGAATGCGATCGCCTCCGCCCTGAAAGACTTTTTCGACGACGGCACCGATGCCGACCACATGACAGCCTGCCTGCTCGGCGATCGAGATCAGTCCGAGCGCCGCTTCACCATGCGCCATGAAATCATCGATGATCAGAATATTTTCGCCGGCGTTGAGGTAACTCTTGGTCACTTTGGCGATGCTGGTCGTTCCCTTGGTAAAAGACTTGACCTCCGCACCATAGTAACGCTCCGTCATCGTGTTGGGCTGTGATTTTTTGGCAAAAACTGCGGGGATCATCCCCAAATGGATCGCGGTAACGACAGCGATACCGATACCGGAAGCTTCGATCGTAAGGATCTTGTCGATCTTCTTGTCTTTGAACAAGCGAGCAAATTCCTTGCCCATCTCGTTCATCAACTCCGTATCCATCTGGTGATTGATAAAGGAGTCCACCTTGATGATCCCGCCTTCGCGCCCGATCCCATCTTTTTTTATTCGATTTACCAACAGTTCCATTATTGATCCTCTTCTTCCTTCGGCTGATAGACCGAATAAATATTTTTGCCTTTCTTTTTCGACTCGTACAATGCTTTATCCGAGGCATCGTAGAGATCCTGGAAGCTCTTTCCGTGCATTGGAGAGATCGCTACACCGATACTTGCATGACTTTGATGATCGATCCCATCCATCGTGATCGAAGAGATCTTGTCCAAGATCGCCTGTGCCTTCTTCTCGACAAAAGCTTCGTCCGGACAGTTTTTGAGGAATACGACAAATTCATCGCCGCCCATTCGACCGATCAAATCGTCTTTTCGGAACATTTTTGTCAGCTCGGCACCGATGATCTTGAGGAAATTGTCGCCCTCAAGATGCCCGTAATTATCGTTGAGCGTCTTAAAGTCGTCAAGGTCCATCGAGTAGAAGGCGCCGATCTCATTTTCGCCAAAATTCTTCAGATAATCTTCGATACGGCTGATCAAACCGTCGCGGTTGAACAATCCGGTGAGATAGTCGGTCTCCGCTTTTTGTCGCAGCATCTGCGTGATCTTGATATCATGGTCGATATCGTTGACATATACAAAGCAGAGGATATCTCCGCTCGAAACTTCTTTGATGATACGCATCGTTGCCCGCACCCAGTAATATCCGCTGCGTCCATTGATACGACGTCGGTATTCGACGCTTCGATTGACATTGCCCTTGTTGTAATTTCGGAAGATCGACTCGATGTTGAATTCGCTGAGGAAGATCTCGACATCTTCCGGATGGACATAGGTCCCCACGATGAACTGCAGTCTTCGGATATAGTTGTAGGATATGCTATCCGAGATACGCAGTCCCTTGGCATCCGAGTTGATCGTGATGCTGTTTTGAGAAACGTTGATCGTTCCGGTGAACAATGCGCCGGAGATCATCAATTTATTACGCTCGGTCTCTCTGGAGAGTTTGAGCTGGATCTCTTTTTCTTCGGTCACATCACGCACGCTCCCGATCACTCGATAGCTTTCATTGTCGTTGACCCTGGTGAGCATGATGCGGACCCAGCGAGGATCGTCGCTGTTTGCATGAGCGATCCGGATGATGCCGGAAGAGAATTCATTGCCGTCGGACATCTCTTTTCGCATTCTTTCCATCTCTGCGGTGACATTGTCATCCGCCCAGCTCCATTGACTCATCGTGTCGATCGTAAAGCCGGTATAATCCTCGAGATTGTATCCGAGGAAATTCCCCTTGTGGAAATTGATGACGCCGGTCTCGACATCGTACTCGAACACTCGGCTCTCCATATGCGTGTCCGCGACGAGCTTGAGGTTTTCGTTGGTGCTTCGAAGGTCGTCCTCCGTCTTTTTCACAACGGTCGCATCGATCACGATACTGTAGAATTTGAAAACGCCGCTGCTCTCCTTGACGACAGTCATTTTGTCGATGACCCAGATCGGACTGCCATCCTTGCGGATCAAACGGTACTCCAGATTGATCTCGCGATCGTGGAACAGATCATCCGATCCGATCTGTGCACGCACATTTTCACGGTCTTCTTCATAGATCATTTCATAAAAGCTGTTTTTATACTTGGTATCCAGATCATCCGGCTCCGCATGTAAGATGCGCAGATAGCCTTCACTGATATATTCGATATTGCCCTGTTCATTCGCTGAAAATCGGATCACGCCGCCACGGATCGCATTCGTCAATCGTTCGACCTGGTTCTGAGCTTCGGTCAGTTTTTTGGTGTGACGGTTGTTCAACAGATAAACGGTCGCAAAAGTGACGAGCATGATCACCGTGATCAGGATCGCACTTTCAAACATCACTCTTTTCACCGGATTGGAATGCAGATCGATCGCATCCTGTGTAGCGACCTGGAAGATGTACCAATCGGCGATCCCGACCGGTGCAAAATAGGCGATCCGCGCATTGCCGTTTTTCGTATAGTAATAGGTGTACCCCGAACGCGATTTTTCGATCTGGTCCTTCAGGCGATCGAAAGAATAAGGGTTCTTAAAACTCAATGTGGAAAATACATCCCAAAAGGAGTTGTCCATAAGTTGCAAGGAGCTCTTATCGCTCGAGATGATCAGCGGGATCCCCTCTTTAGTCACGATATTTGCAAAACCCATGTGACTGTAATCCGCCATTTGAGATTCCTTGGAAAATCTTTCTTTAGAGACCTGCCCCAGCAGATATCCGCTTGGAGAATCTTTTGAGTTGCCCAGCGGGTAAAGCATACAGATACTGTCTTCAAAAAGAAAGACCGTCTCATTCGTCTCCAGTTTAGCGGGAAAATTGAGCGGATCGTTTTCATTATCCATCGTTCCGCCATAGATCCTTTGTCCATTGGACGAGTAGAGCGCCATCTGATCAAAACTGTTCGTTTGCATCATCTGCAACAGGGTGATCTGATTTTGTTCACTACTTATCGGCAAGCGAAGCTCGGATGCGGTCAGCTCGAGATCCTTCTGATAGAGCTTGGCTTGATAATTGATGATTTTTATATTTTTACTCGCGAACTCGCGAACGCGAAGCTGGATCCCTTTATTAAGTTGTGCCTCCGTGAGCAACTTAAAACTGAGCAGCATAAAGATCGCCAGTAAGACGAGCATGATGCCTAAATTTTTTATGTTCCAAAGATCGTCTTTTTGTCTAAACATTCTCTAATCCTTCTTGAATACAATCCAATCCATACCTATTCAATATTATAAGGCTCACGGGCTGTATTTTCAAGCATAATTTTGATTTTTCAAAGAGTTTGACGGCTTTTGCTTGAGCCGAAAAATGATTTAAGATATAATAGAGGCAATGAGGGACCGATCAAGCGAGAGATCGGGCTGAAAATGCGCAGGAGGTGTCATGGAGTATCCGAAGTCGATCGAAAAAGTACTCTCTCGTTTGAGGGAGAATAATTATCAGGCATTCCTCGTCGGAGGATGCGTTCGGGATCATCTGATGGGGAGAAAGATCTCCGACTTTGACATCACGACCGATGCATTGCCGAAGCAGGTCCAAAAGATTTTTGCAAGCTATCCGCAGCATGCTGCCGGACTCAAGCATGGCACGATCACGATCTTTGACGAAAAGGAAGGGATCGAGATCACGACTTTTCGCCGAGATGGAGAGTACAAGGATGCGCGCCGTCCGGAGAAGGTCTATTTTACCAAGGAGCTGAAAGAAGATCTGATGCGCCGTGATTTCACGATCAATGCACTGGCTTTTTCACAGCAGGAGGGCGTGATCGATCTTTTTGGCGGCAGATCGGATATCGAAAACAGGATCATCCGCGCGATCGGAGACCCGAGGGAGCGATTTTCGGAGGATGCGCTTCGGATCTTTCGGGCGGTCCGCTTTGCTTCGCAGCTGGGATTTTCGATCGACCCGACCACCTATGAGGCGATGCGGTCGATGCTTCCGCTTTTGGAAAAGATCTCCGCGGAGCGCAAGGCGATCGAGCTGATCAAGGCGCTGATGGGGGAGGCGATCTTTCCCGTTTTGATAAAATATAGCGAGATCTTTGCGGCGATCGCACCTCAGATCGAAGAGATGAAAGGTTTTGAGCAGAAGAATCCGCATCATATCTATGATGTGCTGGAGCATACGGCGCGCGTCATCCAAAACACGCCGGCGGATAAGGAGCTTCGATTGGCGGCCTTCTTTCATGATATGGGCAAGATGAGGACCTACACCGAGGTTGACGGAGTCGGGCATTTTTACGGTCATGAGAGCGTGTCGGAGGAGATCGCGGCATCAACGATGCGAAAGCTCAAGCTGGATAATCTGACGAAAAAAAATGTCTGCCTTCTCGTGCGATACCATGATGCGAAGATCCAAAGCAAGCCTCGCTCGGTGCGTCGCTGGCTCAATCGGCTGGGCACGGAGCATTTTTTCAAACTGCTGGTGCTCAAACGGGCGGACGCTATGGCACAGGCACCGGCTTATTTTTCCCGATTGGATGAACTGAAAGAGATACGAGCGGTCGCCGAGGAACTTTTGGCACAGGACGCATGTTTTCAGCTGAAGGATCTGGCGGTCGACGGCAGAGATATGATCGAGCTCGGCTTTTCGGGAAAAGAGATTGGACAAGCGCTCAGTTTTTTGTTGGAGGCGGTGCTTGATGAAAAAGTGGAAAATAATAAAACAGAATTGATTCAATGTATTGGGATGAATTTTACGGCAATAGAGAAATAATTTTGACACATTAAAAATTATTTCTCTATTCCTTGAGTGAAAGAATATTCATAGAGAATCCTTTTTGCAATAAAGCGGCTTGGGATTAACGAATAGTCTTATACTCAAACAGATGTGAGTATTAATGAACAAGCGAGGGATGTTTTGATAGTTACAGATGAAGAGCGGTGGATCAGACTTTTCGGATGAATTATGAAAACCGACTGACTTGGAAAATCAAAAGCATAGAAAAAAGACAGAAGGGAAAGAACATGAGTAAGATTATTGATTTTGAACAGGCAAGACATAGTGCTCGACGAAAGCGCTCCTTGGGAGAGGTCTCGATGCTCCGAGTACTGTCGATGCTTGCTGTCGTTTCGATCCATTTTTTGAATATGCCGGTCAGCCGGGTGCTTGTCGGTTCGAAATCGCATGGGCATTTTTTTATGGTACGGGCGATGCTCGTATTTGCGGTACCGAGCTTTCTCTTTGTCAGCATGGTGATGGTCTCTTATTCTTTGGATGAAAGACCGATCCGGCTACTCGATTTCTATCAAAAGAAATTTGTGCGTGTCGTGATCCCGTATCTGCTTTGGAGTATCGCTTATCAGATCGTTTTGCTCCTCACCGGCAATGTACAGTTACAAAACATCCTAAAACCACGGAGCGTTCTTTATCTGCTCCTGTATGGCAAGAGCTATGAGCATCTTTATTTTATGATCATCCTGATCGAGTTTTTTGTGATTGCGCCTCTTCTGATCCCGATTGCAAAAAAGGTCAAAGATTCATGGAAGTCCGCTATTGGAATTGCATTTGGGACGCAGATTTTGATCTATCTGCTCAACCGATTTTTGATCCGAGGTTATTTTACGATGATGCAATCCACCTTCCTGTGGTATTTTTCGATCGCCTTTATGGGGCTGTGGTTCGGTTTTTGCTATGATCGCAATTTTAAGATGATCCAAAAGTATCAAAATAAGATCTTTGTCGGCTTGGCGCTATCCGGTATCGTTCATAGCTATTACAGCCGACTGCTTTGGCAGCAGATGTGGAATGAGATCGTCTTCGATACCTTCTTCTACACGGTCAATCTGCATGTCTATATGCTGCTCTGTACCTTGGGACTTCTTCTAATCTCCAAATGGATCATCAGCTATCCGAAGGATCTGATGGGCAGGGACAAAAGATCCTACCGATTCTTTATGTGGCTGAGTCCGCTGACCTATGGAATCTATCTGATGCATCCGGGGTTAACCTATCTCGTACGCAAGATCGTAGAGTCCAAAAGTGCTCTCTTATGGATGCTGATCGTCATGATCGGCGTACCGCTCGTGGCGACGATCTGCGGAAAGATCACCGAATATCTGCAGGATCTCCCGATCATCAGCCTTGCTTTCGGCAACGGACTGATCCCGAAGAAAGCGATCAAGAGATGATGGAGAAGATGGAGCGATCGTGGTAGCGGAAGCGGTCGGTGCAGTTTGGCACAAGTTTCCGGAAGAATGTCGGAGAAGTCTTGGTGAGGACGGAGCGCGCTTCTTTGCCGATCCGGCTTCGGATGTTGAACAGATCATAGCTCCTTAGGGAACGATAGTGTAAAATAGTTGTGGGGGTTTTTAAAAAGAAATAGAGATTAGCTC
>JAUNKR010000015.1 GCA_030532705.1 Peptostreptococcaceae bacterium
GCGGATAAATGATATAATAAATTAAAATGATGAGGTGAGGAAATGGATATTACATTTATAGAAAAAATCATCGATTTAATTATCGAGTTTGTTCGAGTATCATCTCAAAATGTATAGAAAAAAAGAACCATTTTTTAGATGGAGACTTTTGAAGGAGCAGATCAATGCAAAAAATGACAAAAATATTATTGATCGAGGATGATCGAGGGATCGCTGAGCAGATCCGGATCTATTTGCAAAACAAAAATTATCTTGTCGAGATCGCATCGACATATCATGAGGCAATAAATCGTCTGGATCTTTTTTATGATGTAGCTTTGGTAGATATCAATCTACCGGATGGGAATGCGGAAAGCATCGCGTCTAAATTAAAAGAAAAAGGAATTCGAATTATTATTACAACGGTAAAAAATGATGAGAACTTTATTGTCGCTATGCTGGATAAAGGAGCGGATGATTTTTTGACAAAGCCATTTAGTTTAGAAATATTACGAGCCAGAATAGATGCCGTGATCCGCACGATATCGGTGATAGAGGATCAAAAGATCCTGTATAATGAATTTACGCTGGACACGACAAGAGCGATCATCAGCTATCGGAACAGACCGATCGACTTGACTTCATTGGAATATGATCTGTTGTCGCTCTTTATTAAAAATCCGAATAGGGTGTTTACAAGAGGGCAATTGCTCGAAATGTTTTGGGAAAACCGAGATAAATTTGTTAACGACAATACTCTGACAGCTACGATCAAGAGGATCCGGGCAAAGACGGCAACGGATACGATTTTGACGATCCGGGGAATTGGATATAGGATGGGATAGATATGAGCTATTTGATCATTATTTGGTTTCTCAGTTTATTTATAACGTATTGCCTGGGAAAGAGGCGTAGTAAAAATCGGATCGAGGAGATCATAAAGTTGATCGACCGAATGAGAGATCGTGATTATTCGATCCCGATGAAACAAGATGAGTTTTCGATACTGGAGGATAAGATCTACAAAATTTTTATAGAGTTGGTAGAAGAAAAAGAGAAAACTGCCCAAAATTCTAAAAATCAGATCCTTTATTTGGAAGATATCGCCCACCAGATCAAAACACCGATCACCAATATGTTGTTCAGTATTGAGATCATGCAGGAGATGAATAAGGAAAGCAAAGAAGTGATCTCGCTTAAAACGCAGGTACAAAGGTTGAGTTCTCTTGCGGATATTTTGCTGAAACTATCCGGTTTGGATGCGAGAGCGGATGAGATGAAGAAAAATGAGTTTGAGCTCAATGAGCTGATAGAATATGCTTTGGAGATCGTAGAGATCCCTCGCAGTATCGATGTTTTTGTAGATCCTTCGATCGAAGGGAAAAAGATCAAAGGGGATTTTTATTGGCTGTCGGAAGCGGTGATCAATATTATAAAAAATGCGGTCGATCTTCCTCGATGCAATAAAATAGAAATTAAAGCGGAAGCAAATCCTCTTTATACTTCTTTACATATTTCAGATAATGGCGGTGGAATACCAAAGCATGAAATGCCGAAGATCTTTAAAAGATTTTATAAAACACCGGACTCTAAGGGTTTTGGGATCGGATTGGCTATGGCAAAGAGTATCATCGAAAAAAATAATGCGGTCATCGATGCACACAATTTGAATGATGGAGCGGAATTTCAAATAAAATTTTACAATGTCATCTAAAAATCACTTTCCTTTGCTAATATGAGCCTAAGAATTGGTAGGAGGTGATGATGTGGAGATTTTGAGGCTTGAAAAATTAAAAAAAGAGTATGGTGAAAAGGAGAATCGGGTCTGTGCGATCGATGATATCGATCTGAGCGTAGAACGAGGAGAGTTTATTGCGATCGTTGGACCGAGCGGGTCGGGAAAATCGACCTTGCTGCATCTGATCGGCTGTGTTGATGATCCGACATCGGGAAGGATCTTGATCGATGGGAATGACATTTCAAAATTCAGCCCGAAAGAACAGGCGCTCTTTCGGAGAAGAAAAGTGGGTCTTATTTACCAATTTTATAATTTGATCCCGAACCTGACCGTTCGTCATAATATCGAGCTCCCTCTGAAATTAGACAAGCGAGCGATCGAAAAAGATTTTTTTGACGAGATTGTTGGAAAGCTTAGGCTGGGAGATAAATTGGATCGATTTCCAAGCGAGCTGTCCGGTGGGCAGCAGCAAAGAGTTGCCATTGCAAGAAGCTTGATCTATCGTCCATCGATCATATTAGCGGATGAACCGACAGGAAATTTGGATCGAAAGAATTCGACAGAGATCATAGAGATCCTGAAATTTTTTAATAGACAACTGAAGCAAACGATCCTTCTGATCACACATGATGAGAAGATCGCTTTGCAGGCGAAGCGGATCATTACTCTGGTCGATGCAAAGATCGTGGGGGATGAATCTAATGAATAAGAAAAATTTTCCGATCTTTTTGTCTGTATGGATCACCAGTATGTTTTTCACGATGATTTTTTATTTTGTATATACAGGCGTACAGGATAATTATAGAGGAATAAGGCAAGAAAGTTTTGCGGATGCAAAACTGGATGTTCATTTGCTTCATTCGGATCTTGAGAAAATAAAGGGGATCGAGGGGATCAAGACAGTCGGAGGCGTGTTGGAGCAGAGAGGATCGGCTCTCTTAAATGATTCCATGCTCATTGTGAACTTTCAAGATCGAGGCATCAATGAGATGAGAGAATACTCCGAGCTGTTGGAGGGAAGATTTGCGGAAGATCAACATGAGATCGTATTATCCAAAGATCTTATTGAAAAGTATCGATTGGCATTAGGAGAAAGCATTTCGCTAAGTGCCGGGAAGAGGCTTTTGGATCAGCAGGAAGTTCATCCTGCTTCGACGTATACTGAAAAAGAAACATTTGAAGTCGAGAGTCAGCCGGTATATGAGATCGTAGGGATCTATAGAAATGTGTATAACAAATATCTGAATGTAAGCTTTGCTTTGAGCATCCCAAGAGAAG
Source organism: Peptostreptococcaceae bacterium (assembly GCA_030532705.1). Classification (GTDB taxonomy): domain Bacteria; phylum Bacillota; class Clostridia; order Peptostreptococcales; family Filifactoraceae; genus JAUNKE01. Next base: position 2,996 of record JAUNKR010000015.1, read on the forward strand.
ATGCAAAACTTAGACCTTACTTGCGTTTTGATGATTTCAAAAAGGCTTATGCAAAGAAGGAAATATTAGAAGAAGAGATCGAAAAGCGATTGGGGATACCGGTCACGCTGGAATTCTCCGAGAGTCTGATCTATTATTACAGGGTAAAGGAAAGTGGAATGAGAGTCTATGTACCGATGATCGTTAATGGGGTCTCGATATTCTCTACGATCCTACTGTTCATATTCTTTATCCGAAATGTTTTTAGGGTGTGGGGATTCAAAAAAATAAGAGAGCTCTCCATGTATCGATCGATCGGTACGACATATTTTCAAATTTACGGCATTCTTTTGAAAGAAGCGATATTGATATCGATCTTGCCGATCTTGATCGGTCATGGCACAGGATATTTCTTGATGGATCTGATCTACCGTAAAGCGCAGGAAATTAAAATGGCAGATCAAATCGTCCCGATGGAATTTTCTTTCCTTTCGTCAATGACGGCGGTGACGGTCGCCCTGATCATTGTTACGGCAGCTGTTCTTTCGCCGCTGCAAGCAATTTCAAAAATCAATATTATCGATGGGATCCGAGGGAATTTTTATTCCAAAAACAGGAAGAGAAAAAGGAATGAAAACCTCTGGAAGGAGCTTCGAGATAATAATATGGATTCGATCAAGAGCCTTCGGTATATCACGGCGGTCGGTACGATCATTATCTCCTGTTTTCTGATGATGGTCGGGATCTCTTCATATTATTATGAACTACAATTTTTTAAGAGCAGTTACAATGTCAATGTGATCTACAGCTCCACCTTGCAAGATATGCCCAAAGCATTCGAAGAAATCTTAGATCATTTACCACACAAAAGAGCGTATATTTCGAGAGGTAAATATTTCAATGTTGATTATGATGTCCCTTTTTCAAAAGAGGCAAAAGAGATAGGGGTCGCAAATTGGCTACAAGAGGAGATGGAAGGGAAAGAAGAAAAAAGGATTCATGGGATGCTGATCGGATTGGAGGAAAAGGAGCTCAACAAATTGGGGGGCAAAAAAGGGGAGTTTTTGCTACGAAATATTGTTCAGGAGGATCCGAGAGTTCCTTTATCAAAAGCCCGGTACATACCATATCTGAATGATCTGTCCATGCTGACGATCTATCTGAGCGGTGCGAAGCCGGGCAGACAGATCAAAATAACAAAGACGATCGAATCGATCGGAGCGATCGAAGAGTTGCTAAGACCGATGGAGATCCATATCTTTACAGATCTTGAAACGCAGAGATCTCTGATCGAAGGTCATGAAAAAGCGCAGGAGGCAAGAGCCAACTTTGAGCTGAAGATGGAAATAGAAGATCCGGAGCTGGGGAGCGCAAAAGAATATATTGAGAACACTTTGAAAGATGGAGCTTCGCTTGACTATCGATTTACTATTGTGACAGGAGATGAAGTTTCTGCGGATCGATCGGTTGATCTGAAAGCTTTTTTGCTCGTGGTCGGGGGGATCGGTTTGGTCATTCTTCTGCTGAACATGACCAATGGCTATGCCTCGATCAATATGAGCATCTTAAGTCGCAAAAGAGAGATCGGTAGCCTATACTCATGTGGTATGGAGAAGAAAGAATTACTGCGACTCTATTTGGCGGAATTTTTTGTTGAAGAGGGAAGATCCGTAGGGGTTACGATCGGAGTCAGTGCATTTGTGATGCTTGCAATAAGTCTGCTGTCAAAGTCGATCTCGCTGAAAACCTTATTGATCTACTATCCTTGGCTGCTTTTCGTCATCTTCTCCATTTTGATCTACGGGGCAAATATGCTGCTTTATTATTTTGCGCTCAACAATATCTTAAAACAGCCGATCGTTGATCTGATCCGGGGGGAGTAGACGGTGGTTTGAATCGTTTTTTAAGAAAAAATCGTCGATCATTGTAGGAAAATCGAGTTTCTACTGATCCGGAAAATCTGAGATTTGAAAGCTAGGTGCAAAGCGCTTAGCTTTTTTAATGCAGTATCAGAGGCTCCGATGACTCGAAGGGGATCAGAGGTAGAACTTGTATTGAAAATTCTTGATCGATGAAATGGAGATTTTGTATCTCTATTTTTAAAAGATCAGGAGCAGCTTTGTTTTGGTACAAGCATTGAAGTCATAAGCACTACATCAGTTGATGCTCGATAGATGATAATAAGAGATCATAGGCATGGTTCAAAGACAAAAATACTATTTTTGTTTCAGTAAAATAAAGGATTTGTTCTGATCGGTTGTTGCAAACAATAATGGTAAAAAAATTTATTTATAATGTGCATACAGAATAAAATTGTACGACAACTTTAAAAAAATGTCGGTGAAAAATTTCGCATGGAGTTATTTTTGATTTTTTAGCTAAATTTATATACAAAAGGGAGGTTCTTTAATATAATAAAGATGTGTTAAAAAGTTTTTCTGTTTTTTGAAAGCGTTTTTAAGGGATTTAAGGACGCGTAATAAGGAAAGGAAATTATGGAAAATACAAAGAGCAAAAAGCCGATGTCCGATATCGAGATCGCACAGGCGGCTATTATCAAAAATATTTCGGAAATTGCTACTAAAGTTGGACTGGAAGAAAAAGACTATGAGCCATACGGACATTATAAAGCGAAGGTGGATTATAATCTGTTGAAAAAATCGAGCGGGAAGAAGGCAAAATTGATCCTGGTCTCAGCGATCAACCCGACTCCTGCCGGAGAAGGAAAGACAACGACAACGATCGGTTTGGCGGATGCATTGAGTCATTTGGGTAAAAAGACTTTGGTCGCACTTCGTGAGCCTTCTTTGGGACCGGTATTCGGGGTCAAAGGGGGAGCGGCAGGCGGAGGATATGCGCAGGTCGTACCGATGGAGGATATCAACCTTCATTTTACAGGAGATTTCCATGCGATCGGGGCGGCAAATAACTTGCTGGCGGCATTGATCGACAATCATATCCATCAGGGCAATGAGCTGGATATCGATGTAAGAAGGATCACTTGGAAACGTGCGATCGATATGAATGATCGTCAGCTTCGTTTTATCGTAGACGGAATGGGCGGTAAAGCGAATGGAATGCCTCGTGAAGATGGTTTTGAGATCACGGTGGCATCGGAGGTCATGGCGGCATTCTGTTTGTCCAATGATATCACGGATCTTAAAGAAAGATTGGGCAAGATCATCGTCGCATACAGCAGAGCGGGTGAGCCGATCACGGCAGAGATGCTTCATGCAAATGGGGCGATGGCGGCGCTTCTAAAGGATGCGCTCAAACCGAATCTGGTCCAAACATTGGAAGGAACACCGGCATTTATCCACGGAGGACCTTTTGCAAATATTGCGCATGGATGTAACTCGGTGATCGCAACGAAGATGGCGATGAACCTTGCGGACTACGTCGTGACAGAAGCGGGATTCGGTGCGGATCTTGGTGCTGAAAAGTTCATCGATATCAAATGTCGAATGGCAGATATCGAGCCGGATGCAGTCGTTATCGTCGCAACGGTTCGTGCGCTCAAATACAATGGCGGAGTGAAGAAGGAAGATCTTGGCGCTGAAAATCTGGACGCGCTGGAAAAAGGGATCCCGAACCTATTGAAGCATGTCGAGAATATCACACAGGTATTCAAATTACCGGCTGTTGTTGCGATCAATAAATTCCCTCTTGATACAGAGGCGGAGCTCGACCTTGTACGTAAGAAGTGTCAGGAAAAAGGTGTCAATGTTGCATTGTCGGAAGTTTGGGCAAATGGCGGCGAAGGCGGTGTAGAGCTTGCGGAGCAAGTTTTGGAACTGGTTGCAAGACCGAGCAAAATGGAATTTGCATACGAGCTTGATACAACGATCCAGGAGAAGATCACGGCGATCGCACAGAAGATCTATGGCGCAAGAGCGGTAAACTTTACAGCAAATGCTCTGAAGCAGATCAAAGAGGTCGAAGCGGCAGGCTATGGTAAGGTACCGGTATGTATGGCAAAAACACAGTATTCGTTGACAGATGATCCGACAAAGCTCGGAAGACCGACCGATTTTGACATTACGGTTCGAAATATCAAATTGTCAGCAGGTGCAGGATTTGTGGTCGCGTTGACAGGAGATATCATGACGATGCCTGGATTGCCTAAAGTTCCATCGGCAAATAAGATCGACATCGATGACAGCGGAAAGATCACGGGCTTGTTCTAGGAGGCCGGATGAGCGTAAAAGTAGAAAATGGTACGCTGGTTTTTGAAGAGGTGGTTTATCCACCTCTTGTTGAGCCGGTGTCTGAAAATATAGTTTCTCTGCAAACGACAAGTGTTGAAAATTTTATCTCTCTACTGGCATCTAAATTGCCGGCGCCGGGTGGCGGAGGGGCGGCTGCGCTCAGTGCGGCGCAGGGTTTTGCATTGGCATCGATGGTCTGCAATCTGACCATCGGGAAGAAGAAGTTTGCGGAGTTTGAAGAAAGGCTTTGTGAGATCCGCCGAATCTCAAGCGAAAAAGCAAATCGTATGCTGAAGTTGATCGATCTGGATGAGGAATATTTCCTTCCTTTGTCGAGAGCGTATGGGTTGCCTTCGGAGACGCAAGAGCAAAAGGCGGAGAAAAAGAAGATCATGGATGAGGCGCTGGTGACAGCATGTCTGGTCCCGATCGAAACGATCAAAACATCCTATGAGGCATTGTTGATGTTGCATGAGCTGATGAACAAATCGTCGAAATTGGTCATGAGCGATGTCGGGGTCGCGGCGGAAAGTTTTCGGGCTGCGATCGAGAGTGCAAAGCTCAATGTGCTGATCAATCTTCGTCTGTTGAGCGAATCGCCGATCAAGGATGATCTGGCAAAACAACTTAAAATAGTAGGAAATGAGTATCCGAAGATCTATTCGGAAGTGATGAGCTATGTCCTTGAGACAATAACGCTGGACTAAATGATGTAAGCGGCAGAAACAAAAACTTTGGATCCGAGGGCGGAATTTTCGGGTGGATCTCGAAAAGGTCGTGCAGCTCGATAAAAGAATGTTGCTGCCGCTTCAATGACTTATGATTCGGAGAGGTTTTATGAAAAAAGGTGATGTTTTTTGGATCCTGGGGATCTTGGCGTGGATCGTGATGCTTTCCGTACCGATGACCAGAGAACCGTTTATGGCATATACTTCAACACATCCATATATCGGAGGATTTATCAAGTTCTCGATCTTGGCGAGTATGGGAGATTTTTTGGGCATTCGAATGAACAAGGGTGATTATGATATTCCGAAGGGTATCCTGATGCGAGCTGTGATCTGGGGATTTATCGGAATGATGGTCGCGCTTGTATTTCCGTTTTTTATGGCAGGTGCGGCAGCTGTGCAGGAGATGGGACTGCTTCCTTTTGCAGGGAATAAGGTGGCGCATGCCTTCTTCGGATCGATGATCATGAACATCAGTTTCGGTCCGATGATGATGGTCTTTCATAAGTTTACGGATCTGTATGTTGACGCATTTTATGCCGGAGAGAAAGCCACGCTTTCAAAACTCGTCGATCGTGTCAATTGGCATGCGGTCGTTGGTTTCACTTGGACGAAGGCATGTATTTTCTTCTGGATCCCGGCACATACGATCGTTTTTTTGTTACCATCGGCATATCGAGTTCTCGTATCGGCCTTTTTATCGATCGCTTTGGGCTTTTTGCTGGCGATCGCTAATCGAAAGAAGAATTAGGAGTTTTTATGGGCGTTATATCATGGATATTCCTGGGAGGGATCTCAGGATGGCTTGCAAATAAATTTTTTGGCGGTGAAAAGCTGGGAGCTTTTGGAAATATCGTGGTCGGGATGATCGGTGCGATGCTTGGCGGTGTGATCTTTAATCTTATCGGCGGCTCCGGTGTCACGGGGCTTAACCTTTACAGCATCTTTGTCTCCGTTGTCGGATCATGGATATTGCTCTATCTGATCCATACGCTGAAGAAAAATTAAAGCATCGGGGCTCACTTTGGGCGTTCGACGGATCGGGATGGATCAAGGGAAGAGGATCCGGATATCGAATGCGTGGAGACAACAGACAGTGATCTGAAAAATTTTTATAAGGTTTAAGGAGAATGATGAAAAAAATATTGGTACTCAATGCAAGTCAGAGCAAGCGTGCGCTAGTACGTCGTTTGGTCGATGGTTTGGTTGAACATATTAAGGGAAAAGCATCGACAGCAGTGACTAGTTTTGGGGATGTTACGGATGCAATATGGAATTATGAAGATGCCGGAGATGTAGAGTACAGCATCTTGTATTTCGATCTCAAGAAACTTACCTACAAAGGTTGCATCGACTGTAACTATTGTACGAAACATCGAGGCTGTATGCTGCGTGATGATATCAAATATATGTATCGCTACTTTGATGAGGCGGATTTTGTGATCTTGGGGACACCGATCTATTTCGGAGGAACTCCATCGAAACTCAAAGCGCTGATCGATCGAACGCAGGCGATCTATCACAGCAAATATACATTGAAGGATTCGCTGATCGATCGGGAGAAGAAACGCTTTGCGATGAATATCTTAGCCGGTGGCGAGCCGCCGACGGAGCATCAGTTCACCGGGATGAAGAATGAGATCGAGTATTTTTACCGCGCGATCAATACGACATCGCTTTCTTATACCGAGATCTCAAACAGCGATGTCTATGATCCGAATGAGGACGAGGATTTCAAAAAAGAGCTGTTTTGCAAATTGGATGAGTTGCTTGAAATGAAATAAGGATCTGATGAGATCAAAGGGGCGATCAAGCATCAGAGAATAATACGAGAAAATTTGACCTAAGCTTATGGAAACAAGATCCATGGCCATGGTTTCGACCTGTTTTACAAAAGCTGAAAAGCGTGGGGCCGGTTTTCGTATAAGGGGAGATCAAGAGAAGGTGTAGAAATTTTTGCTGTGGAAACGAAGGTGGATGCGGCTTATGTAGAGTCAGAAAGGAGAATGTTATGCCGGCAGTTGCAGCACATTACCTATTTGGTCAGGAAGTTTACAAGAATTTGATTGAGAAAAATCGTAAGGATATCATTGCCTTGATCCGAAAGCATCGATTGGATTATAACATCGGTCTGCAAGGGCCGGATCCGTTGTTTTACTATCAGCCGACGAAATCAAACGAAGTGACGGAGTATGCTTCCGAAGTACACAAGAGAAGCGGTTTGTCTTTTATGCAGAATGCGATCCGTTCGATCCATGAAATGAAGGATATCAGGATGTTTGCGTATATGATAGGTTTTGTATGTCATTACGCTTTGGATTCAGAGGCGCATCCATGGGTCAATTATTACGGCAAAGACAGTATCGGTCATATTCGGATCGAATCGGAGATGGATCGATCGATCCTGTTGCGAGAGATCCTGAAACGAGATGCGAAACATCGTGAAGAGAGATATTATAAAAATCAGACGAAAAGTTGGTTTAGAAAAAGATCGGATAAAAATGAACTGATACTATATACTCCACAATTTTATTCGGACAAACCTTCCGTGAAGCCGGAGAAAATTCGTCGCTATCGTTTGATTCGCTATCGGGAAGGGCTGGAAGGGTCTATTTCAAGACTTTATCCGGAGATCTCCGAGAAGCAGGTCAAAAAAGCACTGGACAGCTTTATCCACTACAATCGCCTGATGTATTCGCCGACAGGAGCCAATATTGCGGTATTGAAAAAACTGGAGGCTGTAGTAAGAAAAAAAGGCGTATTCAGCTCTTTGGCGCTGACGCCGAAAAAATTCATGGAGCATGTGGATCATGCGCAAGAGATATTGAGGATCTATGATCGTTCCGTAGAGCTTGCAACAAATTTAGTGATCAACTTTTTTGATGCGGTGCGATATCATATCGCGTTATCTTCACGTTTTGAAGTGCCGCTGGATTGGAGGATGGATGAGCAGTAATAAGTTGACGAGGATCGAGAAAAGCTGGATCTTGTATGATGTGGGTAATTCCGCTTTTATATTGATCGTCAGTACGATCATCCCGATTTATTTTAAGAACATTTCGAGTGCGCAAGGTGTAAGCCTGGCGAATTCGACGGCCTATTGGGGATATGCGGCATCGACGGCAACGGTGATCGTCATGCTATTGGGTCCGACGCTCGGTGCATTGGGCGATCGACGGGATTTTAAGAACAAATTGTTCCTGACTTTTGCTTCGATGGGGGCGATCGGTTGTTTCTTGTTCAGTACGACCAATCGTGGATTTTTATTTTTGGGGATGTTCATCGTCGGGAAAGTAGGTTTTAATATGTCGCTCATCTTCTATGATGCGATGTTGAATGATATCACGACACCGGAAAAGATGGATGAACTTTCGACGAAGGGCTATGCCTTTGGCTACATCGGCTCTGTCATTCCTTTTGTTGCGGCGCTGATCTTTATTATGAATGCGGAAAAGATCGGGATCACAGCCGCGATGGCGACAAAGATATCTTTTGTGATGATCGCTGCCTGGTGGGCACTGTTTACGATCCCGCTTACGAGAAGTTATCGCTTGCAGTATGGAGAGAGGATCCACCACGATGATGCGATGCCTTCGCTCGCGGAGAACCTGCTCAATTGGAAGCGTGGGATCCTTGCGATCAAAGATAACAAGAAAGTGGCTACTTTTCTGATCGCCTTTTTCCTTTATATCGACGGAGTCTACACGATCATCGAGATGGCGACTTCCTATGGAAAAGATATGGGGATATCGGACAATAATCTGTTGTTTGCACTTTTGTTGACGCAGATCGTCGGTTTTCCTTTTGCGATCCTTTTCGGCAAGATGGCAAAAAAATATTCGGCATCCAAGATCATCAAGGTCTGCATCATGGGCTATATCGGGGTAGGGCTTTTTGCGCTACAGTTGGACAAAGCATGGGAGTTTTGGATGTTGGCTGTAGTGGTCGCGATGTTCCAAGGCGGGATACAGGCCCTCTCAAGATCTTATTTTTCTAAGATCGTACCGAAGGAGAGGACTAATGAGTTTTTCAGCTTCTATGATATCTTCGGAAAAGGGGCGGTTTTTACAGGAACGCTTTTAATGAGTATCGTTACACAGATCACCGGAAGCTCCAAGTCGGGATTGATCGTGATCACTTTGTTATTGATCACCGGCTATCTGGCGTTTACCAATCATTTGAAAAAATATGCATAAAGGATTTTCAGCACCCTTCCATCAGGCTCGTATCTGAGGAAGGGTGTTTTTGTGTTCTAAAAGGCGTGGATCCTTCCTGAAAAAATTTCTGTACCTGCTTTGCTTATTTTATGATGAAAGGCTTAAGGTGATTTTTAGGCAAGAGGCTTTTTGTAATAAAAAACCTCTCTTGTCACAACAAAAGAGGTTTGGAAAAATTAAAGCGCTAAGTGGTTCGTGTCGTTATTTATTTCTTCGCCGGCTCTTTGTGCTTTTGATCTTGTGTTGAGCAGAAGAACGCCTGCAATGATAAAGAGCGCGATAAATCCGAGAATGATATAAGGGTTTGCCTGTGACAGCATCTCGGCTTCAGCCATTTCCGGTGTCATATTGGTGTCGGACATCTTTGTCAACTGGTTGGCATAGTAGATTGCGATGACCGAAACGGCATTGTTTAGAAAGTGCATCAGAGAAGAGGTGAAGATACTTCCCGATCGATACATACTATAGTTTAGTGCAAAACCCAAGATCGCTGTGGTGAAAAACTTTATAAGGCTCATATGATAGATCCCGAAAAAGACGGAAACAAAAAACATAGCGATATAGGGGTTGAATTTTTTTCTAAACGCCGAGAACACGAAGCCTCGGAAGAGGATCTCTTCACAGATCGCCGGAGCGACCGCTACGACGATGAGCAGTGCAGGGAGCCTTTGTTCCGCAAACATCTCTTCCATCATCTCGATCCCTTCAAGACTTTCCGGGAAGATCTTTGAAAGCAGGATCGACAGTACGGCGACGGTCATCAGCGTGCCGATCCACAGTAGGATCGATCCGATCACATGGCTTATAGAAGGAAGCCTGAGTGAAAATACTTTTTTGAAATCAAATTTCGCATACAGTGCATAGCCGAAAGACAGTGCAAGGATGAGAATTTGTATCGAAGTGATCCCCCAGAAACCGAATCTGAGCTGGAAATAGGTCCCGACATAGATCAGTCCCATCAGCCCTACGATAAGCACAAGGATCGCTTCGCTGATACTTGGCGTACCGCCTTTCTCGATATTGGCACGTGATTCAAAAATTCGGAAGAATCGAGTGTTTTCGCCGAATAGGATATCTTCTCTCTCAAAGACGGCATACATAAGCTGTATGGCTAAAAATCCGTATGCTAGATTGCTGACGAGTACCATCAGGATCAATGTGATATCATACTCAAAGATCAGGATCGATTTGATCAGCAAAACGACATTGACGACGGGGATCAATGCCGTATCGATGCTCAGGTCGAGATTTGGGATAAATCCGATATAAGAGACGAGCATCGTCACGATCATGATCGGGGTCGCATAGATCCCTGCTTCTTTCGGGCTTTGTGCATTTGAATAAAGTGCCAATGAGATCGCGGAGATGAAGATCGCAAACAATATAACGCATACCAGCATGATCAACACGGCAGGAAGAAAGCTCGTCAAGTTGATCGAGGGAGCAGCGGTATCTCCGGCGACCGTATTCATCAGGGAATACATATAGGCGCCCATCACGCCGATCGAAAGAAAGTTTAAAAGCACAGAAACGCTTGCCATCGTTGCGACGGCGGAGAATTTACTGGTGATGATCTCTTTTCGGGTCACGGGGAAGGAGAAGGTGGTCTCCAAAGTTCCCCGTTGTTTTTCTCCTGCGGTGGTATCGATCGCGGTATTGGATGCTCCGTTGACCAATCCCATGATCATGAGCAAAGGGATGATCCCGCCAAGGATCGTACCGATCGATTGCTCCTGTGTTGCATGGTCGGTTTGGTTGATCTCGATCGGATTCCACACGGCATCATAATCGATCCCTAATTCTTTAAGTTGTTGGATACGAAGTTCTTCCTGATAATCCTCCAATTTATCAAAGATGAAACCTGCCACAGTCGATGAGTTGACATTGGACTGGACGTAGTGGACTTGGTAGGAAGCCTTCGTGATCTCGGAAGAAGGCTTTGTCACTTCGATATAAGCATCGATCACTTTGTTTTTGAGATCCGCTTCGGGTTCTTCGGATGAAACGATCTCGATCTGAAGCTCGGGATCTTGCTCCGGTGTGGAGCTGTTTATCAAAGGCGAGGAAGCTTGAGTGTTTTTATCCGCATCATCCTTTTTGTTCGAAGTATCTTTTGGAGTCTGAACGTTTTGATCATCCGCTGTTTTAGGATCCTTTGTTTTCTCGACAGATGATTTTTTGTCGCTAAGGATCCGTTCGGCATTGAGAACACGCTGCAATTCTTTCAGTTCTTTTTCCTCGGAAATGATCGCGATCTGATAGGTCTGTTCGTTCAGTGAAGTTTGGACCGACATGATGACCTGTGAAGCGAGGATGGTGATCAGCGGGTAGAGTATAATAGGAACAAAGACATTCATAAAGACCGTTTTTTTGTCTCGGAGAATATCCAGCATTTCTCTCTTATATAATGTAAAGATGGCTTTTCGATTCATCTAGTCCTCCTTGTTTTCTGATAATGCGATGAAAGCATCTCGCAGATTGTTTGTTTCCGATCGCATCTTGATCTCTTCCGGCGTACCTTGGGCGATGATCTCTCCTTTGTGGATCATCAGGATGCGATCGCATAGATATTCGGCTTCTTCCATATAATGTGTGGAATAAAGGATCGTCTTGCCGCGGTCTCTCTCATTTTTCATAAACTCGATGATGGAGCTGCTGCTGATCACATCGAGTCCAAGAGTAGGTTCATCCAAGATATAATTGAGAGGATCGTGAAGAAGGCATCTTGCGATATTGGTCCTTTGAGTCTGTCCGGTAGACAGTCGATCGATCTTGTTGTCCGCAAAAGAGGACATATCCAGAAGGTCAATGATCTTATCGGTGCGTTCTTCGATCTCCTGTTTTGTAAAGCCGTATAGATTGCCGACCATCTGCATCATTTCGCGAGGGGAGATCAGTTTGAACAATTTGGTATTTGCGGAAAGATAACCGAGATTTTCTCTTGCGGCTTTCGAATTTTCGGTAATGCTGCCATCCTTTCTTGTGATCTCCACGGTGCCGGATGTCGGGGTCATGATATTTCCCAGAATTCTCAGAAGAGTTGTCTTACCTGCACCGTTTGGGCCGAGAATTCCAAGGATCTCCCCATCATTTGCGGTAAGACTGATATTTTTTACGGCAAAGAATTCTTCCTTTGTTTTGCCTCTTTTACGAAAAAAAGAAGAGCGTTCAGAAGGATCTTGTTTTTTTTCTTGGATCTGTCGCTCAAAAATTTTGTTGATATCTGTACATCGTATCATAAAACACCTGTTCCTTTTTTGAATGAAATAAATTTTGTTGTTTAGGTATATTAAAAATGGTTATAATAAAAAAAGTGAGCAGATGGCTGTTGGGTTCGGAATAAGGGTCCGAATAAAACAGCGGAATGTTCCACTCTATTTTTGGATGGATAATAAAGATCTTAACACATCAAATCGATACCAAACAGATAAATTATACCCTTCTTTATTTCTTGCGAAAACTTTTTGCAAATAAAATAATTTTATATAAGAATATTTGAGATAAGATAGAGAGGTTGGAAATACGAGGAGATGGAGATCGGGGAAGAAGGATCTCGATCGGGGGGAAAGTTTGCGTGAAAAATCATCGTCATTGATCCATTAAAAAAAGAAAACAAAAAAGTTACAAAATGTAAAAATTTATATTGACGTAAAACAAAAATATGATATACTTAAGTTGTGAAACAATATCATTACTCGGATGAACAGACAATAGTTTGCGGGTCCGTAGTGTTAAATTAGTTACAGAAAGATTTTATTTAATGTATTTTGATGCAGGAAATTACGATATTATTGTAGTGGGAGCAGGGCATGCAGGTTGCGAAGCGGCCCTTGCATCCGCAAGGCTGGGTAAAAAGACTCTGCTGATCACTTTAAGTTTAGATACGATTGCACATATGCCATGCAATCCGGCGATCGGCGGGACGGGTAAAAGTCAGCTCGTTCGAGAGGTGGATGCACTTGGCGGGCAGATGGGGATAAATATCGACAAAACTTTTATCCAGTCCAGGACGCTCAATGCGTCCAAAGGACCTGCGGTCCAATCGGTAAGGGCGCAAGCAGATAAGAATCTTTATCATATAGAAATGAAGCGAACTCTCGAACATCAAAAAAGCTTGGATCTGGTGATGGATGAAGTCACTGAACTGATCCATGAAGATAAGATCGTAAAGGGAGTGAGGACTCAGCAGTTTTGTGAGTATCGCGCAAAGAAAGTGATCCTTTGTACAGGAGTTTTCTTGGAAGGAAGGATCTATATGGGAGAAGTGAATTTTCCCTCGGGGCCGCTTGGACAGCCCAATGCGAGGTTTTTGTCCAAGAGTCTGCATGAACTGGAGCTTCCTTTGAGGAAGTTCAAGACGGGGACTCCGGCAAGGGTCCATGGAGACAGTATCGATTTTTCTAAAATGGAAGTTCAATACGGTGATGAGAAGATCGTTCCTTTTTCATTCTTGACGACTCCATTTGAAAAGAAAGATCAAGCAGTTTGTTATTTGACAAGAACGACGGATGAGACCCATGAGATCATTCGCCAAAATCTAAATCGTTCAGCCGTCTATGGCGGGATGATCGATTCAAGAGGGCCGCGCTACTGTCCATCGATCGAAGACAAAGTGGTGCGTTTCCCGGATAAAGCAACTCATCAGTTTTTTGTGGAACCGGAAGGTCTGGACACAAAAGAGTATTATATACAAGGTTTTTCTTCATCGCTGCCTTATGAAGTGCAGCTGCAGATGTATCATACGGTCATCGGCCTGGAAAATGCGCAGTTGATGCGTCCGGCTTATGCGATCGAATATGATTGCATCGACCCGATGCATTTGGAATTGAGCTTGGCGGTCACAGGGGTAGGAAATCTATACAGCGCCGGTCAATTCAATGGGACCAGCGGATATGAAGAGGCTGCTGCTCAAGGCCTGATCGCTGCGATCAATGCCTGCAGAAGTATCGATGAGAAAGAGCCGATCATTTTGGATCGAGCGACCGCATATATCGGCGTTTTGATCGATGATCTGGTGACAAAGGGCACCAATGAACCTTATCGAATGATGACATCCAGAGCGGAATATCGACTGTTGCTTCGCCAGGACAATGCAGATCTTCGTTTGACGGAGCTGGGAAGAGAGATCGGTCTGGTGGACGATGAACGATATGAAAGGTTCATCGAGAAGAAAACTCAGATCGAAGCGGAACTGGAACGACTTCGAAACGAAAAGATCAAGCCGATCGAAGCGGACGAGTTTCTTCTTGAAAACGGCTTCTCGCCTTTGGGTAGAACGATGAGCTTGTACGACTTTTTGAAAAGACCGGAAGTGGATTATGAAACGCTGAAGCTGCTTGGAAAATATGATCCGACGATCGGACTTCAAGCGCAAGAGCAGTGCCAAGTTCAGGTCAAGTATGAAGGTTACATTAAAAAACAGGTGCAGCAGGTCGAGGCGTTTAACAAATTGGAAAAACGCAAGATCCCGAAAGAATTTGATTACGATCAAATATCGGGGCTTCGACTGGAGGCAAAGCAAAAACTCAGCGAGATAAGACCTATCAACATTGGACAGGCCGGCAGGATATCAGGTGTTTCTCCTGCGGATATTTCGGTCCTACTGGTGTTTTTGCAAGCATATAATAGAGAGAATTCTCCAACGGAAGAAGATTATTAGGCGGCAGACAGGATGCCGTTATCGACGATATGAACAAGCAAGCGAAAGCTTGCTGTTCTAAGCGATGTAAGATTATTTTTTTATCCGTTTGGAGTTACTAAATTGTTATCTAATAAAAATGATGTAATTACAAACGGAGGGTAGCGTGAGTAACATTATTTATGATGGCGCAGATGAGTCGAGAAATTTCAACGCTTTTGACAGTAACGGTGAATTGATCGCTATTGGGAATCTGGACTATATCGGTGAAAAAATCTCGGTTTTTTCGGTTTCGGAATTTATAGAGAATAAAAGGAAGATATCCGGCTATATCCGAGTAGAGTCAAAAGTGAATTATTCCGATGTGTACAGCGCGATGGTGGATCGAGTGGAGAGCAATAAGATCGTGCTGGAGTCTTTGAGGAACATCAGCGATGAACTGAAGGAAGATATCAAGGTCGACTTTAGACGAGATATCAAGGTGAGCTACGAGGATGGAGGAGAGGAGATCCAAGTCGAAGCTCGACTGATAGATATCAGCAGCGGTGGGGTAGGTTTGGTTTCTAAAAAGGCATTTAAGGTAGGGCAGGTGCTTCGGATCGACACCGAGATCCTCGGGATAGGGTCTTTGCTCAATGTACAGACTTTAAGAAGAGAAGTGATGGGAAGGTTCTACAAATATGGATGTCGCTTTGTAGAGGTCAACTCGAGAGAAGAGAGCGCGATCCGTCGCGCAGTATATCGTCTACAGATCGAAGATCATCGAAGCAGATATGGGAGGTGAAGCAGATGAAGAGTATTTTTAACAACTCGATAAGAATGACGGAAAAGACCTTGGATTTTCTTTGGAAGAGACAGGGGATCATTGCAAATAATATTGCAAACCAAGATACACCGAATTATAAGGCGAAACTGCTTACTTTTGAAGAAAGCTTTCGGAGTCAGATCGAGGGGGTAGGAAGAAAGAAGGGTCCCGGAACGAAAAAAGCTTTTGCAGAGGCGATCGATCGAGCGGATGCAAACACAAAAGAGAATAATTCAGGCTCTAACCGATTGGATGGAAACAATGTGAGCCCGGATGCGGAATATACCGAGTTGGCAAGGACAGGCCTGCAGTATCAATATGCACTCAGAGCGATCAATGATGAGTTTATGAGGATACGAAGTGTGATCAAAGGACAGTAAGGAGGAACTATGTTTATTAAACCGATGAACCCGATAGGCTCACTGGATCAGCTTAACGGGCTGGACAAAATAAATTCACAGAAAACGGATTCTGTATTTAAGGATGTTTTTCAAAAGGCGATCGAAAATGTGATCGAGACGGACAAGGAAGTTCAAAAAGAGCAGTATCTTTTGGCAACGGGCCAGACAGATGATCTGCATAATCTAACGATCGCATCTACGAAGGCGCAGCTGTCGATCGATCTGATGATCCAACTAAGAAATAGAGCGATGGAATCATACAATGAGATGATGAGGATTAATTTATAAAAGTCAGACGACAAGGGGTAGTTAGCTGTGAACGAAAAGGTCAAATTTTATTTGGAAAGGATCAAGGGTACGATCGGTGGTCTTAGCGGGAAAAGGAAAAAGCAGATCGTTGTAATGACCCTGTTGATATTGGTCATCTCGATAGGAACAGCGGCCTTTCTGAATGCAAAAAGCTATAATATGCTTTTTACAGGTCTCAATGAGCAGGAAGCCAGTGAGATCATGGGGAAGCTTCAGTCGAAGGGTGTGAGCTATAAATACGAGGACGGAGGAACGATCCTTGTAGATGCCAAAGAGGAAGAAAAGATCAAGGCGGAATTGGTATATGAAGGGTATCCCAAGAGTGGCTTCACCTATGATGTATTCAAAAGCAATATCGATCTGATGACAACAGATTTTGAAAAAAACAATTATAAACTTTTTGATTTGCAGGATCGTATCGGTGCAACGATCCGACTGTTTGACGGCGTAAAGGATGCGAAAGTGACGATCGCGCTGGGTGAGGATAGAAGATATGTCCTTGATGCCAACGAGAAGACACAGGCAAGTGCATCGGTCGTAGTGATCATGAATGCAGGAGGATCACCGACGCCGGAGCAAGTAAAAGGAATTCAGCGTTTGGTCGCAAAGAGTATCCCGCAGCTGGATATTGCAAATGTTGCGGTGCTCGATGGGGACGGGAATGATGTATCTCAAGCAGATTCACTTCAATCAGAGCTTGCAAAACTGAAAGCGGATTTTGAAACGCAGATCGAGAATTCGGTAAAGTCCAAAGTGATCAATGTGCTCGCACCTTTCTATGGGGAAGAGAATATTCGCGTTTCGGTAAAAGCAACGGTGGATATGAACAAAAAAATCCGCGAGAGTATCAACTATTCTCTGCCGAAAGAAACGGTGAATGATTCGGAAGAAAAGCAAACGCCGAAGACTGCCGGAGAAACGACGCAGGAAGCGGATGATCAAGGAGATGTGAAACCAAAAGAGGGGCAGGATAAGATCGAACGACCGACACCGATCAAATCACGAGAATCGATCAATCAGGAGATCACAAGAGACAAAGAGCAAGTGGGCGGCGTTGCAGGAACGGAGTCCAATGCGGATATACCGATCTATGGCGGAAATCTTCCGATCAACGGAAAAGAAGCTCATATCGTCAATCAAAATGACATCGATTACTTGGTCAATCAGATCAAAGAGCAAACACAGATCGACAGTGGGATCGTTGAAGATATGATGATCTCGGTATCGCTTAACACGAGCAGCAATCCGGGTATAGCCAAAGAAGAAGTGATCAGTTTGGTCGGGAATGCATCCGGGATCGCCAGAGAGAAGCAGGCGAGCAAGATCACTGTGGTCAGCGGAGCATTCTATGATCCGAAAGCGGACGAAGTGGTACCCGGTGAGACACCGAGCGTAACAGAGCAATATAAAATATGGATCATCGGCGCAGCCGGAGCTTTCATCTTTGCTCTTTTAGTGACCATCATCGTATCGATCATCCTAAGAAAGAAGAGAAAGAAAAAACAGGCGAGCATGCAAGTGGCATCGCCAAGAGCTCAAGTGCTGGCGGTTGATCCGGCTCAAGATGAGGAATCCGAGATCATCAGTGTGAAGAATGAAAAAACATTGGAGCTTCGAAATAATATCCGAGACTTTGCAACAGATAATCCGGAGATCTCAGCTCAGCTTCTCCGTTCATGGTTAAGAGGGGAGGGTGAAGATGAATAGCAATTTGACACCTCAACAAAGAGCGGCGGCGGTCGTTATATCCATGGGCGTAGACAAAGCATCCAAAGTTTATCAGTATCTTTCGGCGGATGATATCGAGCAGCTTACGGTAGAGATCGCCAAGTTGGGATATGTATCCGTAGAGGATACGGAGCAGGCACTGGATCATTTCTACAAGATGTGCCTGACACAGAAGGTCGTGACCGAAGGTGGCATGGAATATGCGAGGACCGTTCTGGAGTCCGCATTTGACGAACAAACAGCGAACGATCTTCTTCAAAAAGCGACCAAAAGCATGAAGGTCAAATCCTTTGACTATATTCGAAAGGCGGACAGCAAAAATCTCTTCTCAGTGCTTCAGCACGAGAGGCCGCAAGTGATCGCCCTGGTGCTATCTTATGTGGATGCGAGAAATACGGCGGCAGTTATTGCGGAGCTTCCGGAAAATAAGAAGATCGAGGTCGTGGAACGGATCGCTAAAATGGAAAGTGCTTCACCGGAAGCGATCAAGATCGTGGAAAGTGAATTAAAGAAAAGATTTTCCAGTGTTATCACTTCCGATTACACAAGGATCGGCGGCATAGATTTTATGGCGGATGTTATGAACAATATCGACCGCAGCAACGAAAGATATATCTTCGATGAACTTGCAGAAAGAGATCAGGAGTTGGCAGATACGATCCGTAAGAAGATGTTCGTATTTGAAGACATCGTCAATCTGGATGCAAGATCGATCCAGATCTTCGTTCGAGAATGCGAAGTCAAGGATCTGGTATATGCACTCAAGGGATCAAATCCTGAGGTCAATGCATTGATCTTTGCGAATATGTCAAGTCGTATGGCGGAGAATATCAAAGATGAGCTTGAGATCACGACCAACTTGAAGTTAAAGGATGTGGAAGAAGCTCAGCAAAGAGTCGTTGCGGTGATCCGAAGATTGGAAGAAGAAGGACAGCTGGTGATCTCCAAAGGTGGAAAGGACGATATCATTGTTTAATCTGATAAAGAAAGCAAATACCGATTCACATGTGATCAGCTACAATGTTCTCCAGGGCTTTGATGAATTTGAAGAAGAAGCAGCGGAGGAAGAAGCCGTCACAGAGGTGGTCGGATACGATCTGGAAGCCCTTAACAAAAAGAAGCAAATCCTTCAGGAAGAGATCATAGAGCTTGAAAAGAGAGCCGGTCAGATCATCAGGGATGCGGAGGATGAGGCGGAGCGACTAAGGTCGGAATCGTCCAGAAGAGGTTATGAAGAGGGCTTTGAAAAAGGCCACAGCGCAGGAAGCGACCAAGGTTTTGAAGAGGCGCTTCGACAGGGGCTTCGAAGGATCAAATCGGACAACCAAGGTTTGTTGGATGATCTGAAAAGGATCATAGAACATACGGAGGAACGAAAAAAAGAACTATTAAGAAAATATCAGGAAGACCTGAAAGATATAGCGATCGCGGTCGCCGAGAAAGTCGTACATGTCAGTTTGAAGTCAAGCGGGGATATCATAAAAAGAATGATCCTTTCCGCAACGGAAGGGCTGCAGACGAGGGAATGGGCGAAGATCTACATCGCAAAGACCGACTCGCAAATTTTGCTTCAAGGCGATACAAATCTTCTCGAATCACTATCATCACTGTCAGATCATATCAAGATCATCGTGATGGAAGAAGAAGCGCCGGGGACCTGCATCATCGAATTACCGGACAAGGTATTGGATGCGAGTGTAAATACCCAGATGGAAAATATCCGCGAGATCTTAAGTTCAGGTCGGATTTAGGTGAAATATGTATAGAGATATGATCAAACGGATCGCTAACACGGATACAGTCAGTCATATCGGAAAGATTGAAAATATCGTCGGGATGGCGATCGAGGCGTCCGGAGACAAAGCGACGATCGGAGATATCGGGATGATCTATTCTGAAAGCTCGGATCGTCATATCCCGGCTGAAGTGGTAGGCTTTAGAGACAGCAAGATCTTGCTGATGCCCTACGAAAATATCAGCGGAATATCTTCGGGGAGTTTTATAAGAAATACGGGAAACCGGTTGAAGATCCCCGTGGGCGACGGCCTGAAAGGAATGGTCATCGATGCGATGGGTCAACCGATCGACCTGGGAGTACAGTTCAAGCCGGATGGTCATCGTTATGTGGACAGCAATTATACCAACCCGCTCACAAGACCTCCAATCAGAGAAAAGCTCGAATTTGGAGTGAAGGCGATCGATGGTCTGCTGACAATAGGAAAAGGTCAGAGGGTCGGGATATTTGCCGGATCCGGGGTAGGAAAGAGTACCTTGCTCGGAATGATCGCAAAGAATGTCAAGGCAGACATCAATGTGATCGCGCTTGTTGGAGAGCGAGGAAGAGAGGTAAGAGAATTTATCGAGAAGGATCTTGGAGAAGAAGGCTTAGCACGCTCCGTGCTGGTCGTGGCGACTTCGGATCAGCCGGCAATGATGCGGCTGAAATGCCCGATGGTAGCGACGGCGATCGCAGAACATTTCAAAGATCAGGGAAAAGATGTGCTTTTGATGATGGATTCACTCACAAGATTTGCGATGGCGCAGCGTGAGGTAGGGCTTGCTATTGGAGAACCGCCGATCGCTAGAGGATACACTCCGTCGATTTATGCGGAGATGCCAAAGCTTCTGGAGAGGACAGGGCGCTTTGAAAACGGTTCGATCACCGGTGTATATACCGTTCTGGTAGAAGGAGATGACACCAATGAGCCGATTGCTGATATCGTAAGAGGTATTCTCGATGGACATATCGTTTTATCAAGGAGACTTGCGAACGAAAACCACTTTCCGGCGATCGACATCAATGCAAGCATATCACGATTAATGAGTACGATCGCAGATACGGAGCATCAGGCATTAGCATCTAAGCTGAGAGATATCTCGTCGATCTATGCAAAGAATTTAGATCTGATATCGATCGGAGCATATAAAGCAGGCACCAATATGAAGCTGGATTATGCGATCTCAAAAATCGACCGTGTGAACCGATTTTTGAAACAAGGTGTCAATGAAAGCTTCACGATGCAAGACACGATTGGGCAGCTTGCTGAAATTTTTGAGGATTAGAGTTATAAAATGGTTACTATTTAATCAAAAAAGGGATTGGAGGTTATAATGAAAAAGTTTACTTTCCCGCTGGATACAGTTCTAGGATATAAAGAACAAGTCCTCGATATCAAATTGAGTGAACATGGTAAAGCCTTAAGCGCAGTCAACGAGCAGGAAGAGATCATCACAAAGCTTTTGGAAGAATATGAGGGTCATCAAAAAAAATTCAAGGAGCGTAGCGCATTAGGCGTTACGATCGTTGAAGCGCTGGGATATGAAGCCTATATGTCTTTTCTCGGAGATCGCATCAAACAAGAAAAATACAAACTCGATGATCTGAAAAGAATTGAAGAATCGATGCGTGAGGAAGTCGTGGAGGCGAAGATCGAAACTTCGACGATCGAAAAGCTGAAAGAGCGAAAGAAAGAAGAATATGACAAACTCGTTCAGAAGAATGAAGAACTTTTTATCGAAGAGTTTGTTTCCAACAAGATGGCATCAATATCATAAGATAGATATGAATTTATGAAAGGAGGTGAGAAAGATGAAGATCGAAAAAATAACGGCAAAGCAAGTTCAAGAAAAAAGACACAGCAAGGAAGCGGGCTCTAAATTCAAAGATATGATGCAAGCTTTGGAAGGGAGCACAAGCAAGGAAGCAAAAAATGACAAGGAAGCGGTAAGCAAGGAAGCGGAACTTAAAGGAGAGGTCAAAAATGACAAGGATGTCGAAAGCAAGGAAGCAGATCATAAGATCAAATCGGAAGGAACCGTAGAAAATAAGATCAATGGCTTGGCACAGGTCAATGAAGAGATCGATGTGCAAGCGATCGTCAAGGAAGACAAAAGCATAAGCAAGAAGGCGAATATCAAGGAAGATGAGCAAGGAAGCAAAATAGAGGCAGAGCAGCTTACGAATATTCCGATGCAAGTAGTAGTCGGAAGTAGGGCTTATGCGATCAAAGAAAAGAATGAAACGATGCTTTCCGAGCAGAAAGATCCTATGGAAGATCCGCTTGGAAAAACAGAGCTTCATAAACAGCTGGATAATGCATGGATGCTAAAACCACAGATCAAAGAAATGAGCATGGAAGCGAAAGATATCAATTCACTTCAAAGGGAGATCGAATTGAAAACAGGCGAGGAAGTCGATATTTCATTCAGAAAACAGATCGATCCGAAGGAAGGATCCGCTGAAATTCAAGAGGAAAATATTCAGATCATACAGGGAAGTAAATTGCAAGGAAGCGAAACAAGGGAAGTAGAAAAGATCAGCATCAAGGTGGCAGAGCCTCAGGACATTGCTCCAAAGGTGATCGAAAAGCTTCAGGAGAAGATCGAGATCCTGCAGACCGGTGAAAAGAGCTACGAGATCGAAATGGATCCCGAAAATCTTGGAAAGATCCATGTGAAGATCCATTTTGGAGAAAAAGGAACAGCTCTTGAAATGGTATTCAGTGAAAAGAAAACGATGGAGTTGATGGCAAGGCACTTGGAGCAAATGAGCGAGACACTGCAAAGCAATAGGGAGCTGCCGATCGATATCCGAATGAGTGAAGGAACACCATCAGATTATTTGGATCAGCAACAGCAAAGACAACAAGAACAACAGCAAAGAGAAGAACAAAGAAAAAGCGAAGAGTTTATCAATCAAATGAAACAGGCGATCGCAGAACAGGATATCGCATAACGAATTCGCGGAAAGGAGAATTATGTCAATGGAATTGATGGGCAACTATGGCAGAGACTATGCCAAAGTTTCCGAAACGAACAAGATCAAGCAATCGAGCAAATCAAATACGAAGACTACATTGGAACTCAATGACTTTATCAAACTGATGGCGGCACAGCTCAGAAATCAGGATATGAACAGTCCGCTAAACGAGTCCGAGATGATGGCACAGATGGCGCAGATGGCAACGATGCAGGCGATGAATACCTTTACGGATGTTGCAGTGACGACCTACAGTGCTTCGCTGGTCGGAAAAGAAGTAACGCTGGCACAAGTCGAAGGGGATGAAGTAAAACAGCTGATCGGTAAAGTGACCGGAGCAGGACTTTATAACGGCAAGCAGATCATCTTTGTTGGAGGCAAAAGTTACAACCTAAGCCAGATCATGGCGGTGGGTGAACTTCCGGACTCGGAAAAGGCGATCCGTGTCGATGAGCAGGGGAAAGAAATAAAAAGAGGTAAGAAATCCGAAAATAATGAGATAGGATTTAAAACAGCACATCTCGGAGAGAATGGACCTAAGAGGATTTCGGACTTAGAGAGAGTTTTAGGATACGATCCTTCTTCTGTTGAAGAGGAGGAAAACTCTACTCATGGGAATGAAGAGAATGTGAATCCTGTAGAGCAAACTGAAGGGGCAAGTACCAAGATAGAAAATGAAAGAGTAAACGACCCGGAAGGAAGTGGTAAAGTTGAAGGTTAATCCGAATTTGCAGATCAATGCGCTGAACAACTATTTGTTAAAGGAAAAAGTACTTCAGCAAAGCAAGGATAGCAGCTTTAGCAAAATATTGCACGAGCGTCTGGAACACAAGGAAGTGAAATTTTCAAAGCATGCGATGGAACGTGCAGCTCAAAGAGGGATCGAGATCGAGAGCAAGCTGATGAGCGATATCAGTGAGGCGGTCGATAAGGCACGGATGAAGGGAGTCAAAGACATCGTCGTGATCGGAAAGCAAGGAGCTTTTGTCGTCAATGTTGCAAATAATACGGTAGTCACCTCCATGAACCCGATGGAGATGAAAAATAATATTTTTACAAATATCGATGGAGCCGTCATGATATAGCTGGACCGCAAGGAGGCTATGGCAGACACCGGAAGGGTAGCTGCCGACGGATAGAAAGGAATAAAAATGATCAAATCAATGTTTTCCGGTGTGTCAGGACTTAGATCACACCAATCAAAAATGGATGTTATAGGAAACAACATCGCAAACGTAAATACTTTTGGCTTTAAGGCAGCAAGAGCGACTTTCAAGGAGTCGATCTATCAGACCAAATCAAGCTCAAGCGATGCATCGACAACTTTCGGAGGACGAAATGCGGCGCAGGTGGGTTATGGATCTCAGATCGGCGCGATCGACCTGTTGTTCACGGCAGGATCTTATGCACCGACCGATTCACCGACGGATGTCATGATCGACGGACAGGGACTGTTTATGGTAGGAAGGCTGGATGCTTCAGGGACAGCGGGAGGACAGATCGATAATCCAAAAGGTGGCACGAACAGTAAGATCGCTTCCCTGGAGTTGACTCGAGTTGGGGATTTCAAATTTGATGGAGCGGGATACCTGGTCGATTCAAACGGAATGATCGTCTACGGAGTCGTCAATGAGAGGGCGCAAGACAAATTTGATCCGGGAGATGCGGAGGTTGCAAAATTAAGACCGATCCGGATCCAAAAGGCGGACGGAAGCTATGATGCGACAGGTCAGGATCCAAGATTGAATGTGACGAGCATCAGCATCGGAGCGGATGGAACGATCAGCGGGATCGATGATAAAAACAATCCGGTCACGATCGCGAAAATTGCGATCGCAAATGTTCCAAACTCCAACGCATTGGAAAAAAGCCAAGGACCTTACTACAAAATAAAGAAAAATGCGGGCGTCGTGGAGGCTTTCTTGGCAGGAAAAGGCGGAACGGGTCAGTTGATGTCCAATGGACTGGAGATGGCAAATGTGGATCTTGCGAGAGAGTTTTCTGAGATGATCACGACGCAGAGAGGATTCCAGGCAAACACAAGGATCATTACGGTATCGGATCAGATGCTGGAAGATCTGATGTCTATCAAGCGTTAAAAGGGAAAAGGTCCCTTAGGATGGAGGAATGATGATAAAACTTACGAAGCTCAATGGAGAACATTTTGCGCTGAACAGTGACCACATCATGGCGATCGACATCATACCGGACTCAAAGATCACTTTGACGAACAAAGAGTTTTATATCGTCAAAGAAAGCTTGGATGAGATCATCGAGCTGATCATCAAATATAAACAACAGATCTATGGGAAACAATAAAAACGATTTGGAGGAAAAATGGATATTTCAACCATAATTGGAATCCTCCTTGGAACGATACTGATCATCAACGGGATACAGATAAGCAATTTAGGAAATTTCTTCGATCTGCCCAGTGTGATCATTGTAATAGGCGGTACGCTGGCGGGACTGATCGCCAGCTTCCCGCTCAGCACATTCAAGGAGATCCCAAAGCACATCAAAATTATAGCAAATGGGAAAAAATATGATCCGGATGCCTGCATCGAACAGATGGTTGAGCTTGCACAGACAGCGAGAAAGAATGGATTGCTTTCGCTAGAGGAAAAATCAAACGAAATACAGGAACCATTTTTCAAAAGCTCACTGATGATGATCGTCGACGTTCCGGACTCTGAAAAGATCAAGGAGATCTTGACAGAGGAACTGATGTATTTGGATGAGCGTCACGCAAAATCTTTGGCACTCTATGAAACAGGGGAAGCGATCGCTCCCGCATTCGGTATGATCGGTACATTGATCGGACTCGTCAACATGCTAAAAAACATGGACGTTTCAGGCGGTGGAGAAAGTACGATCGGAGAGGATATGTCCGTTGCACTGATCACAACTTTCTATGGTACGGTGCTTGCCAATCTGATCTTTGGACCGTTGGCAAAAAAACTGAAACTGAGAAATGAAGAAGAACTCTTGTACAAGAACATCGTCATCGAAGGGGTCTTGTCAATACAGGCGGGAGACAATCCGAAATTCTTGAGAGAAAAACTTCAGACTTATCTGGCATTCAGCAAGCGTAACAAAGGCGGAGCCGGAGGGGAAGACGGCGGAAAAGAAGGTAAAAAAGGGAAAAAGTAGGTGAAGTATGGTAAAACGTAACAAGAGAAGCTCCGGCGGCGGCGGACCCGGATGGCTCGCCACTTATTCGGATATGGTCACCTTGCTGCTATGCTTTTTCGTATTGCTCTACTCGATCAGTTCGGTGGATGCGGCGAAATGGGCGATCGTAGTCAAAAGCTTTAATCCGGATGCCGGAAAAGAAGTGGCGCAGATCATCACCGGAGAGCCGGCGGATGAATCCAAGTTTGATTCGACCGAAGTGACCGCAAACACGGAGATCGATTCGTTGGACAAATTATACTTCGTGCTTTCCAAAGAGATCGCAGATCAAAATCTTCAATCCGATGTTGAGATCAGAAAAGGGGACGGATTTGCATTTGTGACTTTCCGAAACAATGTGTTCTTTAGTGGAGACAGCTATGCACTCCTTCCGGAAGGAAAGAAAGTATTGGACATTTTTACTTCCGTGATAGGAGATGCCACGGATATCATTCAAGAGATCCAAGTTTTGGGACATACTTCGCAGGCGTCGCCAAATCAAGTAAACGATGTGGAATTTGACCGCTTTTTATCATCGAATCGAGCATCGGAGGTGCTGGTCTATATCCAGCAGAAGAATATCATCGATCCGGCAAAACTCGTCTCGAGCTCCTATGGTCAGTTTCGTCCGGTCAGTCCTTTTGACACTGCCGAAAATCGTGCCAAAAATCGAAGAGTAGAAATTTTGATCACAGAAAACGGAGCAGTCGTAAAGGCATTGGATGAATATTATAAAGAAGCTTATGAACAAGGATAAGGAGGTGGAAAATGTCAGAAGTATTATCGCAAAGTCAGATCGATATGCTGCTAAACTCAATGCTGTCAAGCGGAGGGGCAGAAGATCCGCCACCGCCTGAAGTCCAGGAAAATCCGGAGGAATACCGAAAGTATAATTTTTACAGTCCCAAGAAATTCAATCGGGATAAACTGAAGGTATTGCACAATGTATATGATAACTATGCAAGGATGCTTTCCTCAAAGCTCAACGGGATCTTCCGAACCAATGCGGATGTTCAGGTGATCGGGATCGAGGAGCAGCGATATTATGAGTTTTCAAATGCTTTGGGCGAGAACGATGTTCTTGGCATCACAGGTGTGGAACTGGTCGATGGCAAAAAAGGAGCGCCGGTACTGATGCATGTATCCACACAGCTGACTTTGGCAATGATCGATATGATGATCGGAGGAGGAGACGGATCGGGTGTAGATGTTCCTTTTCAGTACAAATACACCGATGTGGAACTTTCGCTGTTTGAGGCACTCTTCTCACATATCGTCAAGAATTTAGGGGATGCCTGGTCCGCTTTTACTGAGGTCGGATGCAACTTTGAACGTTTGGAAAAAAATCCGAGCATGGTGCAGCTGATCGGTGCGGATGAGACGGTGGTGATCGTTGTCGTCGATGTCCGGTTGGGCGTAACGGAAGGGAAGATCAATATCTGCATCCCGGGAAGCACATTGTCTTCCGTCTTTGCTCAATATGAACGATTGCTCAAAGAGAGCCAGAGCGGCTTGGCAAATCGTGAAGAAGAGCAGGTGATCATGGATGCCCTTCGCAGCACATCTTTAGAGATCAAGGTCAAGATGGGAAGTTCTAAGATCCTTTTGGGAGATGCTTATGAGTTGAAGGTCGGCGATGTGATCAATCTAAACAGACCAAAGGATTCTGACGTATTTTTGTATATCGATGACAAAGAGCGCTTCACCGGAAAGCTGGGCGTACACAAAAAGAATATGGCGGTACGCATCAATCGGATGCTGGACCAGTAAAGGAGAAGAAATGAAAGCGGCAGAACAAAAGATCGGTTTTTTGGATGAGATGGTCGAACTTTCCATCGAAATAGGAAGTACCAAAAGCTCGATCGAGGAAATATTGGAATTTGGGGATGGAACCCTTGTCGTACTCGACAAATATGCGGGGGATACGGTCGATATCTTTGCGAATGATCGACTGATCGCCAGAGGGGACATTATTGTTGTGGATGATAATCTAGGAATAAAAATAAGAGAATTAATCTAAAATAGGAGAAAGAAAATGGCAAAAATATTAGTTGTTGATGATGCAGCATTTATGAGAATGATGGTGAAGGACACCCTGACAAAGAATGGGTACTCCGATTTGTATGAAGCGGCGGATGGCGCGCAAGCGGTTGAAATGTACAATGAAGTTAAACCGGATCTAGTGATCATGGATATTACAATGCCAAATATGGACGGATTGGAAGCGCTCAAGGCGATCAAAGGTCAAAATCCTCAGGCGCAGGTCGTAATGTGTTCTGCGATGGGACAGGAGGCGATGGTCATCGATGCGATCAAATCGGGAGCCAAAGACTTTATCGTAAAACCTTTCAAGCCGGACAGGATCATCAAGACCGTTGAGCAGCTGCTTGGATAGGGGGCAATATGTCATTTCTCAGTTCGATGAATATCAGTGCATCGGCGCTTACAGCACAGCGACAGCGACTGGATATCATCTCGGAAAATATAGCGAATATCGATACGACAAGAACGGAATCTGGTGGACCGTATCGTAGGAAAATGGTCGTGCTTCGACCGAATGAACAGGATAGCTTTCAGCGGGTATTGAGAAGCAAACTCAAAGAGCAAAAAGGCGGTGTCCATGTGGCAGAGATCGTAGAGGATGAAAGAGAATCAAAGCCGGTATATAATCCGGAGCATCCGGATGCGGATGAAAACGGTTATGTGCAGATGCCGAATGTAGAACTCATCAAAGAAACCATTGACGCAATGTCTGCCTCGAGATCGTATGACGCAAATGTTACAGTGTTTAACACCATGAAACTCATGGCGCAGAAAGCACTTGAAGTTGGAAAATAGACCCGCGATTAGGGGGAGGAAAAGATGAATCATGAAATTCTAAGCTCCATGGAGATCGATGCGATAGGAGAAATAGTCAACATCAGCTTGGGATCATCGGCAACGGCAGTATCCAATATGCTCAATGCCAGAGTGGATATCACGGTGCCAAGGGTTAGGGTAGAATCCTATGAACAATTTGAATTCAAAAATTTGGAGCCTGCGATCGCAGTAACGATAGATTATGTACAGGGTATCAGCGGAAATAATATCATGATACTCAAAAAAGAAGACATTCGGGTGATTTTGGAGATGCTGATGCAGACCGAGATCCCTGAAGAAGGATTTGAACTGGATGAAATATCGATCAGTGCAGTCTGTGAAGTGATGAATCAGATGATGGGGGCATCATCGACAGCACTTTCCGAACTGATGGGGAAGATGATCAATATTTCGCCACCGACCACTTTTGAAGTGAAAGATGTGGAGAGCTTTAAGGGAAATCATTTTGATCAGGCGGAGCATTTTGTCGTGATCGAATTTGACCTTTCGATCGAAGGTAAGCTCAAAAGTGAATTTATGAATGTAATGCCGATGGATCTTGTAAAAGAGATGGTAGCTACATTTATGAAGGATATGAACGCTCTGGGTGATGAAAGCCACAGCATTATCACGCCGGAAGAGGAAGTACCTGTATCGGAAACAAATGCAGTGATGAGCCAGGAAGCGATCGAAGCGATGCTGAAGGCGAACGAAGCACCTGCAGAAGATCAAGCGGTTGAAAATGCTTCGGAGCAAGAGTCATCAAATGCAGTGATGAGTCAAGAGGCGATCGAAGCGATGCTCAAGGCGAACGAAGCACCGGCAGAAGATCAAGCACTTAAAAATACTTCGGGGCAATCAACTGCGGTGATGAGCCAGGAGGCGATCGAAGCGATGCTCAAGGCAAATGAAACACCAAAAAGTGAAGTGCCTCAGCCGATACAACAGTCGCAACCGGCACCGGTAAGCAATCATCAGATGGAGCCGCGTGTGTTTGAGGTGAAGGACAGTAAAACGGTCAATCCGAATCTGACCGGGGTAGCGAAGCAAGAAAATGTGGATATGCTGATGGATGTGCCATTGGTCGTATCGGTAGAGATCGGACGTACGAAGAAACCGATCCGAGAGATCTTGGAGATCACGCAAGGGTCATTGATCGTTCTGGATAAATTGGCAGGGGATCAAGTCGAACTTTATGCGAATAATCGATGCATCGCAAAAGGCGATGTAGTGGTAGTTCATGATAACTTCGGCATTCGAGTGACCGAGGTGCTGGGCAAAAGTTAGGAGGGAATATGTTTGATGGGATCTTTCCATTGATACTATCCATCTTCATCTTGCTCGGTATATTATATCTGGCATATCTCGCAAGCAAATATCTTGGGGGAGCGACTGCAAGACAGAGCAGTGCAAAGCATATCAAGCTCCTTGACAGCATGGCGGTCGGTCAGGATAAAGCGATCGCGGCGATCAAGGTCGGCGGCAGACAGTTTTTGATAGGGATCACGTCAGGAGGGATCTCTAATCTGACCGAGCTGAATGAAGAAGATATTGAAGAGATGCTGAAGGAAGAAGACGCTTCTTTCACGCAGCAGAAGTTTGCGGATATATTCAAGAAGCTGAGCAAAAAGTAGGCTCGGCATGGGGTAGTTAATGGATGCATTGATAAATGTAAACGGCGATGGAGTACAAACGTTAGAGATCTTATTTCTGCTGACGTCGGTGTCGTTACTTCCTTCGTTGCTGGTGATGACCACCAGCTTTACAAGAATAATCATCGTACTCTCCTTTTTGCGAAATGCATTGGGAATACAACAGACACCACCGAATATCGTACTTGTCGGTATCGGCCTGTTTTTGACCTTGTTCATTATGGCGCCGGTGACCGATGATATCACAAAAAATGCGTATCGACCCTACAGTGAAGGAACGATCACGCAAGAGGTCGCGCTTCAACGAGCGCAAAAGCCCCTTCGGGAGTTTATGCTTCGCCAGACGGAAGTGGACACATTAGATATGTATATGTCCGCCACAGGACAAAGCACCCCGGAGAATACCGATGAGATCCCGATCCGGGTGATCATTCCTGCATTTATGACCTCAGAGCTCAAGAGAGCGTTCATCATGGGATTCTTATTATTTATCCCATTCCTGCTCATCGACATCGTCGTATCGAGTACGTTGATGTCAATGGGGATGATCATGTTGCCGCCGGCGATGATCGCATTGCCGTTTAAGATCTTACTTTTTGTAACGCTGGATGGATGGAATCTACTGTTTTCCACTCTGCTGCGGAGCTTTAATTAGGAGGTTGTATGACGAATTCAGAAGTGATCGGGCTCATGCAATCAGCAGCGATGATCGCATTGAAGCTGGCAGGGCCGATCCTGCTGCTGTCGATGGGGGCGGGGATATTGATCTCTATCTTACAGGCAGCGACACAGATCAATGAGCAGACGCTTACTTTTGTACCGAAGCTGCTGTTGATCGCAGTGATACTATTGCTCACAGGAGGAGCGATGCTGGAGCTGTTGCAAGGCTTCAGCTATGAAATATTCGATATGATGCTCAAATAGGAGGCGGATATGCAAAATGAAGTTCTTCTATGGAGTTTGATCATGATGCGTGTATCCGGTTTTGTGTTGGTCAATCCGATCTTAGGTCGACGAGGCATACCGGGTATCGTAAAGGCGGGGATGATCATGGTGCTGACACTGTTTTTGATCAGTCTGCCCAATCAAGAAATAGTAGTAGGTAGTTTATTAGAGTATATTGTGCTCTTGCTCAAAGAATTTGTGGTGGGTTATGTGATCGGCTTCATCATCTCCTTGTTCCAATATGTGATCGTATTGGCGGGAGGGATCGTCGATTTTCAGATGGGACTGTCGATGTCGACCATCTATGATGCACAATCCAACAGCTCGCTTGCACTGACTGCAACGATGCTGAATATCATGTTTATGCTGATATTTTTTGCGATCGACGGGCATATCGCTTTGTTCCGGCTTTTGATAGATCTAAGGGAGATCATTCCCTATGGGGAAATGAGCTGGGATCCGTTGATGAGCTCGAGGATCCTCGCGATCTTCGTTCAATGCACCTTAGTGGGCGTTCAGATGGCGTTTCCGATCATCGCATTGGAATTCATCGGTGAAGCGGGCGTAGGGATCTTGATGAAGACGATCCCTCAGATCAACGTGTTTGCCGTAAATATCCAGATGAAGATCTTTATCGGCTTGGTCGCGATCGTGTTTTTGATCGCACCGATGGGTGATTTTGTGCATAAACTGATCTTGGAAATGATCGAACAGATTCGAGAGGTTGTAGCACTGTTGTAGAGGAGCGCTATGGCGGCGGATTCAAAAACCGAAAAAGCCACCCCCAAGAAACGGCGGGATGAGCGAAAAAAAGGTCATGTACTGATGAGTAGGGATGTCGTGATCGCGAGTTCTCTGATCGGAGTATTCAGCGCGTTGAAACTACTATTCCCTTTTGTCAATCAAAGCATCGGCAGTTTTATGAGTAAATATCTGATGCTGATGTCAACCACTACGAAAGTAGATGCAGGAACCGCACAAAATATCACGCAGGATTTTATCATCACTTTTGCGAAAACTGCATTTCCGATATTGCTCGCATCGTCGGGGATCGCGATCATCGCAACGATGGCGCAGACCAAATTGCTTTTTACGACCGATGCGATAAAATTCAAATGGGAGAAACTAAATCCCATTCAAGGCATTCAACGAATGTTTGCACTCAAAAATCTGGTGGAGCTTACGAAAAACCTGATCAAGATCACCATCATGGCGGTCGTTTTATATCAGTTTATCGTCAAACGCCTGGTACCGATCACAAGGACGATGGATATGGCATTGGGCGCGTCCATCGGCTATATGCTCAATACGGTGATGTCACTGGTCTATACGATCGCCATCATATTTGTCGTTATCTCGGCGGGAGATTATCTATATCAATGGTGGGATTATGAGCGACAGATCAAGATGTCCAAGCAGGAAGTGAAGGAAGAGTACAAACAAACGGAGGGAGATCCTCAGATCAAAGGCAAGATCAAAGACATGCAACGGAAAATGGCAATGTCTCGAATGATGCAGGCAGTGCCGGAAGCCGATGTCGTGATCAAGAACCCGACGCATTTTGCGGTCGCCCTCAAATATGATATCGATAAGGATCCGGCACCGATCGTCCTTGCAAAAGGACAGGATGAACTGGCGCTTCGGATCATCAAAGTGGCGGAAGAATCAGGGGTGAAGGTCCTTGAGAACAGACCGCTGGCGAGATCGCTTTTTGCTCAGACTGAGATCGGGTATCCGATCCCGAGCGAGCATTATGGAGAGATCGCTGAAATTCTAGTAAAGATACTGGATTTGAGCAACAGATAGCTGTTGCATGGGTAGGGTAGGAGATTTTATGAAAAAGTTGTTAAGCAATGGAATATCGCTTTTCGTTGTGATCATCGTGCTATTGCTGATCATTCCGTTGAGTCCCTTCGTGCTGGACGTTATGTTCATCCTGAACATCTCGGTCTCGCTGGTGATCTTGTTGATCACGATGAATATCAAAGAGTCGCTCGAGTTTTCAATCTTTCCGTCATTGCTTTTGATCACCACATTGCTACGTTTGGGACTGAACATTTCATCAACGAGGTTGATCTTGACAAAGCAAGGGGAAGCCGGTGCGGTCATCAAGGCTTTCGGCAGCTTCGTGCTGCAGGGCAATATTATCGTCGGGGTCATTATCTTCCTCATCATCGTCTTGGTCCAGTTTATCGTGATCACGAAGGGTGCGGAACGTGTCGCGGAGGTAGCGGCAAGATTTACACTCGATGCGATGCCGGGGAAACAGATGGCGATCGACGCCGATCTAAGTTCCGGTCTGATCACTGAAGAAGACGCGAGAAATCGGAGATACAAGATCCAAAAAGAAGCGGACTTCTACGGCGCTATGGATGGTGCGACCAAGATCGTAAAAGGGGATGCGATCATGTCGATCATCATCACCTTGATCAACTTCATCGCAGGTACCGTGATCGGTCTGATCCAATCGGGTCTGTCTTTTGGGGAAGTATTACAGATCTATTCGATCGCAACGATCGGAGACGGTTTGGTATCTCAGATCCCGGCACTGCTGATCTCGACGGCGACGGGGATGATCGTAACACGTGCGGTATCTGACGGCTCGCTCAACAATGACGTGAGCAAGCAATTTATGGCACAACCGACCGCGCTGATCATTGCCGGAGGGCTGATGGGTGTGATCGCTTTGGTACCGGGGGCTCCTCATATTCAGCTTGCTATCATAGCAGCGGCATTGATGGGGCTTGGATTCACTGTGAAAAACAGAGCGGCGAAAGAAGAGGAAATGGCACAGGAGATCGTACCGATCGAAGAAGGACCGATCGATGAAAATGCCCATTTCAAAGATATCAACAATATCTATCCGCTGCTCAATATTGAACCGATTGAAATGGAGTTTGGGTACAGTCTGATCCCGCTGGTCGATGAAGAGAGCGGCGGAAAGCTGATCAATCGCATCGTCATCTTCCGGCGACAATACGCACAGGATATGGGATTTGTGATCCCGTCGATCCGATTGAGAGACAGTTCAGCGCTCAACACCAATCAATATACGATAAACATCAAAGGAGAGGAGATCGCTCGAGGCGAGATCCTGACAGATTATTATTTGGCACTGGAGCCATCGACACCGGTAACGCCGATCGACGGGATCGAGACGATCGAACCGGCATACGGTATCCCGGGCAAATGGATCACTGCGGATAAAAAGGAAATGGCAGAGATCTATGGCTACACGGTCATTGACCCGCTTTCCGTCATGGTGACACATCTATCGGAAACGGTCAAGAAATATGCACATGAGCTGCTCACGCGTTCAGAGATCATGCAGATCATCGAGAACACGAAACAAACGCAACCGCAGCTTGTGGAAGAAGTATTCCCTGACATCATGTCTTATGCGAATTTTCAAAAGGTATTATCCAATCTGCTTAAAGAGGGTGTTCCGATCAAGGATATGGCGAGCATACTGGAAAGTATTATCGATTCAGCAGGCTCATCGAATGATATCGATTCGATCACTGAAAAGATCCGGATCGCTCTCAAGAGGACGATCACAAGACGTTTCTGTGAAAATGGTCAGATGCGCGTAGTCACTCTGGATGCGGAGCTAGAAAAAACGATCGTGAGCTCGCTGACAAGAAGCGAACAAGGGATCTATCTGGCACTGAGCCCGGATACATTGCAAAAGATCATATCACAGCTTTCGGAGCAGCTCAAAAAATTTGCAGAGCTTTCACAGCGTCCGATTATCCTGACAAGTCACGTTGTGAGGATCTACTTTGCAAGGCTGATCGAGCAATTTTATCCGAATGTCTATGTGCTGTCTTTCAATGAGATAGCCAACAATGTCCAAATACAAGCGATCGGTAATATAGAAGGTTAACAATGCTTTGGGAAAACCAAAGCCGAAACGATGCTGGACCAAAGGTGTCGTTCTCTGGTGGTTTTGTAAGGAGATAATACCGAAGAGAACATAGGACCTTGGTATGGCGCAACGATTGGGAGAAAACAATGGCTTACTGTAATGAAATGGAATTCAAAAGTAACGAAGAACTATTGATGGAGTACAAACTGACAAAGGATGAAGGGATCAAACAGGAGATCGTGCTACGTTATATCGATACGATCCGAGTGATCGCCCATCAGATGAGAGATGTTTATATCAGCTTTACACAGCTGGATGACATCGTAAATGAAGGCGTGATCGCGGTAATAAAAGCGATCGACAAATTTGACCTGGATAAAAACGTGAAGTTTGAAACTTATATCTCAAAGCGTATCCGCGGACTGATCATCGACATCGCAAGGAAGCAAGACTGGGTCCCACGAAGCATACGCAAAGCGAATAAAGACATCAATACAGCCACAGAGGCACTTTATGCAAAAACAGGAAGAACACCTACAGCAAATGAGGTGGCAGATTTTATGGGAATGAGTGTTCAAAAATATTGGGAACAAACTTCCAAAAACAATATCTTTGGATTTTTATCACTCGATATGATCTTGGAAGAAGCCGGAGAGGTGGCTGATTTCAAAAGAGTATCTTCCCTGGAGAGCGATCGTTCACCGGAGAGCACATTGCTTGAGGATGAGATGGATGAAACGCTCAAAAAAGGACTAAGCGGTTTGAGAGATAGAGAACGTTCGGTCATCGATATGTACTATCACAAGAACCTCAGCATGAAGGAGATCGCAGCGATACTGAATGTAAGCGAACCTAGGATCTCGCAGATCCATGCAACAGCGATCAAGAAGCTTCGTGGCTCGATGAAAGAATATATGCAGCACTAGATAGAAATTCGGGTGACGCTCGAGGAAAGAAAGGAAGAATATGTTACAAGGACTATATAATTTAACATCCGGAGTATTGACTCAAAACAGAAATCTCAATGTGATAAGCAACAATATGGTGAATGTTTCGTCACCCGGTTTCAAAAAGGACACCATGGTATCTACGACATTCAAAGAAGAAATGCTGTACCGAGCACAGAACAACGGCTCAAATTCATCATCGGAACTGAACAATGCTTCAAAAATACGTTCGGCCACAGAAACAATGGTCAATCATGAGCAAGGGGCGTTTGAAGAAACGGGAAATCCATTGGATATGGCACTTGCCGAAAAAGGATTTTTCGAAATACAGAGTCCAAGTGGAAGACTCTATACACGCAACGGAAGCTTTATCATTGACGAACAAGGGTATTTGGCACTTCCGTCTATCGGAAGAGTAATGGGGCAGTCAGGACCCATTCTGCTGAATACGGACAAGATCCAAGTGGAAACAGACGGTACGATCAGAGGGGTCGAAGGAAATGTTATCGACAAAGTCAAAGTGGTGGACTTTGAGAATTACGATGCACTTCAAAAAACCCCGGCCGGGTTGTTTATAGGAAATGATCCGCAGGCGGTCAATGGACATATCGTGCAGAACACTCTGGAACGCTCTAATGTTTCCATGATATCTGAAATGACATCTATGATGACGAGCCAACGCGCGATCCAAAGTGCAGCTCAGATCATTAAAATATATGACCAGCTGATGGCAAAAGCGACCACAGAGCTGGGCAGATTATAAGGAGGCAATATGAATCTGTCATTTTATACAAGCGCGATCGGCGCGATGGGCCAGCAGGAAAAGCTGGACATTATATCCAATAATATTGCCAATATCAATACGGATGGTTATAAGAGCAAGTCGGGAACTTTTTCCGGACTGATCTACAGCAATATGAATGCACCGAAAGGATCTTCGTCGAAGCTGAAGACAGGAGTAGGCGTTAAGATCGAAAAAACGGAGATCGACATGCGAAGCGGATCCTACAATCAAACGGATGATCCATTGAGTTTTGCGATCACAGGAGAGGGGCTATTCGGGATCCAAATGCCCAATGGAAATATCGCATACACGAGAGAAGGCGGATTTATTTTGTCCAGACAGTCCGACGGACGATTTCGGCTTGCGACAAAAGATGGCTATCCGGTACTTGGAAAAGATAGACGTCCGATCGATGTGCGGGAGGATTTTTTGAAAGGGACTTCCGACAAAGCGGATCAAAAACAAGCGCCGATGGGATTGGAAGATCGGATCGCCGTATTTCAGTTTGAAAACTACAATGATATGGAGAGCATTGGCGGAAATCGGATGCTGGCGAAGGCAAAAAACGGTTTGCCGACGATCGCCGATGATGTAAGAGTGGAGAAGGGGATCGTAGAGACTTCGAATGTGGAATTTGCGCAGGAGATGTCCCGGATGATCGAGACGCAAAGAGCATATCAGTTTGCACTCCGAATGGTAACAACATCGGATGAGGTGGAAGGTATAATAAATTCATTGAGAGGATAGGAATAGGAAAATGAGTATAACAAGCTATGAGCAGATGAACTCGATGGAACTGGATGTTTTGAAAGAGATTGGAAGTATCGGGACCGGCAATGCGGCAACGGCGCTATCGACATTGCTCAACACGAAGATCAAGATGTCGATGCCGGAAGTTTCTGTACTGGGATATAACGAGGCGATCAACAAAATGGGAGGTCCTGAGAAGATCGTTGCCGGTGTTATGAGTCGGATCAGCGGAGAGATCAACGGGATCATGCTTTATACGCAGGAACTGGATTCGATCAACACGATGCTCCAAGGCGTGCTTGCAGACAAGATCGAAAATTATTTTCAGCTGAACGAGATGGAGATCTCCGCGATCATCGAGGTCGGGAATATCATCATATCATCCTACATGAATGCGATCACTTCACTGGCAGGCATCACAGCCAATCTGTCTGTTCCGGGGATCTCGATCAATATGCTTGGAGGGATCTTAGCTGTCCCGATGGTAGAATACGGATATGAATCCAACAAGATCCTATCGATCGGAGGAAAGCTGTCGATGGATGAAAAGATCTTGGAAAGCAACCTGATATTACTTCCGGATGTAAAATCGCTCAACCATCTTTTTCAAAAGTTAGGAATAAAGCATGACTAGACAATATATTGTTGGGATCGCTGATATGAAGCAAGCCCGTGCAACAGGGACCATCATTACTTATGCGCTCGGCTCATGTATCGGGATCTGTTTGTACGATCCGATGATCAAGTTAGGAGCAATGGTCCATATTATGCTACCCGAAGCGCCTAAAAACAAAGTGGACAACCTTTTTAAGTATGCCGATACCGGAATAAGAGAGACCCTTCGGAAGATGGAAGCTTTCGGAGCGGTCCGGGCGAGGATGGTCGCAAAGATCGCGGGCGGGGCAAAGATGTTCGATATCCCTGACAGTTCATCGCTTGGAAACATCGGAGAACGCAATGCGCTCGCCGTAAAGCAGGTATTGATGACAGAACGTATTCGACTGATCAAAGAAGATCTTGGTGCAAATTATGCAAGAACAATGGCGTTTGACGTTGAGACCGGGATGGCGAAGATCAAGGTGTTTGGAAGAGAAGAAATAAATTTTTAATAGGAGAAAATATATGAATCTACATTCAAAAGTGGAAAATGGGATCGATAATGCGGAAATAGAGATCATGGAATTTATGATCGGAAGTGAAGCATTCGGGATCGATGTTACCAATGTTCGTGAGATCATGACAGTACAGGAAGTTACACCTGCCGCTTTATCACATCCGATGGTAGAAGGACTTTTCAAGCCCAGAGATATTCTCTATACCGTGATCGCTTTACCGTCATTTATCCGCAATACCATGATCGAAAAAAACCCTAAAGACCTCTTCATCTTAACGGATTATGAAGGGATGAATATCGCCTATCGTGTAAACTCGGTCAATGGGATCGTTCGTGTAAATCGATCAAATATCCAAAAAGCAGATCGATCCGTCGGTGGAGACAATCTGCGCATCACAAAAGGCGTCGTGACTTATGAAGGAAGATTGATCAGTATCTTGGATCTACATCAGATCATGAGCGATATCATTCCGAAGGAAGCATAAGGGATCGATCGCACACTTTTCCGGAAGGGTCGTTCTTTTGGGATCAAAAATTGATGGAATAACAAAAAAGATCGCAACGCTTTTGCTGCGATCTTTTTTATTGACGCATAGAAGACTTGGGTAACAGGATCCAAAGAGCAAGATCAAAGAAGATCTCATGATACTAATACCTATTAAAAAGCATAACGATGTGATATAATAAGATTATGAAAA